>CAIOKD010000034.1 GCA_903858835.1 uncultured Verrucomicrobiota bacterium
CGCCAGCAGATCGAACGGGAGATGGGAGACCGCTTCGAGTTGGGGCGGTACCACGAGGCGGTGATCAGTCATGGTTCGGTGCCGACCAAGTACCTGCCGGAACTCGTGCGCGCCCGTCTGAAGCAGCCCCGCTGAACCTGCGGGTACCGGCCCCTCAGCGCAGCAGCAGAACGACCCGCGAGTGGGCGAAGACCACGTCCGGATCGCGTTGGAGGGCCTCGAAATAGCTGCGCGGAAACCCGTGGCCTTCTTCTGAGGCGACGAGCATTCGGCGTGTTTGGACCATCCATCCCTCCGCCTCTGCGGTCGACGGGGGGATGCGTGCATCGAGGGCCTCGTCGAGGGTGACGATCAGGCGCGAGAGGGGTTGCAGCCAGGCGAACCAGGGGTCCCCCGACAGCAGTTTCAGGAAATGCTGCGGCGAAGTGATCGGTCCCACCGCTGCCTCGTAGCCGACCCGCTCGGAATCCAGGAGGGCCTTGTGGAGTTCCAGCAACGCCTCGCGGACTTCCTTCAAACGGGCAGGGGGTTCCTTGGCCATCGGCGTCCAGGATCGTGCCGAATCGCCGTCCGGGCAAACCGGGATCCCTGCGACACCTCCACGGAGCTCAGGAACGTGGGATCAGTCCGGGTTCAGGAGGAGCCCCGACGGAGGTTCCGACGGAGGGTCTCGACCAGCGCGCACGCGAAGACCATGCCGCCCAGCATCCCGAGGGTCATTCCGGTGTAGGCGATGAGGAATTGGCCGGGATGGCCCGGGCCTGCCCAGCGCAGGGCCACGGTGGCACCCCAGTCCATGCCCCATGCCATCGACGCGGCCAGCGAGATCCCGACAGCCCACCGGAGTCCGGCGCGGGGCCAGGCGAGGATCGCGGGCTTCATGAAGGGGAGGCCGGCTGCGACCATCGCCACGGTCATCCATGGGACTCCCGATCCGAACCCGAAATAGCGGTGTCCCGAGCAGCACAGGCAGACCCCCTCACGCATCACTCGATCGAAGCCGGCATCGGCCCACCAGCCCACGAGCATGGCCAGGTTTGCGGGCCCGATCATTCCCCAGACCATCGGCCGCCAGTCCGAGGAGCTTGGACCCGGGGTGATCTTCCCGGGCGTCTTTCCTGGGGCTCGGGTCGAGAACCAAGCGGCGAGGATCGCCAGCACGATCGTCAGCGACGCCGGTCCGGGCGTGAGGTCGCCCAGCCAGATCAGCAACGGCGCCTGGAGCAGGAAACCGACCCGCAGCATCCTGGGGTGCCACTGGTGGCGGCGCTCGTGTGGTTGCTCTTCCGCTGGGTGGCAGGAGGCTCCCCGCCAGGCCCGCCATCCGACTACCGCGCTGCTGCCTCCCATCAGCAGGGCCGCCACCACCGGGTGCAGGTTTCCCGTGGCGGCCAGGACCATGCCGATGCCGTTGTAGGCCACGGCGAAGCGGAGGTTCCCTCGGATGGAATCGCGAACCCTCCGGGCGAGGGAGATGGCCTCCGAGATTTCGCGGAGATCTCCGCTGCAGAGGATCACCTCGGCGGTGGCTGCGGCCAGCGGCGCCCCCTCCAGCAAGCCGATGCCGACATCGGCGGCCGCCAGCGCCGGGGCGTCGTTGACCCCATCCCCGATGAAAAGGACCCGGTGCCCCTCGGCTTGCCAACGCTGGACCCTCTCGGCCTTCTCGATCGGGCTCAGGCTGCCGTTGAGCCGGCCGTCCGCCTCCAGGGCGGCCATGCCGGGCAGCACCTCTCGGATTCGTTCGGGTCGGTCGCCGGACAGCACCCGCGGGGTCACGCTCAGCCGTTCCAGGGTTTCCAGGGTGGCGGCGGCGGAGGATCTGGGACGCTCGCGGACCAGGGCCACCGCCACGGGCCGACCTGCCGCTGATGCCCACACCCGGCTCCCCATGCCGCAAAGGCGGGCCTCGAGGGCGGGGTCGCTCCCGGATTCCCAGGCCCAGTCCCGCCCGCCGATGCGCACCGTCAGGGCCGGTTCCGATCCCACGCGGACGCGGGCCTCGACCCCTCGGGCCGGGACCCCCCGGAATCCCTCAACGCTGATGTTTCCCGAAGGATGCGGATTCCGCCCGTGGAAGGCGCGGGCGATCGGGTGATGGCTGCGGGACTGCACCTCGGTGATGACCGCCATCCAGTAGGCACGTTCGGTCGCATCGCCCACGGTGACCACATCGACCAGGCTCAGCCTCGGTTCGGTGAGCGTCCCGGTCTTGTCGAAGGCGGCGAGGGTCACCGAGGCGAGGCGCTCCAGCGCCCGGGCGTCCCTCACCACGAGTCCGCGTGCGGCCAGGGTGGCCATGCCCTGCCAGAGGCCCAGCGGAGTCGCGAGGCCCAGGGCGCAGGGGCAGGCCACCAGCAGCACCGAGAGACCGCGGAAGAGTCCGGATTCCCAGTCGCCGTGCAGGCCTGCCCAGACGAAGGCACCGAACGCCGTCAGGATCACGACGGGCAGGAAGATCCGTGCCAAACGATCGGCCTGGTCCTGGGCCCGGCTCGACGACAGCGTGGCGCGGGCGGCCTCGACCCGCCGGATCAGCGCATCGAGGCCTCGTTGGAGGCCTTGGCTGCGGCTTTCGATGACCAGTTCGGCATCCTCGCTGAAGGCGCCCGCCTTCACGGGGTCCCCGACCCGTCGCACCACGGGTTCGGGTTCGCCCGTCAGGGGCGTTTCACGGACAAATCCCTCGCCTCGCACCACCACGCCATCGACGGGGACGGGTTCGCCCGGAAGTACCCGGACCCGGTCGCCCACCACGATGTCCCGTACGGGAATCATCGCCTCGGGCGAGCCCATTCTGCGGGCGTGGGAAAAGGTCTCGTCGAGTCGACGGGTCTCGCGCAGCGCCCGTTCCCGGGCTCCCGCCGTGAGGGCCTTGCCCGCGCTGTAGACCGTGAGCAATACGGCCACCACCTCGTAATACACGGGGCCAGAGCCCCGGAGACTCGACAGGATCGACGCCCCGAACGCGCCCAGCACACCTGAGAGGAAGAGCAGTTCGAGGCCCAGAGTCCGCCGACAGGCGCAATCCCAGGCGGCGCGGAGCAGGGGAGCCCCCAGAAGAGCCAGGACGGCGAGGGTCAGGACCACCAGCACGGCATGGAGGCCGTGCCGCACGATCCCCTCGGGCCCGGAGAGATTCAGGGCGAAGCCGACGAGCATCGTCTGGCTGGCGATCACCGCACCGAGGAGGATTCGGAAGACGGCGCGGCTCCGGGCGGGATCGCGTTCACCGGCATCGGCGGGGCGGTCGCCCAGCAGGCGGCAGCCATAGCAGCAGAACCGGTCGCTCCCCGGGTTATCGGCCTGGGGCAGTGGACCCTGGCAGTGGGCGCACAGGGCCTTCGGAGGGAGGGGCTCGATGCGGGGCATGGATTCCGGGGCGGGTTAGGGTTCCGGCGTCCTGTGCCCCGGACGAACCACCGACAGGGTCAGCGGTCCCGGGAGCAGGCTCCGGAGTAGGTCTGATTTCCGGTCGGCCGCGGACCATTCCTCATCGATCCGGTCCGAGGCTTCCGCCCGCAGTTCGACGCGATCCCCGGAGTGGACCACGGTGATGCGGTCGACCGCCCGGAGGTGCCGGCGGTCCCACCCGTCGGCGGTGCGGAGGCAGGCGGCCATCCAGCGCACCCGGGCCTGGTCGGCCTGCGACAGGCCGAGGAGATCGTCATGACCAGGATCGGGCAGGGCCTTGCGGTGATAGCGGGCCGTGGCGGCCACGCAACGCACCTCGTCGGGGGCCAACGCCTTCCACGGGAATTCCCGGATGAGCCGGGCCGAGGCCTTGTGGTGTCCGCGCCCCGACGGCCCGGTCACCGACCAACCGGTATCGTGCAGCAGGGCCGCGCACTCCAGCAGCCGACGTTCGGTCGCCCCGTACTCGTGGAGCGGGCGGAGCCCATCGAACAGTTGCAGGGCGAGTCGGGTGACCTGCCGGGCGTGTTCGGGCTCCCGCTCATGGCGGGCCAGCAGGATCGCCGTCTCGTGTTCCAATGGGGTGGCGCTGCGGTTCATGCCCGGGCGGCCCGATGGAATCCGAGCCGGGCCGGGTTGTCGCCTCCGGAAGTGGTCCCGGAGGCTCTTTTGCGCTTCCGCCGGGACCGCCCCGCCGCGATTCTCCGGGGCCATGGAGACACCCGACCAGTTGCGCGAACTTTTCCGGATGCAGAAGGCCCTGAACGCCCGGATCGGCGTCCACACCGATGCCATGACCGAGGCCGAGAAGACCCAGTGGATCCTCAACTACTGCCGTGCCCTGTCGCAGGAGTTGGCCGAGCTGACCGACAGCGTCCCCTGGAAGTGGTGGGCGAAGTACCAGAAGTTCGACGAGCAGAACGCTCGGGTCGAGGTGGTGGACTGCCTCCATTTCCTCATCAGCATGGCGCAGGTCCTGGGCATGAGCGCCGACGATGTCTTCGCGGCCTACGTGAAGAAGAACGAGGTGAACCTCAAGCGTCAGGACTCGGGCTATCAAGCCAAGGATGCCGACGATTCCCGCCATATCTGAGGTATTGGGGGCCGTGGCGATCGGTGCTCCTTGCCGGCAGATTGGACAAGGTGACCGGGCTGTGGCAGTCATCGCACGGCGTTCCGGCCCGACGCCCCGGCGATGCGTGCCTCAGACCGAGGCCGCCATCCCGGCCCAGCCAACCACCCAGACTCCCATGCCGCTGTCCAAACCGCGCCTCGCCAAGGACCTCAACCGCCGCATCCCTCCGAGCCATCGATCCGACCTGGCGGGGGTCCTCATCCCGGAGGTCGAGCTTCAAAAACGTATCGCCACCATGGGCCGGGCGATCGCGCGTGATTATGCGGGTCGGGATGTCCTCGTGGTCTCCCTGCTGAGCGGCACGGTGCTGTTCCTCGCCGACCTGTTGCGCCGCCTTCCGTTTCCGCTGCGGGTCGACTTCCTGGGGGTCTCGAGCTACGGGGCCGGCACGGAGTCCGGAAACCTGGTGTTCAACAAGGAACTCAAGTTGGACGTGCGCGGCGCCCACGTGCTGGTGGTCGACGACATCCTCGACACCGGCAAGACCCTCCGAGCTGTGACCGATCGGATCGCTGCCCTCCGTCCGGCATCGATCCGGACCTGCGTGCTGCTCGACAAGAAGGAGCGCCGTGTCGGTACCTTCGAGGCCGATTATGTCGGGTTCCGGATCCCGAACCTGTTCGTCGTGGGCTATGGGCTGGATTTCGCGGAACGTTACCGGAACCTACCGTTCGTCGGGGTCCTCAAGCCCGAGGTCTACGCCCCGGGTCCGGTCCAGCCCAAGAGGGGCTCGGCATGACAATCCGAGTCACCTTCTGGTCCTACTTCGCGGATCTGGCGGGCTGTGCCGAGACCTCGGTGACGCTGCCTGAGCGAGCCACGGTGGGGTTGCTGCTCGAATCCCTCTACCGGTCCCATCCTGCGCTGGCCGACCTGCGTCGTTCCACGCTGATCGCCGTGGGGGTCGAATACCAGGATGCGGATCATGTGCTGGCCGATGGCGACAGCGTCTCATTGTTCCCCCCGGTGCAAGGCGGATGACACGAAGTCTCTCCATCACCGTCGATCCGATCGCCGAACCGGCCCTCGTGTCGGGCCGGACGCTCTCGCCGGGCATGGGAGCGGCCGTGTCGTTCGCGGGCGTGGTTCGCGGCCTGGAAGGGAGCGATCCGATCACGGCCCTCGAGTACAGTTGCTTCGTTCCGATGGCCGAGCATCAGTTCCACCTCCTGTTTGATCGATTGGCCGAGAGGGGGACCGTGGAATCCGTCCGGTTGGTCCATCGGATCGGGCGGGTGGCGGTCGGCGAGGCCTCGCTGTGGGTCGAGGTGGTCTCACCCCACCGGGCCGAGGCCTTCCAAGCCTGCCAGTGGCTCATCGATGAGATGAAGCGGGTGGTCCCGATCTGGAAGAAACCCCTCCGGGATTGATCGCCCGCGCCGCCGGCCTTGTCCAACCGGTCCGCGCCCCTCAAAGGCGGACCCAGGCTCCTGATTTGCTGGAACGCAGCACCGCCTCGCACAGGCGGACCTCGTGATGACCGTCGTCGGCTGTGGCGAAGAGCACCGGGGTCTTGCGCCCGCTGGCAATGTGCTCGTACACCGCCCGATACTGCATCTTGTGGCTGTCCGGGAATCCCTCGGGATGGCCTCCCGGGGTGTCGGTGAACCCGGCCACATCGTCGAGGAATCCGGTTGTCCCACGTTGGAGGATCTCATTGGGCCCGTCGCGTCGGCCCACCACGATCTCGTTGGGCTGCTGGAAATCCCAGCGGACGCTGCCCGCGGTGCCGTAGATGCCCAGGAAAAGGCTGCATTTCCAGCCCGCGGCCACCTGGGAGATCGAGGCGTTGGCGTGCACATTCTGGGAGAACCCGTGGTCCGACTTCCCGAAACGCATCAGCACGCTGCCGAAATCCTCGGTGTCCACCCGGTAGGGGATCCGGGAGTCCGGATCCGCCTTGGCGAAGGTCTTGAGCGCTCCCTTCGGCCGAAAGCGGGTCTTGTGGAAGGTCTCGAGATGGGCGAAGACCCGCTCGACCCGGCTGCCGATGATGAACGACACCGCATCGATCCAGTGGGTGCCGATGTCGCCCACGGCCCGCAATTTGCCGCCTTCGGAGGCCAGCAGGCGCCAGTTGAAGTCGGTGTCGTGAAGGAGCCAATCCTGGAAGAAATGCCCCTGGACGTGGATGATCCGCCCCAGGTCGCCCCGGGCCACCATCGCCCGCATCTGAAGGATCGCGGGGAAGAACCGGCACATATAGTTGACCGCGAAGACCGGGGCCCCGGGTTTTTGGACGGCTGCGACCACCCGGGCTGTCTCCCTGGAATTCATGCCCAGGGGCTTCTCGCAGACGACGTGTTTGCCCGCCCGCAGCGCCTTCAGGCACTGCGCCACATGGGCCTTGTTCGGGGAGGTGATGTGGATCACGTCCACGTTCGGGGATCGGACCAAGGCATCGACATCATAATCCCCGTGCACCTCCGGGATGCCCCATCGCGCGGCGCATTCCTTGGCGGAGGCCGTCGAACCGCAGACGGCGTTGATCTGGACGCCCAGGCGCTTGAGGGCCTCGATGTGGACGGGCCCGATGAAGCCGGTGCCGATGATGCCGGCGCGTAGCGGATGGAGGGGGATCATGGGAATGGGATCGATGGAAACCCAGATTAGCTCGCCAGGGAATCCCGAAGCGGGGAACCCGAGGATGGTTGCCCAATCAGGGAATTTACCGGCAGGGAATCCGCCGGCGTTCTGATGGGAAAAGCCGGTCGCGGATGATTTCTGATAAATCAGTATCGGTGCCTCCGTGGAATACGTATCCGCCCTATGGAGATTCCAACAAAGGGATTCTTGGGTTTGAAATCACTACTAATATACATTTGACCAACTACATTGGATTGCTATACCTCACCCGTCCGTTTGGAACATGTAGTGTCGGCGTCACGTTGACGGTTTGTGGAGGTCGCTCTAGTCAAGTCCCCGCAATTGAAGTCTGCTGGTGCAGTTTCCCTCACTCGGTTGAAGAGCGGCCAAAAGTCGTATGGATAACAATTCCCGTTTGTTTGTGGGAAACCTGTCCTACCAGACGCAGGAACGTGACCTCCAGGATCACTTTTCGGCGGCCGGTGTGGTCACCAACGTCAACCTGATGCTCGATCGCGTGACCGGAAAGTCCCGTGGTTTCGCCTTCGTCGAGTTCTCGACTCCGGATGAGGCCAACCGCGCCGTGGAAATGTTCCATGGCAAGGATCTGGGCGGCCGTGCGTTGACTGTGAATATCGCCCGTCCCCGTGAGGAGCGTCCTCCCGGCGGCGGCGGTGGTGGTGGCTTCCGCGGCGGTGGCGGTGGTGGTGGCTATCGCGGTGGTGGCGGTGGCGGCTATCGCGGCGGTGGCGGCGGCGGCGGCGGTGGTGGCTGGCGCGGCGACCGCGGTGATCGCGGCGGTGGCGGCGGCGGCTGGCGCGGCGACCGTGGTGGTGGCGATCGTTACTGATCACCTCTGTCTAATCGTTTGATTTTCAAGGCCCGCCTTCCGGAGAGGATGGCGGGCTTTTTGATGACCGGGCGGCGTCGTTCTCCGTTCATCTGGTTTTGAGTCCCTCCGGTCCCCTTGATCCAAGAAAATCATCCCATCGGCTTGACGAGGCCACGTTCGACCTGCATCCGATGCACAGGGTACACGGTCGACCTGCCTCCGAAGACCACACTCGAAGAAACCCATGTCTGAAACCCCTGAAATCCCCGAGGCCCAAGACCCTTTCAGCAAACAGGTGGCCATCACCATCGCCCTGTTGGCGGTGATCATCGCAGTCGTCGAGAACAAGGGCGACAACGCCAAGACCGACGCCATCATCAAGACCAGTGAGGCGGCCAATCGCTGGGGCTATTACCAGTCCAAGAGCATCAAGCAGAATCTCTATGAGACGGAATTGGAGGTTCTATCCCACCTCAAGAATGCCGTACCCCTCGAAGGGGTGGAAGCGTCTGCCCGGCGAATTGCCCTGACGGCCTCCATCGACAAGGCGAACGCCACCGCCAAGCGCTACGATTCCGAGAAGGGCGACATCAAGAAGGAGGCCGAGCAATTCGAGGCGGCGGCCGAGGCCAACGGCAAGATCAACGACCGATGCGACCAGGCTGCATTGGCCCTTCAGATCGCGGTGGTGGTCTGCTCCGTGGCCATCCTCTCCCGCTGGCGACTCTTCTGGTACATCGGGCTGGGGTTGGGGCTGGCGGGGACGGTCATCGGGATCAGCGCCTTCCGGCTCTGAAACGGTCCGAGGGCATGCCCGATATGGGCCATGCTTGGGATGGGCCGCGGGCTCAGAGGATGTTCGCGGCCAGTTCGGCCAATTCGCTGCGTTCGCCCCGCTGGAGTTCCACATGGGCCGCCAGCGCCTGTTCCTTTAAGCGGCTGATGATGTAGTTGAAGCCATTTGAGGCGACATCCACGTAGGGGTTGTCTATCTGGTAGGGGTCGCCGGTGAGCACGATCTTGGTCCCGTGGCCCACGCGGGTGAGGATGGTCTTCGCCTCGAGCGGGGTCAGGTTCTGTGCTTCGTCCACGATCATGAATTGATGGGCAATGCTGCGGCCGCGGATGTAGCTCAGGGCCTCCACGACGATGGTGCCGCTGCGCAGCATGTCGGCGGTCCGGCGATGCTCGTGGCCCATGTTCAAGTCGCCCAGCATTTCCAGCGCGTCGTGGATCGGCTGCATCCAGGGCGAGAGCTTCTCGTCGAGCGAACCGGGCAGGAAGCCCAGTTCCTTGCCCATCGAGATGGTCGGCCTGGCCACCACGAGCCTGCGGAACTCACGGTCGTTGACCGTCCGTTTGAGTCCGGCCGCGAGGGCCAGCAGCGTCTTGCCGGTGCCGGCCTTGCCCATGAGCGTCACGAGCTTGACCCGCTCATCGAGGAGGGCGTCGAGGGCGAAATGCTGCTCGCGGTTTTTCGGCTTGATGCCCCAAACGTTCTGGCAGTCCTGCAGAGGAATGAGCTTGGTTCCCGTCGCATCGACCTTGCACAGCGCGGTGCGCTTGGGGTTCCCCTCTTCGGCCAGGGTGCAGTATTCGTTGGGGAACCGGACCCGTCCCTTGGGCAAAGCCACCTCGCCGTTGAGCTTCAGTTCCCCGAGCGCGGCGGCTGGCAGCGTCAGTTCGAACATCCCCGTGTAGAGGTCCTTCAGGTTGACCTGGTCGGTCTCGTAATCCTCGGCGGCGAGTCCATAGACGTCGGCCTTGAGTCGGAGGTTGATGTCCTTGGTGACCAGGATGGTGGGGCGTGAACGCTGGTGCGTCTGGATGGCCAGGGCCTGGGCAAGGATTCGGTTGTCCATGCTGCCCGCGGCCATGACGTCCCGGGCGGGGCCTTCCTTCGGGGTTGAGAGGAAGACGATCTGCAGTCGCCCGCCGTTGGCCAGGGTGACGCCCTTGTTCAGGTTGCCCTCTCGGCGCAGGGCGTCGAGGCGGCGGGAGACGGTCCGTGCGTTCTGGCCGCGTTCGCTGGTCTCGCGCTTGAACTTGTCCACCTCCTCCAGCACCTCGATCGGGATGAGGACATGGTTGTCCTGGAAGTTGAGCAGCGCGTTCGGATCGTGCAGCAGGACGTTGGTATCGAGAACGTAGTTCTTGATCCTTGGTTTCTCGGGATCGTCTCTGGTCGCCGAGGCGTTGCCCCGGGGTTTGCGGGGGGATTTCGCGATGCCTTGGGGCTTCGCGCCGATCGGGTCCGATGCGCTGTCCAGCACGGATATGCTTCATGCGGTGCGGGCGCTCCGGGTTCAAGCCGAATCGTCTCCGGATCCTCCGACTCGGGCCAAAGCCCCGAAAAACGGGGTTTCCCGCTGTGTGAATCCTGGGTGACGGAAAAAACACCCTAGGACACCCATTGTCTGACGGTGTGTTCCAGAATCGTCGCCATGAAGATCAACGATCGATTCGAGGAGGAGCGCGGCGAGGTGGTGGAGCTGATCCCTGGCGGGGGGCGATTGCCAGAGGGGCTCACCGAGGGTTTCCAGGTCCGTGTGGTCGGCCATCTGGCCGGCGACCTCCGCCTGGTGGAGCGTGAGGGTAGGGAATGGGTGCTGCCGCCGCAGCAACTCAAATTCCGCCGTCGCAACGCCGGCCCCGCGAGGGCGGCCGCCTGCGAGACCTGGAATCTGCCGATGCGAGGCGTCCGCCCCCGGGCCATCGATGCCCGGGGGATCGCCGCGGTCCAACCCTCCCACCGCCGTCCGGGTCATTGAAGGCAAGCTCCGCGAATCCTCCCGTCCGGGGCGGCGGTCGACCGTGGGGATCCGGGGCTTTTATTCTTCCGCGTTGCGCCCGGGGTGTTTCCGGCGCGATCCTGTGGGGAGAATGTCTGCACAGGTCATCGCCGTCGCCAACCAGAAGGGGGGGGTGGGCAAGACAACCACGAGCATCAATCTCGCCGCGGGCCTGGCGATGCGCGGCCATTCGGTGCTGCTGATCGATCTGGATTCGCAGGCCAACGCCACCAGTGGACTCGGGCTCGAGAAGAGCGAGGGCGGCAGCGTGTATCGGCCCCTGCTGGGCCTAGGCAGCCTCGAGGACCGCATCCGACCCACGGCCTATCCCAATCTCTCGGTGATCGGTAGCGAACTCGACCTCTGCGGCATCGAGGTCGAGCTGGCTCGCGTCGAGGATTCCATCCTCCGTCTGCGCAAGACTCTACAGCCCCTCAAGGATTCCGGCCGATTCCAGGTCATCTTGCTCGATTGCGCCCCGTCGCTGGGCATCATGACCCTCAATTCCTTCGCCGCGGCCGACAAGCTGATCGTGCCTCTCCAGTGCGAATACTACGCGTTGGAGGGCATCGCCATGCTCACGCGGGTCATCAACCAGGTGCGCGACAACGGGGTCAACCCCGGCCTCGAACTCCTGGGCGTGGTGATGACCCTGTTCGATGCCCGCACCCGGCTCGGTCAAAGCGTGGTAGCCGAGGTCCGCCAGCATTTCGGCGACAAGGTGTTCGACACGGTCATCCCGCGGACCACGCGCTTGGCCGAGGCACCCAGCCACGGCAAGCCCATCATGGCCTACGATCCCTACAGTGCCGGAGCGGCGGCTTATGAGGTGCTTGCGGGTGAGGTGGCCCAGCGCCTTGGCCTCCCGGCCACGGCCTGATCGGTCCTATCGGCGATTCCTGGCGGATCGCGTCTGTGATCCTCGCCCGATCTCACGAACGGGGCTCCTCCTGGGCTTCCCTCCTGCGGCCGTCGCATGGCAGCCTGCGGCCATGAGATTCCCCGCCATGATCCGCAGGTTCTTGCTGTCGACCGTGGGTGCCATGGCTGCCTGGGTCGCCGTGGCCGCCCCGGCCACTGATCGGCCCAACATTCTCTTCATCATGACCGATGATCACGCCGCCCATGCCATCAGCGCGTATGGCAGCCGGATCAATCGGACTCCCAACCTCGACCGCTTGGCCGCTCAGGGATTGCGACTGGACCGCTGCTTCGCCGGCAATTCGATCTGTACCCCGAGCCGCGCCACTCTCCTCACGGGACAGTACAGCCACCGCAATGGCGTGCCGGTGTTCAACGACATCGATCCCACCAAGACCACGGTGGCCCACCGCCTTCAACAGGCGGGTTATTACACGGCGATGCTGGGCAAGTGGCACCTCGGCTCCGATCCTCAGGGCTTCGACGACTGGAACATCCTCCCGGGGCAGGGTCGCTACAACGATCCGATCCTGTATGACCGCACGGGCCACCGCATCTACAAGGGCTACGTCACCGACATCATCACCGGGTTGACCCTCGACCTGCTGAAGAACCGCCCCAAGGACAAGCCGTTCTTCCTGATGTGCCATCACAAGGCGCCGCACCGCGAGTGGACGCCTTCCGAGAAGTACCGCCGCGAATTTGCCGGACGCGAGTTTCCCGAACCGCCGACCTTTCGCGACACCTACGAAGGCCGGGCCGACGGGCTGAAGCAGAACCACCAGTCTGTGTTCCGCAATCTGACCCGCCACGACCTCAAGATGGTTCCTCCCGAAGGATTGTCCGCCTCGGAACGGCAGCGCTGGATGGGGCAGGTGCCCGCCGAGGTCACTGTGCGTGAGAACGGGCAGGAGCGGGTCCTGAAGGGCGAGGCCCTCGACCGCTGGAAATACAACCGCTACCTGCAGGATTATCTGGGCTGCGTGCAGAGTGTGGACGACAGCGTCGGCCAATTGCTCGACTGGTTGGATGCCAACGGGTTGAAGGAGAACACGGTGGTGATCTACACCAGCGACCAGGGGTTTTTCCTGGGCGATCACGGGATGTACGACAAGCGCTTCATGTACGAGCCGTCGTTCCGGATGCCCTTCCTGATGCGCTGGCCGGGCCACATCCGGCCGGGGACGGTCAGCGAGGCCCTCGCGGTGAACTGCGATTTCGCGCCGACCTTCCTCGACCTCGCGGGGGCCGCGATCCCGGCCGACATGCATGGCCGGAGCCTGCGTCCGCTCTTCGATGGCGCGTCACCGAAGGGCTGGCGTCAGGAGGTGTATTATCGCTACTACCACGACCCGGGCCATCACAACACCCGCGCCCACTACGGGGTCCGCACGGCCACCCACAAGCTCATCCACTACTGGAAGATCGACCAATGGGAACTCTTCGATCTGGTCCGGGATCCGAACGAGATGAAGAACCTGGCCGGTGATCCTGCCTCGCAGGCGGTGATGGCCGACCTCAAGGCGCGGATTGTCAGGCTTCAGGCCGAATTGGGCGACACCGGTCAATTCGCCGACAAGATCCCGACCGACACCGTGGACCGCCGGCCGAAGCAACTGGACCACAAGCACCCCGACTCGCAGTTGTGA
>CAIOKD010000035.1 GCA_903858835.1 uncultured Verrucomicrobiota bacterium
CGCGAAGGAATGAGCTTTTCGAAGGCACTTCCTTAGATCGATCCATGACCAGCACCGCCAGCAGCACCGGCAGGTAGAAGATGGAGGCGAAAAAGAGGCGCCGGGCCGAGTTGGCATTGAGCAACAACGCGAACCGGATCGCTTGGACGAGGAACAACCCACCCAGGACAAGAGCAAAAGAAAGATAGATCCGCCCGCTGATCCCCTGGAGGAACGGCACGACGCTTGCGAACAGGAGCGCAATGGAGTTTCGGATCGCCGACGAGGCGGAACGCCGTCCGTCCGGGTCGCCGCCGGAAAGCATCCGGAACCCCGCCCGGGCGTATTCATCGCGGTACAACCAGGCGATCGCCATGAAATGGGGCAATTGCCAGAAGAACAGGATGGCGAAAAGAGCCCACCCCCCTGCCCCGAGTTCGCCCGTCGCGGCAGTCCATCCCATCAGCGGCGGCAGGGCCCCCGGAATGGCGCCCACCCAGGTGTTCAGTTCGGTGGTCGTCTTGAGGGGGGTGTAGACGAAGACGTAGATCGCCAACGTCACCGCCCCAAGGAACGCCGTCAACAGGTTCACCGAGAGCGCCAACCAGGCCAACCCCAGGATCGACACGGCGACACCGAAGGCCAACACCGTCAGCGGGGAAAGGATTCCGGCGGGAATCGGCCTCGATGCCGTCCGCCTCATGAGCGCGTCGAGGTCGCGCTCCCACCATTGGTTCAACGCCGAGGCCCCTGCTGCGAGGAGCGACGTGCCCACGATGGCGTGCAGACAGGTCCAACCGTCGGAAGCCGGAGACGATGCCAGCGAAAACCCCATCCAGGTGGTCAACACGACCATCAGGGTCAGGCGCGCCTTCACAAGATCGCTACCAACAGTGATCCAAGCCCGGACGGAGCGCCCGCAGGACGGGAGCCCGGACGGATCGACGGGAGCGATGGGGGTGACGGCGCTCACAGGAAAAGGCATTTAGCCGACGGCGGAACTTTGCGGAAGCCCCGACTCCGGGAGGCTCTCCGAAACACCGGCATTCCGCGTCGCCTGCTGCGCACGGACCGCCCAGGAGAACCAAGAACCCAAGGCAAGGGTGAGCGACCCGACCGCCACATGGGCGGTGGCCACGTCGGCGGCCCGGTCGGTGATGACGGTGAACAATCCGAGGGCGAACTGGACGAGGACGAGGTGCATCCACGCTGTTCCCAGCACCCGGAGAGGCATGCCAGCGGGCACGCGCCTCGAAGCGCGGAAGGCCATCGCGATGGCCGAGACCGCCAGCACCGCGTTGATCCGGTGGAAAAGGTGCATGTGGATCTGGAGCGCAGTGATCGCGTCGATGCCCTCGCGGCGACTGGCGTAGCGCAGCAGCGACTCCGGATCGGTTCGCGGCCACCACTGGCCGTAGGCCAGCGGGAGGTCGGGGATGGCCAACCCGGCATGCTGATGGCGCATCCACAGGCCGAGGAGGAGTTGACCGAAAACAAGGCAGGTTCCCAGGAACACCCACGAACTCCCGGCAAACCGAGCCGATGAGCCGATGTCCCTGATCCAGCGGGGATATCCCCGGGAAAGGGACATCGCCAGGCAACTGACCAGCACGAAGAACACCTGTCCGAGGCAACCGTGGATCATCCCGAAAACCACCCCGCCGGTAGTGCCGCCGATGGCCCAGGAATCGAGGACCACCCGGAGCCCCCCCAGGCTGCCCTGGATCTGGACCAACCAGAAGGCCGCCCAGGCCAAACGGACGGAGAGCCGCGAGGCCGGAGCGTTCTTCCAGCCCACGGCTGCGGCGGCCAGGACCACTCCGCCGATCCCGAGAAGGAAATGGGCCTCACCCTTCCAGAGGGGATTCACGCGCATCAGCAACAGGCCCGCCGCGATCTCCACCGCACCCACCCGGGCCAGCAGTTTCCGGGCGTCATGGCCCGCGGTCCACCGGGTCAGGAACACGACCAACAACCCCACGCCAGAGGCCCAGACCCGATGGGTATGTTCGTGGAAAACCCCGCCAGTCATCCACATCGAGATGGGCAGGGCGAACATGTTGTAGCCGAAGCTGGTGGGCCAGTCGGGCACCGCCATCCCGACTCCCTTGCTGGTCACCAATCCCCCAATGCACACGAGCCCCAGCGTCGCCAGCGCCACAACGACGGCATAGCGGAACAACCAGGGACGGTGCTGGTCTGGAGAAGAGTGGGTGTGCATGCAAAACGGCCGCGGCGGTTCACGCCGCGGCCTTCGCCGAAAAATCAGAAACCGGGATTACTTGACGGCCAGCTCCAGGTTCAGGGTCGCCTTGCCACCCTTGACCTCGATGTCGCCGCTCACCGTGCCCGCCTTGATGTGGTTGGCCTCGACGGTGTACTTGCCATCCGGCAGGTCACCCTTGATGGCGAAATTGCCGTCCTTGTCGGAAACCGCGAAAAACGGGTGATCGAAGACGTGCAGGTAACCCGCCATCCACGGATGCACGTTGCAGATGAGCTTGATGGCCGTCTCGGACTTCTCGAACACCTTGGGGTTGACCTGACCCTGGGTGGTCTGGGCGAAGTTGAAGCCCTTATTGACCTTGGATTGGCAGTTCACGTTGTGCATGAACGCGTCAGAATTCTTGATGTCCACCGTCTGGCCGACCATGGCGACCGTGACGAGGGGCTCATAGACGCAACCGACCTGATCGATCACCGGCTTGGTCGCCGGGGCGCTGTAGGTCTTGCCGGCAGGCAGACCCGCCTTGATGTAGACGGCCACGTTGGCCAACCCCTTGTCGGCGCCCACCACGTAGGTGCGGGTCATGACCGGCTTGGTGTGCAGGGCCCCGCAGAACTTGTCACCCTTGATCGGGGTGATTTCCTTGGCGGGAGGAGCCTCGCCGTTGAGCTTGATCTTGCCGGTGATTTCGCCACCGAACGTGCTGGCAGCAGCCAAAGCAGCCACCGAAGCGGCGAATTTCAGAGTGTTGTTCATTTCGTTTTCCCTTTCAGACCGTACAGGTGACCGGACGCTAGACTTGGCCCAACCGGGGTCAAGCGAGTTCGTGAAATTTTTCACAAGCTATCAGTCCAGACGATTCTGGGGTTCAGTTATTCGAAACCAGGGACTCAAAGCTTCCCCAAGAACCCCTTCAAGGGGAGGAGATCGGGATCGTCCTCGGCCATCCGGCGGATCGTCGCCCTGCCCCCCACCTGCACCGCCTGGGCCAACCAACGCCGGGCCGCGTCCATCTCACCCAATTGGCAGGCGTAACAGGCCAGGTTGTACGGAATGACGCTCTCGCCGGGAAAACGGAGGACCACCGTTTGCAGCAGTTGGAACGCCTCCTCGGTGCGCCGGAGTTCGTGAAGGCTGTAGCTCTGGTGGATCCAGCCGGAGGGCAGGTCCGGGACCGCCTCGACCAAGCGCTGAGCGGTCCGGAGGGCCTGCGGCCAGGCCTTCCGCTCCGAATGGATCCTCCATTCGATCTCCAGGACGAGGGGATGACGGGCCCCCTCCGGACTCAACCGGCCCAATTCTCGCTCGGCCTCGTCGGCATCCCCCAACCCGAGCCACCCCTCCGCGGCCAGGGCGTGGTGACGGTCCGGCAATCCCAACTCATCCATGGGCCGAGGCTTTACGGAACCTGGAGCCTGAGCGTAAAGGTGAAAATGAACCGCAGGCCCCGGTTGCATTTTGGCCCGAAACACCCAGCCTCACCGACCCGATGACTGACACCGTCCGAATCGATGGGCGTCGCAGCGACCAGCTTCGCCCGATCCGCTTCCAGAACCACATCGCCCCGCATGCCGCGGGATCGACCCTGATCGAGTGGGGCAATACCCGGGTCATCTGCGCCGCCACGATCGAAGAATCGGTGCCGCGGTGGATGAAGGACCAGAAGGTCGCCGGTGGTTGGCTGTCGGCGGAGTATTCGATGCTCCCCTACTCCACCCTGGATCGGAAGGCCCGGGACATCTCGAAGCTCAAGCTCGACGGCCGGTCCCAGGAGATCCAGCGGCTGATCGGCCGGGCGCTGAGGGCGGTGGTGGACCTCGAGAAACTGGGCCCGCGCACCCTCTGCATCGACTGCGACGTGCTGCAGGCCGACGGTGGCACGCGGACCGCCTCGATCACCGGCGCCTTCGTGGCGGTCAGCCTGGCCATCGCCAAGCTTCGGGCCGCGGGCGCACTCACCGAAAACCCGATCACCGGCTCGGTGGCGGCGGTGAGCATGGGGGTGTTCGGCGGCGTGCCGCTCCTCGACCTGAATTATATCGAGGACAAGGACGCTTCGGTGGACATGAACCTGGTGATGAACGACCGGGGACAATTCATCGAACTCCAAGCCGCCGGCGAAGAGGCGACCTTCTCCGACTCCGAACTGGCGTCCCTGCTGGCCCTCGGTCGCCAAGGGATCCAACAGTTGATCGCCGCCCAGAACGCGGCCCTGAAGACGCCATGACTCGACTGTTCCTGTGCCGGCACGCCGAGGTGGAGGATCTCTACCACAAAAAGTTCGGTGGCACGATCGACATGGCTCTTTCGGCCCGCGGGCACACGCAGGCCCAGGCCCTGGCTCAATGGCTGAGCCGGCACCCGTTCGATGCGGTCTACGCGAGCCCGATGCAGCGGGTGCAACTGACCCTCGAACCCTTCCGGAAGCAGTTCGCGGGCACCCCGGTGCTGGAGGACGGGTTGCGCGAGGTGGACTTCGGCGCATGGACCGGCTGCGGTTGGGATGATGTGCAGACCCGCTTCGGGATGAGCGCCTACGACTGGTTGCAACACCTCGAGACCGACGCCATCCCGGGCGGCGAGACGCTCGACCGCTTCCGGGACCGGGTCGGTCGTGCCCTGCAACAGATCCTTCGAGCCTCCTCGGGCCAAAGGGTGGCGGTCTACGCCCATGGCGGCGTCATCCGGATGGCCCTGGCCATCTTGCTGGACCTGCCCCTCCGCAAGTTCGAGCACTTCGAGATCGACTACGCCTCGGCCACCTGGCTCGACATCGGTGAGATCAAGGCCGGACGCCCCCGCACCGAAATCCAACTCCTCAATTTCACCCCCTGGCGCGACGCATGAGCAAACTCCTCCGATCCATCTCCATCACCACCTCCCTGTCCGCGGAAGACGCGGTCGGCGTCCTGCTGGAACTGGAGCGCGGCCAGACCCCGTCGTCCTATGCCGATGCGGTGACCCGGTTGTCCACGGTCAGCGTCTATGGCGAGGTCGAGACCCGGGATGTGGCCACCATCAAGCGACGTCTCCGAGAAGGGCTGCGGGCGTTGGCGGCCGACGGCATCGACATCGGACCGGGGCGCATCCAGATCAAGCAGGTACCCGCCCGGGACTGGTCCGAATCGTGGAAGCGGCATTTCAAGCCGCTGGACCTCGGGCCCAGGCTGCTGGTCAAGCCCACCTGGAGCCGCCGAAACCCGAAGAAGGGACAGGCCCTCGTGGTCCTCGATCCCGGCCTGAGTTTCGGCACGGGCCAGCATGCCACCACGCGCTTCTGCCTCGAGCAACTCGTCGCCCTCCGTAATCCCGGGGCCGGGCCCCAGTCCATGCTCGATGTCGGCACGGGTTCCGGCATCCTAGCCATCGCAGCCGTGAAGCTGGGCTACCAACCGGTGCACGCCTTCGACTTCGATCCCGATTGCGTGCGGGTGTCCAACGAGAACGCGGGCCTCAATGGCGTGGCCGAGGTGCTAACCGTGACCCACGACGACATCACCCGGGTCCCCAAGAAATCCAAGCAACGGTATTCGGTCGTCTGCGCCAACCTGATCTACGACCTGCTCATCGCCGAGCGGGACCGCCTACTGGCCCGCGTGGCCCCTGGCGGATCGTTGGTCCTAGCTGGAATCCTGGAATCGCAGTTCGGATTGGTCCGCAAGGCCTTCGAGGAGGCCGGATGGCGCCTCATCCAAGCCACCACCGACAAGGAGTGGCGTTCCGGCACGTTCATGGAAAAGGGACCTGCGGCACGGAGGGGGTGATTCCAGGGCAAACGGCCCGAAGTCGCGGCTACAACTAGGATTCGATACGAATCCCGCCGACTTCGGAATTGAGGGTTTGCCGTGGAAGGCGGACGCTGTGCCCCACTTCATTTATGAGCGCCGAATCCAAACTCGCATCCCTTTCCCTCGTTCTGCCGCCTGCCCCGAAGCCCGTGGCGGTCTACAAGCCGCTGGTGGTCTTCGGCAACGCCGCCTACGTCTCGGGTCACGGGCCCGTGCGCACCGACGGTTCCCTTATCACGGGCGTCGTGGGCAAGGACCTCGATCTGGACGCCGGCAAGGCTGCAGCCCGTCAGGTCGGCCTGGCCATCCTGGCCACGCTGCGCTCCCAACTCGGCTCGCTCGACAAGGTCAAGCGCGTGGTGAAGACCCTGGGCATGGTGAACTCGGCGGCCGATTTCTACGATCACCCGAAGGTGATCAACGGCTGCAGCGAACTCTTCGCCGAGATCTGGGGCCCGGAGAACGGCATCGGAGCCCGCAGCGCCATCGGTATGGGGCCCCTGCCGGGCAACATCCCGGTCGAGATCGAGGTGATCTTCGAACTCCACTGATCCCCCGCCCCCCGATGGACCCGACCCCCTGGTACCTGCTGGACAATGCGGCAGACCTGCCGTCGCCGACGCTGGTGCTGCACCGGTCCCGGATCGAGGCCAACCTCCAGCAGATGGTCGCCATCGCCGGGGATCCGCTCCGGCTGTGGCCCCACGTCAAGACCCACAAGCTGCCCGAGCTGATCGCCTGGCAAGTGAAGTTGGGGATCGTCCAGTTCAAGTGCGCCACCATCGCGGAAGCCGAGATGGTGGCCGGGGTCGAGGGGGTCCGCAGGATCCTGCTGGCGGTGCAACCCGTCGGGCCGCAGATCGATCGACTGGTGCGCCTCGCGGCGGCATTCCCCGCGATCGAATGGTCGGCCGTGGTGGATGATCCGAGCATCGTGGCCTCGCTACGGAATGCCGCCGCGCTTCGCCCGCTCGGTAGGCCCCTGGGGATCTGGATCGATCTCGATATCGGGCAGCACCGCACGGGATTGGCACCGGAGCGGGTTCTGGGAGAATTGCTGCCCGCCCTGCGGGCCGCGGAACCCGTCCTGCGATTGGCCGGTCTCCACGCCTACGACGGGCATCTGGGCATCTCCGACCTGGCCGAGCGCCGGCGCCTCGCCGACGCGGGATTCGAACCCGTGGCCGCCCTCCGGAACACCCTCGAGACCGGGATGGGCCGTCGCATGGAAGTCATCGCCGGCGGATCCCCCACCTTCGCCCTGCACGCGGCGCGAGCGAATGTCTCGCTCAGCCCCGGAACCACCGTGCTGTGGGATGCGGGCTACGCCCACAAACTGCCCGACCTGCCGTTCCAGCCAGCGGCGGTCCTGTTGTCCCGGGTGATCAGCCGTCCCGCCCCAGGGCAATTGTGTCTCGACCTGGGGCACAAGGCGGTGGCCTCGGAAATGCCCCACCCGAGGACGATCTTCCTGAACCTCCCGGAGGCCACGGCGCTCTCACACAGCGAGGAACACCTGGTGGTGGAGTCCCCGGCCGCCGATCGCTTCCGCGTGGGCGATGTCGTGTATTCGCTGCCCTGGCATGTCTGTCCGACCATGGCCCTGCACCAGGAAGTCTGGCTGGCCGAGAATGGCCGGGCCCAGTCGGCCCTGACGGTCTCGGCCCGCGGTCGTCGGCTTTCGATCTGAACCCTGATTCGTCACCCATTCCATGCTCGTCGTCCATGTCTTCGTCCAGGTGAATCCCGAATCGATCGCCGACTTCATCGCGGCGACCCGGGCCAATGCCGAGGCGTCTCTCCGGGAGCCCGGAGTGGCCCGCTTCGACGTGGTGCAGCAGCAGGACGATCCCTGCCGCTTCGTCCTGGTCGAGGCCTACCGCACCGACTCGGCCCCCGCCGAGCACAAGGCCACGGCGCACTACGCCATCTGGCGCGACACCGTCGCCCCGATGATGGCCACGCCGCGACAGAGCCTCCGGTACACCTCGATCCACCTCCCCGACTGATGGGCTCCGTGGCCAACGCCCCCGTCGCCGGCTCCAGCGGGGCCTTCGAGTTCGCCACGCCGGAGCGGCTGGTCTTCGGCCCGGGTGTCGTTGCCCGGGCGGGGGAATTGGCCCGATCCCTGGGCCAGCGTTGGCTGCTGGTCACCGGCCGGGATGTCCGGCGTGCCGAACCCCTCCGCGAATCGTTCCGGAACGCGGGCCTGGACTGGGTCGAATGCACCGTGACCGGCGAGCCCACGGTCGCGGATGCGTCGGCGGGTGCCGACCGGGCGATCGCCACGCGGGCCGATGGCGTGGTGGCCTGTGGTGGTGGCGCGGTCATCGACGCCGGGAAGGCCATCGCGGCCTTGGCCACTCACCCGGGCAATCCCTTTCGATTCCTCGAGATCATCGGCCAGGGACGACCGCTCGAAAACGCACCCCTACCCTTCATGGCGGTGCCCACCACGGCGGGAACCGGGGCTGAGGCCACCAGGAACGCGGTGCTGCGGTCACCCGAGCACGCGCTCAAGGTGAGCCTGCGAAGCCCTCGGATGGTGCCCAAGGTCGCGCTGGTCGACCCGGAGCTGGCCGTGGGCCTGCCCTCCGCCCTGACCGCCTGCACCGGCCTCGATGCCTTGACCCAACTGCTGGAACCCTGGGTGGGCTCCAAGGCCAATGGCATGACCGACGCCTGCTGTCGGGAGGGCCTGCCGCGCATGGCCCGTTCCCTGGCCCGGGCGGTCGACGACGGGCGGAACCTTGCGGCCCGGACCGACCTGGGCTTCGGCGCCCTGCTGAGCGGGCTGGCCCTGGCGCATTCGGGGCTGGGGGCCGTACACGGGCTGGCCGGGCCGATCGGAGGGCGCTTTCCCGCGCCCCATGGGGCGGTGTGCGCCGCACTGCTGGGTCCGGTGTGGCGGGCCAACGTGGAGACGCTCCGCCGATCCGACGCCCACCCTGCCGCTCTCGATCGCTACCGACAGGCCGCCCGCTGGCTCACCGGTCACCCCGGCGCCGCCATCGACGATGGGCTGCGGTGGATCACCGAATCGGTCGCCGGATGGAAAATCCCCCGCCTGGCCCGATACGGCCTCACACCATCGGATTTCCCCGCGCTGATCGAGGCGGCTCAGGCCTCCAGCAGCATGAAGGGCAACCCGATCCGCCTGCCCGACCGGGTGTTGGAGCAGGCCTTGGCCGAGGCCCTCTGAACCACCCCCTGGAGTCCCGTGACCCGAGCCCCGGGATGACACATCGGCGCCTACCCGCGTGCCGCCAACCGGTCCAAGGCCTCCGAAACGCGGGCCACCAGCGGACGAACCGTTTCGCGGCCGAAATCGAAACGGCATCCCGCCTTGGCGAAGAGTTCGGGCAAAGGCCGACTGCCGCCCAAGGCGAGCCCGGCCTGATAGTCCGCCAGGGCCCGGGCTGGATCGCGTTGGGCATTGACCCAGACCTGCAGTGCACCGAGTTGGGCGATGCCGTATTCCACGTAATAGAAGGGGTACAGGAAGACGTGGAGCTGCTTGTGCCAGAGGTTGGCCCGCGCCGCCTCGCAACCCGACCAGTCGATGTCCCCGCCGAAGCGGTCCATCAGCGACAACCAAGCCACCCGGCGCTCGTCCCGGGTGTGTTCCGGATGGGCATAGAGCCAATGCTGGAAGGCATCGATGGTCGCGATCCAGGGGAACACCCCGATGACCCCCTCGAGGTGCACCGTCTGGGCCCGCAATGCGTCGGCCGGGGAATAGAACACGTCGAGGTGTTCGGCCCCCAGCAATTCCATGGCCATGGACGCCACCTCGCAGAACTCGATGGGCGCCTCGCGATACAGCGGGAGGTCCTCCTCGCGGCAGGCCAGCGCATGGAAGGCGTGACCCGCCTCGTGCAGGATGGTCTCGAGGTCGCGCTGCAGGCCGACCGAGTTCATGAAGATGAACGGCAGTCGGGCCTCGCTGAGGGTGTATTGGTAACCACCCGGGGCCTTGCCCTTGCGGTTGTCGAGGTCGAGCAGGCGCTTCTCCCGCATCGTCCGGAAACCGGTCGCGAGGCCGGGATGCATCCGGTCGAACACCGTCTGCACCCCGGTCTCCATCTCCGCCGAGGTTGAAAACGGCCGCAGCGGCGGACGATTCAGGGGATCGACCTGGGTGTCCCACGGGCGCAGGCGATCCACCTCGAGCTTCTGGCGGCGCTGGGCCTGCAAGCGTCGGAACACCGGCATGACCTCGGACTCGATGGCTTCGTGGAACCGTAGGCAATCGTCGGGCCCGTAGTCGAAGCGGCCGCGCATCCGATAGGCGTAGGCGACGTAATCCTTGAATCCGGCATTGCGGGCGATCTGGTGCCGGATCCGGATCAACTCATCCAGGAAGCCATCAAACCGGTCGGCCTCCTGCACCCGTCGGCCGGACACCAACCGCCACGCCTCCTCGCGCAACCCCCGATCGGGCTCCTCCTGGTAGCGACCCATTGCCACGAGTGTCTTCTCCTCGCCCCGGAATTGGACGGTCAGGCTCCCCGAGAGCTTGTTGTACTCGTTGCCCACCTTGGCCTCCTCGGTCTCCAGCGGGATGTTTTCGGGCCGGTACAGCTCGACCTGGAGGGCCGTCGCGCGGTCGAAGACGTGATATTTTTCCTGCGGCAACCGCGTCCGCAACGGGTGCTTCAGGAACAACTCGGCCAGGGTGAACTGGCGGGGTTTCAGTGCCGGATCGATCACCTCGACGAACTGGAGGTAGGCCTTCTCGGCATCGGCGTTGTCGGTGTGGCAGGTCTTGGCGATGTACCTGCGGGCCCGCTCCTCATCGAGAGCGGCGGACAATTCGCCGGCATCCCGCAGCCACTGTTCGAAGTCCGCCACCGAGGCGCATCCGGCGCCCCGCGTTTCCAAAAGATCGAAGAGCGGAGCCACCGCCGCCCAATCTCCGAGGTCCAGGCTGGACGGCACGAACCGTCGAGGGCGGAAGGGCGGCAATTCACCGAAGGGCAACAGACTCATGCGCCCGAACGATGGAAACCCCAACCCGGATCCGCAAGCCTAGGACCCGATTCAAGCAGCGCTCGGGACTTGCCCGGCAGTTGTCGCCGAGTCCGTCTGTTGTCTCACGGAGCATCTGAGCAGGGATCCAGGTCATTTTTCCGTCTTTCACGACGATGAGATTCGTTCCCGTCTGGATAGCGATCCTTCGGGCCGCTTCGGCTGCCCGGCTCAAGGCGGCCGCAGAGGCGCGCAAATCAGGGTCTTTGGCTTCTTGGATGCTTTTCATGCCCATGTGTCCCCCCAATGACAGCCGCACGGGTCCTCACCGGTGTTGTCGTAGATGGCCCTGGAATCGACAGCGGACTCAAGATTCACGGCATCTCAGTCCCACACATAGCGTTCGTCATAGGCGATCCCGTATTTTTCCAAAAAATCGCGGTATTCGTCCTGAAAGGTGCGCGTTCTGTGGTGTTTCTCCTGCGTGTCGATGTAACGCAGCAGCGTCTCCTTCTGGCTTATGCCAACGGAGAAGGCCCCGTAGCCTTGTTGCCAGTGAAAGCCGGTGAGGGCCGGGTCCTGCTCCTTCAGCCATTTGCCGGAAGCGGTTTTGACCTCCTTCACCAGATCTGCCAGGGACAAGGTTCGAGAAAGCCGCACCGCCAGATGCACATGATCAGCCACGCCACCCACGCGATACGTCTCGCAATCCAATTGACGAACCGAACCAGCGAGGAAGGCGTGCGTCTTGTCCCGGATGCCGAGGTTCAGCCATGGATGGCGGTCCTTGGTGCTCCAGATCAGATGAATGAGGATGTTGGAGAGGGATTGCGGCATGACCGTTCAACAGAATTCGCGCGCCCCGGCAACGCCTGTGATTCTGGCTCCAACAATGCCACGTATACCAGCCCAAGGTGCACCATCGAGGAATGCCCCAACGGGGCATCGCATACCAGCCCAGGGTGCAACCCTGGGTCAGTATGCCACGATGAAAGCGTTCTGAAGGAACGCCGCATGCCGTCGCGATGCCGGCCACCGTTGAACTTATGCGGCGTTCCTTCAGAACGCACCCAGATCGACCATACCACCCCCAGGGCGTTGCCCTGGGCTGGTATGCGGAGTCCCGTTGGGACAGGGGGAAACCGGTGCTCATGACGCCGCCTCCGGTGGGGAGGGGAACAACTGCTGCATCAGGCCGCGCTTGTGGGTCTTGAGGGATTTGAGCTTATGGGTTTCGGCAGCGCATGCGATTCCGGCTCCAACGGAGCCACGCATACCAGCCCGGGGCAATGCCCCGGGTATTTGGTC
>CAIOKD010000036.1 GCA_903858835.1 uncultured Verrucomicrobiota bacterium
CCAGCACACGCGACATCCGGCGCCGCATCAAGTCGGTCAAGAACACGGCGCAGATCACCAAGGCGATGCAGATGGTCGCCTCGGCCAAGATGCGCAAGGCCCAGCAGGCCGCGTTGGCCGGCCGGCCTTATGCCACCTTGATGAACGAGGTGCTGGCGGCGGCTACGGCCGGGGCGGGTGAGTTCCAGCATCCTCTGGCCGAGAAGCGCGACGTCAAGAAGCGGGCCCTCATCATCATCAGCACCGACAAAGGCCTCTGCGGGGCGCTCAACACCAACCTGCTGCGCGAGGCGGCCAAGACCTCGCCCGCCAACACGGTCTACGTGGTGGCCGGCCGCAAGGGCGCCCAGTGGGTCGCCCGGCTGAAGCGCGAGTTGGTCGCCGAGTTCTCCTACAAAGACTCGCCTCAGTTTGCCGAGGCCCGGGCGATCTCGAAGTTCGCCCAGGAACTCTTCCTGAGCGGTCAGGTCGACGCTGTGGACATCGTCTTCACCAACTACATCAATACCCTGACTCAGAAGCCGGAGGTCCGGCAGCTGCTACCGATCGGCCGCCTGCAGAAGCTCGAGGCCGACCTCAGCGGCCACGGGCGCACCGAGGATGTCCAGGCCGGCAACGGTCCCGAGTACAGCTTCGAGCCGTCCGCTCCGCAGCTGCTGGGCAACCTGCTCCCGCACTACCTGAACTATCAGGTGTACCAGGTGCTGCTCGAGGCCAAGGCCTCGGAGCATTCGGCGCGCATGGTCGCCATGAAGAGCGCCACCGACAACGCCAAGCAACTCATCAAGGACCTGACGCTCGAGTACAACAAGCTCCGCCAGGCGAACATCACCAAGGAACTTCTCGAAATCACCAGCGCCGCCATGGCGATGGGCAACTGACCTCTCTCGGAAATGAACACAGGAAAGATCGTCCAGATCATCGGTCCCGTCGTCGACGTGGAGTTCTCCGGAACCCTCCCCGCGATCTACAACGCGCTCACCGTCGACTTCACGCCTCCGGGCGGATCCGCCACCCGTCTCACGCTCGAGGTGCAGCAGCACCTCGGCGGGAATTGGGTCCGTGCGGTCGCCATGAGCACCACCGAAGGCCTCAAGCGCGGCCAGGCCGTCGTCGACCAGGGCCAACCGATCTCCATGCCTGTCGGCGAGGGCGTCATGGGTCGCGTTTTCAACGTGACCGGTGAGGCCGTCGACGAGCAGGGTCCGGTCAAGGCCGACAAGCATTACCCGATCCACCGCAACGCGCCCCCGCTGGTGGACCAGTCCACGAGCCCCCAGATCCTGACCACCGGCATCAAGGTCATCGACCTGATCTGCCCCTTCCTCAAGGGTGGCAAGGTTGGCGCCTTCGGTGGCGCCGGCGTCGGCAAGACCGTCGTCATCATGGAGCTGATCAACAACATTGCGAAGCTGCACGGCGGCATCTCGATGTTCGCGGGCGTCGGCGAGCGCACCCGCGAGGGCAACGATCTCTACAACGAGATGATCGAGGCCAACGTCATCAAGACCAAGAAGGACGCCAAGGGCCACCCGGAGATTGGTGCCAACGGCATGCCGGTCCTCGAGCCCGGTTCCCGCATCGGTCTGGTGTACGGCCAGATGAATGAGCCGCCGGGCGCGCGTCTTCGCGTCGCCCTCTCGGCCCTGGCGGTGACCGAGTACTTCCGCGACGAGAAGAACCAGGACGTGCTCCTCTTCGTCGACAACGTGTTCCGCTTCTCGCAGGCGGGATCCGAGGTGTCGGCGCTGCTGGGCCGCACGCCCTCGGCGGTGGGTTACCAGCCCACGCTGGCGGCCGAGATGGGCAACCTTCAGGAGCGCATCACCTCCACGAAGAAGGGTTCCATCACCTCCTTCCAGGCGGTGTACGTGCCTGCGGACGACCTCACCGACCCGGCTCCGGCGACCACCTTCGCCCACCTCGATGCGACCATCGTGCTCGAGCGTTCCATCGCCGAGCTGGGCATCTTCCCGGCCGTCGATCCCCTGGCCTCCAGCTCCCGCGCCCTTGCGCCGGAGTTCGTCGGCGAGGAGCACTACAATGTCGCCCGCGGCGTCCAGAAGGTGCTCCAGCGCTACAAGGACCTGCAGGACATCATCGCGATCCTGGGCATGGACGAGTTGTCGGCCGATGACAAGTTGACCGTCTTCCGCGCCCGCAAGATCCAGAAGTTCCTGAGCCAGCCGTTCACGGTGGCCGAGCAGTTCACCGGTCGCCCTGGCAAGCAGGTGCCTGTGGCCGAGACCGTCCGCAGCTTCAAGGAGATCCTGGAAGGCAAGTACGACGACGTCGCCGAGGCCAACTTCTACATGAAGGGTGGCATCGACGAGATCAAGGACTGACCGCTCGTCCCTTCCAAGCATAGCACCCGCACCGCATGGCCACGCTCAAACTGGAAATCGTCACCCCCGAGGCCCGGATCTATTCCGAGGAGGTCGACATGGTCACGTTGCCCGGCCTCGAGGGCGAGATGGGCATCTTCCCGATGCACATCCCGCTCATGACCCAGATCACCCACGGGGAGATCTCGGTTCGCAAGGGCGGCCAGGATCACTTCCTGGCGGTGGGCGACGGCTTCGTGGAGATCACCGGTGAGCGGGTGGCGATTCTGACCGACATGGCCATCCGTGCCGACGATATCGACGAGGCCCGCGCCGAAGAGGCCCGAAAGCAGGCCGAGGCCCGACTGGCCCAGAAACTGGGCGACGAGGAGACAGCGTTGGCCCAGGCCTCGCTGATGCACTCGCTCACCCAACTCAACCTCAAGCGCCGGCAGCGCCGCTGACCGGACCCTAGGGAACTCTTCCGACGGAACGGCCGCCGAGCGATCGGCGGCCGTTGCCTTTTGGACCGGGCTTCCTATGTTCACTGCTCGCCGTCAGGCCAACCCGCCTGGTCCCTTCCCGACATGCCCGGAACCATTGAACTGCCCATGCCCGAGGTCGAGGTGGGGAGCGATCCCAAACCCACCCGAGAGCCGGAGTACGTCGTCATCGTCTGGGACGACCCGGTCAACCTCATGCCCTACGTCACCCATGTGTTCCAACAGGTCTTCGGCTGGGGTCGCGAGAAGGCACAGCGCCACATGCTGGAAGTCCACGAACAGGGCCGCAGCGTGGTGATGCGGGAGAGTTTCGAACAGGCGGAGTTCCACGTCCACGAGCTCCAGAAATATTCGCTCAACGCCACCCTCGAACCGGCCGCATGAGACTGCTCCGAAGGGACGATTCGGGCGCATCGTGGTTGCTGACGCCGGGGGAGCGCGAACTGCTGCTCGCCCTCTTTTCCCGGCCCGAGGGTCCCCGATCCTCGGCCCGCCTGAGCCGCACCTCCGAGGACCTCGATGCGCGCGCCCGTTCCGAGTTGGTCGGTGAACTCGAAGGGCATCGGGCCCATGTCCGTGCCCGGCTGGAAGCCATGTTTCGCACGATGCACGAGGTCCCTGCTTCGCCGGTCGCGGAGCCTGGCGCAGCGAGCCCAGGGTCCGCTTCGGAACCGGGCTGGATCCTCCCTCTTTCCGCGCACGACCGGGAATGCCTCCTCCAGGCGCTGAACGAGCGAAGACTCGGGGCCTGGGAGGCCCTGGGCCGGCCCGATCCCCCGGAGATTCCCGACACCCTGTCACCCGCCTCCCCCGACTTCCTCGACTGGTGGACACTGGTGATCGCCTCCCGGTTCCAGGGCCGCATCCTGTCCGGGGAGTTTCAAGAATGACGGGTCCCGAGGGCGCGATTGTCTTACTGGGCCCGGGAGATCCGTTCCCGGATCCCCGCGGTTCACGCGGCGACGGGCTGGTGGCCGTCGGGGGTGATCTGTCGGTGGATTGCCTGCTCGAGGCCTATCGGAGCGGCCTGTTCCCTTGGTCGGTCGATCCGATCACCTGGTGGTCGCCCGATCCCCGCGGCGTCATGGAGGTCGGCTCGATGCATGTCTCCCGGAGCCTGGCCCGCACCCTGCGCCGGGCCCCCTTCGAGGTGACCCTCGACCGTGATTTCGCGGGCGTGATCCGGGCCTGCGCCTCGGTGCCCCGCGGGGGAGAGGCCTCGACCTGGATCTCGCCGCCGCTGGTCGCCGCATACGAGTCGCTGGCGCGCGCCGGTCACGCCCACAGCGTCGAATGCTGGCGTGAGGGCCGATTGGTGGGCGGGGTGTACGGGGTCTGCGTGGGTGGGTTCTTCGCCGGGGAGTCGATGTTCCACCACGAGGACAACGCCTCCAAGGTGGCCCTGGTCCATCTCGACCGCCACCTGGCCCGTCGTGGCTTCACCCTGATGGACTGCCAGATGGTCACCCCGGTCACCCGGTCGCTGGGCGCCCGCGAGATCTCCCGGTCCGAGTACCTGTCGCGCCTGGCCTCCGCCGTCGATCAACCGTCGCGGTGGTGAGGGTCGACCGGAAAACGGATCCAGCCGAGCGGCTCAGGCCGCGGCCGCGGACTTCCGCGACTCGAGGGCCGCGATCATGCTCGAAAGGATCGAACGGCCGTCCTCGGTCCCGAGGATACCCTCCACCGCGCGGTCGGGATGGGGCATCAGGCCAGCGACGTTGAATCGGGCGTTGGCGATGCCGGCGATGTTCATCAGCGACCCGTTGGGATTGGCCGCCTCGGTCACCGCACCGCTCGCGTCGCAGTACTGCCAGAGGATCTGGCGGCCGGCCTGCAGGCGCTCGAGCGTCGGGGCGTCGGCGAAGTAGCATCCCTCACCGTGGGCGATGGGGATGCGGATGGGAACCCCGTCGCGACGGATCCCCGAGGTGAACGCCGTGTCGAAATTCGCGGTCTTCAGGAAGACTTGCTCGCAGTGGAAGCGCAGGTCGCGATTGCGGATCAGCGCTCCCGGCAGCAGGCCCGCTTCGCAGAGGATCTGGAACCCGTTGCAGATGCCCAGGACCAGGCCCCCGTTCTCGGCGAAACGGCTCACGGCCTGCATCACCGGGCTGAACCGTGCGATGGCGCCGCAACGCAGCGCGTCGCCGTAGCTGAAGCCGCCGGGCACGATGACCGCATCGACCTCGCCCAGGGAGGTGTCCTTGTGCCAGACCATCTTCGCCTGCGCCCCCATCACCCGCAGCGCATGGACGCAGTCCTGGTCGCAGTTCGAGGCCGGGAATTGGAGGATGGCGAATCGCATGGCGGAAACGGGGGTGCTGGGCGTCATTCCACGATCTCCAGGCGGTAGTCCTCGATCACCGGGTTGCTCAGGAACCGGCGGGCCGCCTCGTGGAGCGCCTTGTCGGCGTCGGCGGCCGAAGTGCCCGGGGCCAGGTCGATCTCCAGGTACTTGCCCACGCGGACTCCGGTGACTCCGGCGTAGCCCATGTGTTCGAGGGCGTTGGCGACGGTCTTGCCCTGGGGATCGAGGACGGCCTTTTTCGGGGTGATGACGAGCTTGGCTTTCATTGCGGCGGGAAGACCCCGGGGCCCCCGGGGGGGAACAGGATGGGACAGGGCCCGGACGGAGGTGAAGCAGATTCCGGGGCGGGCCGCGTCAGGGTGGGTTCTCCCCGGGAGCCGTCCGGGAGGCCAGGCGTGCCGACCCGAGGATCCCGGCGATCACCAGGCCGGCACCCGCGATGCCTGCGGGGGCCAGTCGCTCTCCCCAGACGCCGTACGCGGCCCCGAGGGCCACCACTGGTTCGAGCGTCGCCACGGTGGCTGCCTGTGACGGCGAGAGCCGACGGATGCCGTGAGCATAGGCGAGGTAGGCCCCGAAGGTGCAGGAGGCCGCCAGGAATCCCAGGGCGGCCCACGCCCTTGGCGAGATCGCTGCGAAGGTGACGAAGGGCGCCAATGCTAGTGCCCCGACCGCGAGCACCCAGGCCAGCGCTCGCGACGGGGCATTGTGGGCGAAGAGAGGTCGGCCCATCAGGTAGTAGAGAGCGTAGGTGATCCCGGACAGCAGTCCCCAGCCGACGGCCCCGCCCTCGAGCGTATGCCCCGGGACATGGCTCCCCGTGGACAGCGCCACGGCGCCCACACCCAGCAGGGTGAGCGCCAGCGGCAGCGCCTCACCTCGATTCGGGCGGTCTCCCCATCCCAGCCAACCACCCACCGCCACCCAAAGGGGGGCCGAGTAGAGGAGGATCGAGGCGACAGCCACGCCCCCGGTGCGGACCGCGTTCAGGTGTGCCAGATACATCACGGCGACCCCGCCGATGCCGAGGGACGCGGCCTGTCCGCGATCCCTGGGCCGCAAGGGTGCGGCCCGGGTGAGGGTGGCGTGCAGGGCGAACCCAAGAGCACCGAGGGCCGCCCGCCAGAAGGCGACCTCCGAGGGTGGTACCGACTCGGCCATCGCCACGCGGCTGATGACGCCGATCAGCCCCCATTGCACGGCGGCGAGCACCATGAAGCCGAGGCCGTGCCGATGCGCTCGAGAGGTGTTCACGGTTTCCAGTCGCGGACCGTCTCCCAGGCCACCTGACGCAGGTAGAGCGCCTCCTGCTCGGGCAGGCCGGCGGGCGCGTGGCCGAGCGGCACCGGACTGGAGCGCATCACCGTGGCATACACCACGCACGTCTCGAGGTAGGTTCCCCGGAGGCTCGGGTGCTCCCGGTCGGGCGCGAACAGGTCGAGGTCGGGTCGCTCGCGCAGCACCCGCTGCCAGGCGACCGCCACCGGGGCGATGTCGATACCCAGTTCCCGGCCCACGGTCCGATGGGCCTCGGCGATCCGGTCGTTGTCGATCCAATCCAGCCGCGCGTAGGCCCAGGTCATGAGCAGGATCGGCCGCGCTCCCGCTTTGCGGATCTCCTCGACGAAGCGCCGGGCATGTTCCCGGAAATAGGACAGGTTGATCTCCGGCAGGTCCTCCTGAAGAACCACCTCGGTCCAGCGTCCCTGCGCGATCATCGCCCTGGGTTCCGGCCGTTCCCAATGAACCTTCAACGTGGCCCCACCCTTCACACTCCTGCCGGTCTCGAGCGGCACCGGGACCCCGGCCGAGGCGCAGAGCTTCTGCAAGTGCGCATCGATGCCGTCATTCCAATAGGTGAGGCTGTTGCCGATGAAGAGGATCCGGTGTTCGGAGGAGGACGCAGAGGGCTTCAAAGGGCTGCGGTCTTGGGATGCCGGGGGATCCGCCTCCAATCGAGGGAAGCCGTCCCCACACGCGGTGGCGAGCATCAGCGCGAGGGCGATCCGCGGGAGGATCCGAGCGGGCGGTAGTCCTCGGGAGGGGTTCAAGCGGTCCATCAGGGTGTTCCGGCCCGAATGGAACACTCCCGGTTCACGTGGAG
>CAIOKD010000037.1 GCA_903858835.1 uncultured Verrucomicrobiota bacterium
GTGCGGACGACCGTCACGTCGCTCTCGTAGGTGCCCCGGGCATTGAGAAGCCCGGTGTACACGATCCGTCCCACCGGCACGTCGATCCGGTTGCCGCAGAGGCGGTCGAGGGCCCGCAGGGCGTCGGGTCCGGAGAGCTCGTACTTGGTGAAGGTGGACTGGTCGAAGAGCGCCACCCGCTCGCGGCAGCGGCGCACCTCCTCGGCGACGTGCGGGGCCCAGTTCTGCTTGCGGAAGGAGTAATCGATCCCGGGGCTGCAGCCCGGCGGCGCGTACCACAGCGGGCGTTCCCAACCCGCCGTCTGTCCGAAGGAGGCCCCCGCGGCGCGGGTGGCCTCGTGCAGCGGGGTGGTGCGGACGTCGCGCGAGGTCTCCATCTCGCGGTTGGGCCACGCCATCTGGTAATGGAGGCCAAGCACCTCTGAGGCCCGCGCCTGGAGGTATCCGCGCCCGTTCTGTGCCGGCACGAAGCGCCGGACATCGACGCTCCAGAGGTCCATGGGCATCTCCCCGGTCTCGAGCCAGGGCACGGCGTAGAAGCCGACACCGCCAGCGCTCGCGATGCCCACCGAGTTGAACCCGCTCAACACGAACAAGCCCTCGGTCCCGGCCGGCGGTCCCATCAGGAAGTTGTTGTCCGGGGTGAAGCTCTCCGGGCCGTTCACGAACTTGGGGAACCGCGCCTGCCGCAGCGCCGGGATCCGGTGGAGGCCGGCGGCCATCGGTTCCGCGAATTTCTCCCAGTCGTCGGGCAGCAGGCCGAAGGCGAAGTCGTCGGGTACATGGTCGCCCACCTGCCAAGGCTTCGAGCGCCACTGGAAGGCCCCGAGCTTGATCGAGCCGTCATCGAGGGTCCGGAAGTAGATCGCCGCGTCGGGATCGCGGGCGCAGGGCAGCGTCGGCAGCGCACCCTCAATCGGTTCGCTCAGCACGTAGTGGTGCTCCACCGGATAGAGTGGCAGGTCCACGCCGATCGGCAGACCCAGTTGGCGGGCCCACATGCCGCAGGCCAGGACCACCCATTCGGCGCGGATCTCCGCGCCCCCCTCGAGGCGCACACCCGTGATCCGCCGCCGTCCGTGCGCGGTCTCCCGGTGGATCAGGGACGACACGCGAACTCCGTCGAAGAGGGCGGCCCCGAGCGCCATGGCTCCTTTGGCGAGGGCGACGGTGCATTCGCCCGGGATCACCCGGCCGTCGCCCGGGAGGTACACCGCCCCGAGCACGTCCTCGACCTGGATGAGTGGCCAGAGCTCCTGCGCCTCCCGGGGTCCCACCAGGTGCGCCTCGACGCCGAACACTTCGGCCATCGCCGCGGTGCGCCGGAGCTGCGTCATCCGCTCTGCGCTCGTCCCGAGGGTGAGCCCGGTGGTCCTCACCCAGCCGACATCGTGGCCGGTCTCCGCGGCGAGCCGGGGGTACAGCGTGGCCGAGTACCGGTTGATCCGAGTCATGCTGTTGCTGGCCCGGAGCTGCCCGACCATGCCCGCGGCATGCCAGGTGGTGCCAGCGCTCAGGCGCCCCTGCTCGAGCAGCACCACGTCCTTCCACCCGGCCTTGGCGAGGTGGTAGGCGATCGAACAGCCCACGATGCCGCCCCCGACGATCACCACCCGGGCCGAGGCCGGAGGCGCGCCCGGGGGCAGGGTGAAGGTGGACCGCACCGGCGTGTTGTGGACGAGGGTGTTGGCCATGACCTCACGACAGTGCGGCACCCCTTCCGGGACTCAATCCGGAACTGGGTGCGGATCCGGGGTCTTGGCGGGCGGCCGCACCGGGTTTCCCCCGGGGTCCGACACGGCAGGACTCCACTCGCGCCGGGACGGAGTCTAAGGTTTATTGTCCTCGGGCGTTGTCAGGAGCGGAGGGCCGCCTTGGGCTCCTCTTCTCCAACCGACCCACCCACCGACCCGCCATGAACGCCCTTCCCTTCCGCCGCCTCGGCCCTGGCCTGACCACACTGATCCTCGCCGCCTCGCTGGCCGCATTCCCGGCGACCGGGGCCGACACCGACCTGGGATTCCTCGAGACCTTCGCGCTGTCTACTGATCGCGAGTCCGTCCTGGGGCGGTTGGTGCCGGGCACCGAGGACTACTACTTCTTCCACGCGCTGCACCAGCAGTCGTCGGGGCAGTCCGCGAAATTCGCCGAGACGATCGCCCAATGGGCCCGCCGTTTCCCCGATTCCGAACAGCGCCGGATGCTCGAGAACCGGGAGGCGCTCCTGGCCTACGGTACCGATCCGCAGCGCACCCTCCGCCACCTGCGGGAACGGCTGCTGCCGCAACTGGACCACGTGCCGAGGATCCCCGACCAGAAACCGGACCTTCCTACCGCCCTCGACCCGGCCACGATCTCCCGGGACGCTTTCCTTGCGAAGGTCCTGCAGCACGATTCCCTGGAGGGCCTGGCCGACGGCGAGGCCGAGCGGTTGGTGCGCGACCAGGTGCCCCTGCGGCCGGCCCAGCGGCGGACGGTCCTGGGGCGGCTGCAACGCCCCGACGTGCCCGGACTGGTCCCCCTCATCCTGGCCGACCTGAAGACGCAGGAGAGCCGCGGCTTCGGTGAGTTCCCGATCCA
>CAIOKD010000038.1 GCA_903858835.1 uncultured Verrucomicrobiota bacterium
GCGCAGGAGATCCGGCATGGGACGGCGCTGACGGTGCTCTCGAAGCCGGTGGGGCGTCTTACGTTCCTGTTGGGCAAGTACGTCGGGCTGGCCTGGGCGGTGATGCTCTTCGGCTACACCGTGATGGTGGCCGTGCTGCTGGCGAGTCGGATGGCGTTCGACGCCTATGGCTCGGCCGACCTCCAATCCTTCGGGATCTACTGCGGTGCCATCGCGATGGCTTATCTTCTGGGCGGATTCGGCAATTTCTTCCTGCGCCGGCAGTTCGTGGCCGACGCGGTGGTGCTGACGGCGGCCATGACCACGTTGGCGTTGGTGTTCATCGATCGCTTCACGACCCTCGAATTGGCGTTCGGTGGGAATGCGAAGGTGGATTGGCGGCTCATCCCGGCCGGGGCGCTGGTGGTGTTTGCCCTGTGGATGATCGCCGCCCTGGCCCTGGCCAGCTCCACCCGGCTCGACACGATCCCGACTTTGGCCATCTGCACGGCCTTCTTCCTCGTGGGGTTGGTCTCCGACTATTTCTTCGGGGCGCCGGCGTCCAAGGGGGCCCTCTGGGCCCAGATCGCCTACGCCGTGGTCCCCAACTGGCAGCAGTTCTGGGCCGCCGACGCCTTGGGCGGGGACAAGACCGTCCCGTGGTCCTATGTGCTCGAGGCCGCCGGCTACCTGGTCACTTATCTCGCCGCCACCCTGTCGGTGGCCTTCCTCCTGTTTGAGGATCGAGAGTTGGGCTAGACCCAAACAGCTGAATCTGGCACCTAAGGATTTCTGTCCGCATGGAACGTCCCCTGAACAAGACCGGTCTCGTCAACAGCATGCTGCTGCTCGTGGCCGGGGTGACCCTCGCCGTCTTTGCCCGCCAGTCCGGCTTCGCAACCGGCATGGTGGCGGTCGGATTCGTCGTCATCGGCGCCCTGACGGCCCTGATGGCGTGGTTCCAGATGACCCTGGAATCGCGCGAGGAGGCCGAGCGTCTGGAGCTGGAGGGCCTGGCCAAGGGGCGGCTCGATGCCAGCCTGTTTGCCGAGAATGTCGCCGACATCTCCCCCGCCAGGCGGTCGCGTCAGCAGTTCGAGAAGTGGGTGCTGCCCGCGTTCACCTTCCTCCTGATGGTCCTCGAGGGCGTCGGGGTCTGGTACTTCTGGGATCGGGTCAAACCGGGTGTCGAGATCGTCGCCAATCCGGGTTCGGCCGCCATCACGCTCGCCATCAACGCCGCTGTCGCCTTCGTCCTGCTCCTGGTGGGCAAGTACAGCGCCCGCCTCGCCCAGCTGGAGGACAGCCGGTTGCTCCGTCCCAGCGGTTCGGCGGTCATGCTCGGGGCGGTGGTATCGGCGGTCGCCGCCCTCTCGGCGGGACTCGTCTGGGCCGGGTTCCCAGACTGGGACCGCTACCTCTCCTTCGTCCTGGTGGGCCTCCTGGCTCTGGTCTCGATCGAGACGCTGCTGGCCCTGGTCCTTGAGATCTACCGTCCCCGGGCCAAGGGGCCGGCGCCCCGATTGATCTACGAGAGCCGCATCATCGGTCTCCTCGGGCAGAGCGGTGGAATCTTCAGCACGGCCGCCCAGGCCCTCGACTACCAGTTCGGGTTCAAGGTCAGCGAGACCTGGTTCTACCGGTATCTCGAGCAGTACGTTTCCAGCTTCATCCTGATCTGGGCGGCGATCCTCTGGGTTTCGTCCTGCCTGGTGGTGGTGGATCCCCAGGAGGAGGGCGTTTTGGAACGCTTCGGTCGGACCCTGCAGCCGCCGCTCCAACCCGGAGCCCACTTCAAGCTGCCGTGGCCCATCGATGCGGTGTATCGCTACGACACCCGCGGCATCCGCGAGTTCCTCATCGGCGCGGTGCCGGATCCCGAGATGGAGAAGAACCGGGTCATGGTCTGGACCCGCCCCCATTACAAGGAGGAGTTCAACATGCTGGTGGCCAGCTCCGAGCAGCTGACCAACCGCACGGCCTCGGCCGAGAATGTCCTTCCCGGTCAGCAGGCCGTGCCGGTCAACCTCCTGACGGTCAGCATCCCGGTCCAGTACCGCATCCGGAACGTCGACCAATGGGCCTACCAGGCGAGCGATCCCGAGGAGCTGCTCCAGCGTCTCGCGACCGGGGCCGTGGTGCGGTACCTCGTCAGCGTGGACATGAACGAGATCATGAGCCACGGACGGATGGCGGCGGGGCAGGCGCTCCAGAAGCGGATCCAAGGCGAGGCCGATGCCTTGAAGCTGGGTGTTGAAGTGGTCTTTGTCGGACTCCAGGACATCCACCCGCCGATGGGCACCAAGGAGAACCAGGTGGCGGCTGCGTTCGAGCAGGTCATTGGAGCGATCGCCGAGAAGGAGGCGAAGATCCTCGAGGCCGAAGGCTACCGGGCGGAGACGCTTCCGTTGGCCCAGGCCCGTGCCGTGGTCAC
>CAIOKD010000039.1 GCA_903858835.1 uncultured Verrucomicrobiota bacterium
ACCTTCCATCCGGGTTGTCCCGGCGGAGCCCCGGCGGCGAAGAGATCCCCTCCCCCGGACACCAGCGAACATCGGATGCCGCGATCCTTCAGCACCCGAGTCGCCTCGTCCAAGGCGTATCCCTTGGCGATGCCCCCCAGGTCCAACCGCATCCCGGGGACCCTCAGGCAGGCGGTTCGTCGCCCGGAGGCATCGTGCCCGAGCACCACATGCCGCCATCCGGTCGCCGCGCGTGCCGCCTCGACCTTCGCGGGCTCGGGCAACAGGCGCTGGCGGCGGGCCCGTTTCCAGACGTCCACCAAGGGACCCACGGTGATGTCGAAGGCCCCGTCGCTCATCCGCGAGACCTCGTCGGCCCGCTCCAGCACCCGGGCCAGATCCGCGCCCAACGGCACCACCGCGCCGGAGCCCGAGGTCCGCGAGAGGCGGCTCAACTCGGAGTCGGTTTCATAGTCACTGAGGGTCCGGTTCAGGTCGGAGATCCGTTGGAAGGCGGCAGCCGCGGCGACGTCTCCCGAAGCCTGGTCGGGCGCGTAGAGGACGATCCGGAAGGGCATCCCCATGTGGGTCTGACGATACTCGCAGCGCACCGCCGCCGCCGGCCCGGTGCGGCAGCCGGCCATCAGGAGCGCCAAGAACAGCGCGATCAATCCCGCCACACCCGTGACGGGCGGGCGCCATGAAAACCAGTGCATGCGCATCGGATCCAATCCAACGAACCGTGCCCGTCGCCGGGCACTCCCGGGTTCAGCGTTCCTCCCGCACCACGGGCGCGGGAACGGCCTTCGGTTTCACCTTCTCGGTGTAGGTGATCACGCCCGCCCCAAGGACGATCAGGCAGACCCCGAACCACCTCAAAGGACTCACCGTCTCATGGAGCACGAAGCGCGCGGCCAAGGTCGTCAGCACGAACCCGAGAGAGGTCAGCGGCCAGACGAAACTCACGTCGCCCCGGGACATGAGGTGCAGCAGGCAGCCGAAGAACGCGGCTTCGAAAGCCACCCCGATCAGCAGCGGACCATTGGTGATGCCCGCCCGGATGAGTCGCAAGACCTCGGACACGCTCACCCGGTCCATCTCGCCGATCTCCTTCAGGCCACGGCTCAGGAACACGACCCCCACGGCCTCCAGGCAGAGGCCGGCCAGCAACACCGCGACGAGTCGAATCATAGGCAGTCGGAATAACGGCACAATTGGATGCCCCGAGCCTCGATGACTTGGCGCACCTGCGGACTGAGCAACGCCTCCAATTCATGGCGGTGGGCGTCCTCGTCGGCATGACAATACAGTTCCCAGGTCCCGGGCTGAAGCTCCAGCAGGAGCCGCAGCAGGTAGTCTTCGGTCACCCGGCTGTTCTGGAGCAGGCCATAGGTGGCCCCGGCATGACGGAGTCCTCGGCTTGCCAACAGGGGCTCACACCGGCGCGACAGGGCTCCGAACACAGCCGCATGCGACCATCGGTACAGGTGTTCGCCGGAGGCCAGGCGCAAGTTCTGGATCAACGGATCGCGCGTCAGCCGAACGGAACGAATGCCCAGGTCTTGGGCCTGATCGAGCAGCACCCCGAAAACCCCGGGATGCAGGTGGAAGTTCAGGTGCCCGTTGACATGGTCCAGCGGAAGCCCGGTGGCCCGGAAACGCTCGAACTGCGCCAACAACTCGCGGCGCACCTGCTCCCGCAACCCGGGCAAGAAGAAGTACCGCAGTCCGGCCACCACCGG
>CAIOKD010000040.1 GCA_903858835.1 uncultured Verrucomicrobiota bacterium
AGACGATCGACTCGTCGAGGCGGGCCCGGGTGCTGACGCGGGCGATCCGGCCGTTGAGCCGCGCGGGCCTGCCGCGGATGGCCGTCCACAGGTCGTCCAGGAAGGGGTCGTACACCACGCCGACCTCGCTGCGGAAGCCCTCGGCCGTGCGCACCTGCAGGGCGATGCTCACCGCGGCATGGGGGATGCCGTAGGCGAAGTTCACCGTGCCGTCGATCGGATCGACCACCCAGCGGGCGATCGCCTGCTCGCTGGCGACATCGATGCCTTCTTCGCCCAGGACCGGGATCTTGGGGAAGGCGCGGGCCAGGACCCGGGTGATCAGCGTCTGACAGCGGACATCCAGCTCCAGCTTGATGTCGTGCTGGTGCGATTCGTTGACCCGCTTGGCGCGCCGGAGGTGCAGTCTCATCAGCGCCCCGGCCTGACGGGCCGCGTCCACGGCGGCTTCGAGGGCGCGGGGTGCGGAGGGAGGTCGCTCGGCGGGCGCGGATCGGCGGGTGCTCATCGTCGTCACGCCAGCGTGGCCCGCGGCCGGCCTGGACATCAACCGTGGATCCTCCGTGACGGGAACGTCCCCGCGGGAACGTGGCCGGTCCGTCAACCAAGCCCGTTGGTTCAGGCGGGAAGACCGAACCGCACGTGGGCGTCGTCGGTCGAGATCTTCAGCGAGGTGCACACGTGGCGGGAGGCCAGTTGCAGCACGGCCGAGCGGATCATCGCGTCGAACTGGTTCGACGGCAGCGCCACCCCCTCGTGGGCGATCTCGCGGATGTGGAGGTTCCGATCCATGAGGTCCGCGAGGAACGTCTCGCAGGTGACCGGGTCGTCGGTGGTGAAGTGCGACGCGGGCATCTTGCCGTGCTGGTCGATGTCGTAAGTGACCTTGTACTTGGGGAGCATGGGGGACAACGGGTTGGGGTTCGTGGTGCAGAGGCTCGGTCGCGTACGCCGACGGTTGCCCGTCGGACACGCCCATGCCGGGGGTGGAACCTAGGGGGCGGCCGACCCGGGGCTTCCCAGGAATTGTCCGAATCCAGCCCTCGATTGTCTGGCTGCCGGTTCCATGGATGGGTGCGCGTTTCCGATGCCCCGGTGTGCATGGCATCCTTCCTCGACACGGAGCGGGATCATTCCGGGCGTTGCCACGGGCCGGGCTTGCCGCATGCTCTGCGCCCCGATCGCATGACCGACCCGCGCATCGATGAACTCCGGCGACTGTTGCCGCGCTGCATGCTCTCGGACTGGGTGCGGCTCGGCGCGCGCGCGGCCCGCTGGGTGCGAGACGGGCGGCCGCAGGGCGATGGCGTCCATCCGCTGGACCGTCTGATCGAACAGGCCCGAGGCTCCATCGAGCGACGCGAGCACCGGGAGCGCACGCTGCCCCGCCCGGAATACCCGGCGGGCCTGCCGATCTCCGCACGCAAGGACGACATCGTGGCCGCGATCCGCGCCCACCCGGTGGTGGTCATCGCCGGCGAGACCGGCTCGGGCAAGACCACCCAGATCCCCAAGATGTGCCTGGAAGCCGGCCTGGGCGCGCGGGCCATGATCGGGTGCACCCAGCCCCGCCGCGTGGCCGCCCTGTCGATCTCCCGCCGCATCGCCGAGGAACTCGGCGTCTCCTGGGGGCGCGAGGTGGGTTGCAAGATCCGCTTCGACGACCGGTCGGGGGCCGACACGGTGGTCAAGCTGATGACCGACGGCATGCTCCTGGCCGAGGTCCAGGCCGATCCGACGCTGGCCGAATACGAGGCCATCATAATCGACGAGGCGCACGAGCGGTCGCTGAACATCGACTTCCTGCTGGGGCACTTGAAGAACCTGCTGGCCCAGCGACCCGACCTGAAGGTGATCATCACCTCGGCCACCATCGACACGGCGGCCTTCTCGAAGGCCTTCAACGATGCCCCGGTGATCGAGGTCTCCGGGCGGACCTATCCCGTGGAGGTCGAGTATCGCCCGCCCGGCGGCGATGGCGCCTCCTCCGATCCGGCCGACACCGATTTCGTCGAGGCGGCTGCCCGCGAATGCGAGCGGTTGTTCTACGAGACCAGCGTCGGGGACGTGCTGATCTTCCTGCCGGGTGAGCGCGACATCCGCGAGTGCGCCGACCTCGTCGAGGGGCGGTTGGGTTCCGAGGCCGAGGTGGTCCCGCTCTTCGGGCGGCTCAGCTCGGGCGACCAGCAGCGGGTGTTCAGCCCGTCGTCCCGGCGCAAGGTGGTGATCGCCACCAACATCGCCGAGACCTCGCTGACCATCCCGGGCATCCGCTTCGTGATCGATTCCGGCCTGGTCCGGATGAGCCGCTACAATGCCCGTACCCGTACCCGGCGGTTGCCGGTCGAGCCGGTGTCGCAGAGCAGCGCCAACCAGCGGAAGGGCCGCGCCGGCCGCGTCGAGGCGGGCGTCTGCATCCGGCTCTATTCGGAGGAGGACTTCGAGTCCCGCAGCCCGTTCACCCAGCCCGAGATTCAGCGGGCCAACCTGGCCGAGGTCATCCTGAGGATGAAGGCCTCGCGCCTCGGCGACATCGAGACATTCCCGTTCCTCAATCCGCCAGCCCCGATGGCCATCAGCGGGGGTTACTCGTTGCTCCAGGAACTGGGGGCCCTCGACGAGCAACGCGAACTGACCGCCCTGGGCCGTGACCTGGCCCGTCTGCCCATCGATCCCACCCTGGGCCGGATGCTCCTGCAGGCGCAGACCGAGCACGCCGGCCGGGAGCTGCTGATCATCGCCGCGGGCCTGAGCATCCAGGACCCCCGTGAACGCCCGCTCGACCAGCGTGAGGCGGCCGACAAGGCCCACCGCCGGTTCATGCACTCGCAGTCCGACTTCCTGTCCCTGCTCGGACTTTGGAACGGCGTGCACGACCCGTGGGAATCGCTCCGGACCCAGGGGGCCCGTCGCAAATTCTGCCGTCAGCACTTCCTGTCGTACCTCCGCATGCGCGAATGGCAGGACCTGCACGCGCAATTGCAGGGCGCCCTGGAAGACCTCGACGGGGTGAGACTCAACGAGCGCCCGGCCGACGAAGACGCGGTGCACCGCTGCATCCTTGCCGGTCTGCTGGGTCACGTGGCCGTCCGCCAGGAACGCAACCAGTACAAGGGCATCGGCAATCGCATGCTCGCGGTCTTCCCGGGATCGGTGCTGTATGACCGGCCCGAGCGCTCGCCCAGGCAGGAGCGGCGGCCACCGCCCGCGGGGCAGGCCGCGGCCAAGCCCGAGAAGACGCGGCAGCCCGCATGGATGGTCTGTGGCGAGATCGTCGAGACCTCCCAGCTCTTCGCCCGGACGCTGGCCGCCATCGACCCGCAGTGGATCGTCCGACTGGCCCCGCACCTCTGCAAAGTGACCCACCAGAACCCCCACTGGAGCGCCAGCGCGGGCCGGGTGTTGGTCGAAGAGAAGACCACCTTCCACGGGTTGGAGGTCTTCGCCCGCAAGGTGGCCTACGGCAACCTCGCGCCCCGCGAAGCCACAGCGATCTTCATCCGCTCGGCCCTGGTCGAGGATGACCTGCTGCCCCCGGCCCTCTCCGGCCGGAACGACGACTTCGATGGCGACGACGAGCGGGCTGTCGTTCGAGCCATGCAGACGGCCGCTCCCTCGGCCGAGCCCCGGTTCATGGCGGCCAACCGGGCTCTGCGCGAGAAGGTCGAAAATTGGCAGACCCGATTGCGTCGGACTGCGGTCGATCTCGACCAGGCCTTCTTCGAGTTCTATTCCCGCCACCTGGAGAACGTCTCGTCGCTGCACGAGTTGCACCGCCTGCTGCGCGATCACACCGAGCCCGGGTTCCTCTGCGCCACGGAGCCGGAGATCACCGGCGGCCGGGACCTCCACCTCGATGAAAACGCCTTCCCCGACAGCGTCACCGTCGAAGGGCAGGTGGTGCCGCTGGTGTACGCCTACGCGCCCGGCGAAGCTCACGACGGTGTCACCGTGAAGTTGCCGGCACCCCTGGCCCAGCGGGCCGCGGCGGCCGTGCTGGAATGGGCCGTGCCCGGGCTGCGCGAGGCGAAGATCGAGGAATTGCTCCGGGCGCTGCCGAAGTCATTGCGGCGCGAATTGATGCCGTTCCCGCCCAAGATCCCGGAGATCGTGGCTGAATTCCAACCGCAGGGCGTCTCGTTCTTCGCCGACCTGGCCCGGTTCCTGACCCGGCGCTACGGGGTGGCGGTCCCGGACGACGCTTGGGACGCCGAGGCCGTCCCTGCGCACCTCAAGCTGCGCTTCGAGTTGCTGGGATCCGACCGCCGGACCCTGGTGGCCGGCCGGGATCTCCAGGAAGCGCGCGCCCGCCTGCCCCTGGCCGCGCCGAAGCCCGCGGGAGATCCGCCGGCCTGGCATGAGGCGGTCCGACGCTGGGAACGCCCGGCCATGACCACCTGGAGCTGCGGCGACCTGCCCGATCGCCTCACGGTGGTCGACGATCCCGTCTTTCCCGTCATGGCCTGGCCCGGCCTCGAACGCGAGGGAGCCGCGGTGAATGTCCGCCTCTTCCGCACCCGCGACGCCCGGCAATCGGCCTCGTTGCCCGGGTTCCAGCGACTCGTGGAACTGGCGCTCTCCAAGGACCTCGCCTGGGTCGAGAAGGAGCTGCGGGCGTTGGCGCGCTTCGATGCCGCCTACGCCCCTGTCGGGACGGCGTCGGAATTGCGGGAGAGCGCCTTCCGTCACCTGCTGCGGCACCTGCTTCCGGACGGGTTGCCGGAGTCGTTGACCCGGGCGGCGTTCGAGGCGGCGGTGAATCAGGGTCGCGAGCGGATCGCCGGCCTGGTCCCCCGGTTCATGGACCAGTTGGCCCTTGTGCTCCAGGCCCTCCAGACGGCCCGGGCCCGCGTTGGACTTCCTGCCCCGGTGAAGGCTCCGCCGTCCAAGACCCGGACCCTCAACGACCTGAGCCAGTTGGGGTCGCTCCTGCTGGCCGCCCCTGCGGCATCCAAGGCCCCGGCCGGTGCCGGTGCCGTCGGTTCCGACCGTCCGGCCACGTTGCCCGAGGCGTTGGCCTCGCTGATCCCACCGTCATTCTTGGATGGCGTGGCCTACGACCGGCTGCGACACCTGCCCCGATACCTCAAGGCGCTGACGCTCCGAGCCGAGCGCGCGGCCAACAATCCGGCCAAGGATGCCGAACGGGCCAGAGCGGTCGCGCCCTACCAGGCCGCCTGGGCCCGACTGCAGACGACGCCGCCGGCCATCCCCGACGCGCCCCGCCGCATCGAGGAGTTCCGCTGGCTGCTCGAGGAATACAAGGTGTCGGTGTTCGCCCAGGAACTCGGCACCTCGGTACCGGTGTCGCCCAAGCGCCTCGACGAAGCCTTGGCCGCCCTCCGTTGAGGACGGATCTTCTGGAGACAATCCGTGGATCGGTGGCAGGGTCTCCTGAGTTCCATGCGGGAGTCGTTCCCGCCAAAACTCTTCCGAATATGCCGCTGCCCGACCTTCGCCCCCTCGTCGCCCCCGTGCTTTCGCTGCTGCTGCTCACCGCGGCCCATGGCGCCCCTCCGGCCGCGACCAGCCCCGCCGCCGCCAAGAAGGCGACCCTCGAGATCAGTGTGGGCACCAACAACACGCTGGTGCTACCCCGAACGGTCTTCGGCAAGGAGCATCTGATGTCCGCCTCGAGGATCCCGCAGGCGTTGGCCGCCACGTCCACCGGGTTGTCCGGCAAGATCGTGAAGTTCGAGCTCTTCCACGACGGCGTCGACCTGTACGAGGCGACCGACGGCCTGGTGGTGACCAAGGACCTGCCCGCCCGCCGCATCCTCACCACCTTCCCCATCGTCGAGCAGGACGCTGGCAAGGTGGTCATCGACTTCAACCGCGGCATGCGCCGGCTCTACACCGAGATCTGGTATGGCCAAGGGCGCGGCTTCAACGCCATGGCGCGGGACGAGTCGCTCGAGATCCCGCAGTCGCGCGTGTTCCAAGCCGAGAAACTCGACAACCAGTTGGCCATCCGACAGAGCGTGCAGGTGCGGGACCGCGAGGCGATGTCCAACGTCGAGCAGCGCTTCGAGGTCCGCTACTTCTTCACGCCCTACGAAGCCGGTGCCTACAAGGGCAAGGAGGCCCCGGCATCCGACCTGCGCTATGCACGCTTCTTCGAGACCCAGGCGCGGCTCGAGGAGAGCACCGGCCGTCCGTCGCCCCAGATGGCCCGCTTCGACCTCTCCAAGCCGGTGGTCTTCCACTACAGCGCCAACACCCCGGCCGACTACGTCGAGGCGGTGAAGGATGGCATCCTGTACTGGAACCGCGCCTTCGGCACCAACGTCGTCCGGGCCGAGAAGGCCCCCGCCGGCGTCACCGCCCCCGATCCCCGCTACAACATTGTGCAGTGGGTCCCGTGGGACAACGCGGGCTTCGCCTACGCCGACATCCTCATCGACCCGCGCACCGGCGAGTCGGAGCACGGCCAGGCCTACATGACCAGCGTCTTCGCTCTCAGCGGCAAGGCGCGGGCCCGGGCGCTGTTGCGCTCGATGCGCGACATCGTCGTCGACAAGAAGAAGCTCACCGCCGATGCCGTGGGTGGCGAGGCCGCGCAGGGCTTCCCGTGGATGACCGCCAACGGGCTCTGCCACATGCAGTCGGTGGAGTTCGCCCACCAATATGCCCAGGGCCTGGAAGACCTGCTCTCCAATGAATCTCTGACCGACGCTGGGGCGCTTCGGGCCTCGCAGGATTACGTCCGCGAGGTCGTGGCCCATGAGGTCGGGCACGTCCTGGGCCTGCGGCACAACTTCGCCGGCAGCGTCTCGGCCAGCATGAGCCGCCAGCAGATCGACGAGTGGTTCCAGGCCTACGTCACCGGGCAGAGCCTCGACGCCTACACCAACCACTTCGCCTCGGCGTCGATCATGGAGTACACGGTCTTCAAGTCGGCCGTGCAGGTCGGCTGGTTCATCCGCACCCGCAAGGAGCCCTTGCCGCATGACAAGGCCACCATCCAGTGGGGCTACTTCGGCAGTCAGGAACCGCGTGAGAAGAAGATGCTCTTCGGCTCCGACGAATTGGTCGGCACCTATGGCGATCTCCAGCGCTTCGACGAAGGGGTCGAACCCGTGGTCGGGGCCTACTCGCAGTTGGCAGACGACATCCGATTGCTGCCGAACAGCCTCATCGAGACCTTCATCGCGGCCAAGGCTCCCCGCGACCCCCGCGACGCCACCCCCATCGCCGAGGTGAACCTCTCGCCCAACCGCTATGCCGTGCAGATGGCCGGGCACTTCGCCTCGATGCTGGGCTGGTTCCGCGCCTCGGCCCGGTCGCTGCGGGTGGAGAACCAGTTCGAGTTCATCGGTGAGTTGAACCAGAAGGACCGCGCCAAGGCCCACTGGAAGGACTTGAACGATCAGGTCGAGCGGATCGGCGGCGTGGACCGCGCCCTCTTCAGCTTCCTGCCCCTCGACCTGAAGCTGGAGCTCAAGGACCCGCCCAAGGGCATGCCGACGGCCGACAAGGTCAGCGAGGCCAGCCTCATGGCCCGCCTGCGCAAGCTGCTCGAGGCCCCGGCCTACACCAATTTCGTCGGCCTCGACGAAAAGAAATACGCGTTCAGCCCCGCCGAGAAGGAGCTGATCCTGAAGCGGGGCGAGAAGTTCTTCCGCGAGTTCGAGAAGGAGTTGGTCAAGCAGGTGTGCGTCCGGCTGGAGAACGCCCCGCGGGATCTCGGCGTCGTCGCTCA
>CAIOKD010000041.1 GCA_903858835.1 uncultured Verrucomicrobiota bacterium
ACGGCCCCGGTCGGATCGGTGGCCATCATGCCGCCGTGGTGCGAGTCGGTGAGATCGAGTCCGCGGAGCTGCTCGGTCTTCCGGTCGGCGCGGCCGTCGCCGTCGGTGTCCTGCAGCAGCCAGTGGCGGGATTGTTCCGAGACCAGGACCCCGTCGGCCGTGAATGCGACCCCGTCCAGTGCATCGAACCCGGAAGCGAAGACCGTGAGTTTGTCGGCCTTGCCGTCGCGGTTGGTGTCCTCGAGCACCACGAGTTGGTCTTCCTGGGGTTGGCCCGGAATCGTGTGCGGGAAGCTGGGCATGGTGACCACCCAGAGTCGGCCTTTGGCGTCGAAGGCGATCTGGACCGGGGCGCGCAGTGCGGGGAATTGCTCCTCGGAGGCGAAGAGGTTCACGGCGTAGCCGGGGGCCACCTGGAATCCCGCCTGCATCTCAGCGGGGGATTTCACGATGCCCACGCTGTGGGTCGAGCCACCCGACTCGGGCACGGGCGGCGGGGCCAGTGCGATGAACGGGGCGTCGGCGAACCTCGCGTTGGGGCTGGCGACAAGCTGTTGCACCAGGGCATCGGCCTTCTCGATGCGCGTCAGGTACAGGGGCATCTCAGCCTCGCGTTCCTCGGCCCGCTTGCGCTGGCCATAGTAGAGGATGCCGTTCTTGGGGCGCACCACTTCGGCGACGAAGTGGGCCAACTGGGACGACGCGGCCGAGACCTCTTTCAGACGGGCGGGTGGGACCCGATCCAACGCGGGTTTTCCGACGAGGGCCTCGGCGACGATCCGGGCCATGGGACGATGGCCCGCCTCGTTCAGGTGAAGTCCGTCGGTGGTCAGAGGCTTCTTGGCGTCTCGATAGGCCTCCTGGCTGGGGCCGAACAGATCCACGAAGACTGCGCGGTGGGCGGTCGCGGCCTCCCGGAGGGCCTGGGTGTAGAGGGCGATGTCCGCGTTGCGTGTCTGGGCATCGGGCCCGGGATGCCCCGGCTCCACCGCTGTGGGTGACAGCACCACCAGTCGTGCGTTGGGGTGCAACCGTTCCAGTTGGCCCAGCAGCACCTCCACCTGGGCCCGGAACTCCGGCAAGCCTGCGGCGCCGGCGAAGGCCTCATTCATCCCGTAGCCGATCACCACCACTCGCGCCGGCCACAGAGCGACCAGCGACTTCATGTGATCGGCGTAGCCCTCGGCCCGCAGGCGGTGCCCGACCTCGTCCCCGGTCCAAGCGAAGCTGCGGAAATGCACCGGCCGGTTCGTGTCGGCCAGATGGATCCAGCCCTGCAACTCGCCGTGTTCGAGCAGACGTTCGACCAGCGAATTGCCGTGGAAGACCATCGTGTCGTCGCGGCCCAGCGCGATCGGCAGGGTCTGGTTGGGATGGGAGGGAACCTGGCCGAAGGCGGGACCGCCGGAGGTCATGGCCCCGATCAGGCCCCAGAGCACAAGGAATCGGTGGATCCGATGCATGGAATTGCCAAAGGGTCGGGTTTCGGGTCCGGCCTGCAAGGACAGAGCGGGTCCGAGCGTGGACCTAGAGGGGCTGATCCGAGTCGGGGCGCGGGCTCGCCGAGGACTCCGTCGGCGATCAAAAGGTCTCGAAGGTGTCTCCCACCCGCAGCCGAGCACCGGCTCCCCGGACGAGGATCAGGTTGTGCCCGAAGAGGGGGGAATCGAAGCGCGGATCCATGCGGTAGCGGGCCAGGGTGCGCAGGGGTTCGGGCCCTCGGCGCGTCGTCTGCTGATCCGTCGTCGTCATCACGCACCGGATGCAGGGTTTGACCCGGGCGAATTCGCAAGCGCCGTTGCGCAGGGTCGTGCCCTGATCCTCGGAGCCCACACCGCCGCCGGCGATGACGAGGTTCGGGCGGAAGCGGTCCATCCGCAGATCGGAGCCGCCGCCGATACGTTGGTTGAGGTCGGCGAGGGATTCCTCGGAGGCCACGAGGAACGGGTAGCCATCGCTGAAGTAATTCTCGGCTTCCCTCGATCCGGTCCACTCCTTGGAACTCAGGCGTCGCCGAGTGGGATCCCATCGGACCAGTCGGGCGCGCATCTCGAGGAACTCGCTGAACCAGGACGCCGCCCGGTCTCCCTCGTCCAGGGCCTCGGTCGCGTGTCGCCACACCGTGACGGGGATCGTGGGTTGGAAGGGGCTGCCCGGCGGCCGGAATCTGGGGATCGAGAGCGGCTCCATGTCCGGGGCCCGGAGTTCCAGCCAGTCGGCAGTCAGGATCGTCTCGACCAAGGCCATGCGGGGTGTCTGACGTTGGGTCACGAACCGCCCCGCCTGATTGATCACCATCCATTCCCGATCATGGGCCAACCCGTGGGATGTCACCACGGCCTCCTCCAGGGCGATGCCCCGTGCGGATTTCACCGGATACACCACCAATCCCGTCAAACGAACCGTCTGGCTCATGCCCGACCCTCCGCGGTTCCCGCCTTGATGGCAACCGGTCCGGGAGCCTGTCCCCTCGATTCGGGAGAGCCTGTCCCTGGGGGCGGTCAGGGAATCCTTGCAGGACCGGCCGTCGAGTTTGGCATTCCTCGCGCCGGTCGGCCGGGGTTAACTCACGCCATGTTGTTGACGCCGTCGGAACTGGACAGCCTGACGCGCCTGATCCACCGCTCTCCGCACACCCTGCTGGGGATGCATCCGTTGGGCGATGGGACCGGAGTGGTGGGGCGGGCGATGATCCCCGGGGCCGTGGCGGTGCAGGTGGTGCCGGTGCACGATCGATCCCGATCCGCGTTCGACCTGCTGCGCCTGGGTTCCACCGACGTGTTCGAGGGAATCCAGAAGACCGCCTCGCAGGTGTACGCCTATGACCTGCGCATCCAGTGGGCCGATGGATCCGTGACCCAGGGCCGCGATCCCTATTCCTTCTGGCCCACGGTCTCCGACAGCGACCTCCATCTCTTCGGCGAAGGCAACCATCTGCGCGTGTACGAGGCCTTCGGGGCCCGGGTGCTCACCCTCGACGGGGTCGTCGGTGTGGCATTCGCCGTATGGGCGCCGAGTGCCGGTCGAATGTCCGTGGTCGGGGATTTCAACGGATGGGACGGCCGCCGCCATCCCATGCGTCAACTCGGGTCGAGCGGCGTCTGGGAGATCTTCATCCCCGGCGTGCGCGAGGGAGCCCTCTACCAGTTCGAGATGATCGATGCCCAGGGGCGTCTGAAGGTGAACACCGATCCCATGGGTGCGGCCTTCGAGTTGCCCCCGCGCCGGGCCGCCGTGGTGTGCGATGTCCGCAGGTTTTCCTGGACCGACGGAGCATGGATGGAGCGCCGCCGGAACTCGGATCCATTGCGGTCGCCCATGAGCATCTACGAGCTGCACCTCGGCTCCTGGCGGAAGAAGTCCGCCAGTGAATCCCTGGGCTACCGGGAGTTGGCCGAGCCGCTGATCGATTATCTCCGGACCACCGGTTTCACCCATGTGGAGCTGATGCCGGTGGCCGAGCACGCCTTCTATCCCAGTTGGGGATACCAGGTGACCGGTTTCTACGCCCCGACCCGCCGCTACGGCACCCCTGAGGACCTGCAATCCCTCATCAATGCCCTGCACAATGCCGGGTACGGAGTGATCATCGATTGGGTCCCGGCGCACTTCCCGAAGGACGACTGGGCCCTGGCCCGCTTCGACGGAACGGCCCTCTATGAACACGAGGATCCGCGTCAGGGCGAACACCAGGACTGGGGCACGCTGATCTTCAACTTCGGTCGCCACGAGGTCTCGAACTTCCTGATCGCCAACGCCCTCAGCTGGTGCGACCGCTACCATGTCGACGGGCTGCGCGTGGATGCGGTGGCTTCGATGCTGTACCTCGACTATTCCCGCAAGGAAGGCCAGTGGATCCCCAACAAGCACGGCGGTCGCGAAAACCTCGAGGCCGTGGAGTTCCTCAGGCGCTTCAACCACTGCGTCGGGACCGAATTCCCCGGAGTGGTGACGGTGGCCGAGGAGAGCACCTCCTGGCCGATGGTGTCGCGCCCTCCTTGGATCGGGGGACTGGGATTCACCCTCAAATGGAACATGGGCTGGATGCACGATACCCTGGGCTATTTCGGCCGGGACCCCATCCACCGGCGCTACCACCAGAACGAACTGACCTTCGCCATGCTCTACCACGGGCATGAGAATTTCGTCCTGCCCCTCTCCCATGACGAGGTGGTCCACGGCAAGGGATCGCTCCGCCGCCGGATGCCGGGTGACGACTGGCAGGCCTTCGCCAACCTCCGCGCGCTGCTGGGATACCAGTGGTTCTTTCCGGGCAAGAAGCTGATCTTCATGGGCGGGGAACTGGGGCAATCCTCGGAGTGGAACGTCAATGGCGAGGTCGATTGGGGGTTGCTGGGGCAGGGACCCTACCATGCCGGGGTACAGCGTTGGGTGAGCGACCTCAACGCCGTCTATCGTGCCGAGCCGGCCCTCTGGCGCGGCGACTACGAGGCCGAGGGCTTCGAATGGATCGACACGGAAGACCATCCCAACAGCGTGCTCAGCTTCATCCGGTCCGACCGCGAGGGGGGCACCTGCGTGCTGGTCATCCTCAATCTCACCCCGACGTTGCACCGGTCCTACCGGATTGGGCTACCTCGGGCCGGGCGGTGGGTCGAGGTGCTCAATTCCGACGCTGGCTTGTATGGCGGTGGCAATCAGGGCAATGCGGGCGGAGTGGTGGCCGAACCGATTGCCTGCCATCAGCGGCCCCATTCGGCGGGATTCGTGCTGCCTCCCTTGAGCGTCTGCGCGTTCCGACCGGCCGCCTGACGGCACCTGAAGGATCGGTCTTCGCGGTTGATCGACAGTGCGGTTGATCGACGGCGTATTCGCTGGGAGGATCTTCCCGGTCGATTGCCCGATGGCCCTCGTTTCCCAAAGCACTCTCGAACAGATCCGTGCCGCCAATGACATTGTCGATGTCATCGGTGCGCACATGCCCTTGAAGCGCAACGGTGCAAACTTCGTGTGCCTGTGCCCGTTCCACAAGGAGAAGTCGCCCAGCTTCAACGTGAACCCGTCGCGGCAGATCTTCCGCTGCTTCGGCTGTGGGAAGGGCGGCGACGTGTTCAGCTTCGTCAAGGAGTACGAGAACCTCGACTTCATGGACGCCGTCCGGCGCCTGGCCGAGCGGGCCCGGATTCCGCTGGAGATGGACAACGATCCCGCCGCCCGCGACCAGCGGTCCATCAAGGATCAATTGCTCAAGCTCCATGAGGCCATCACCCAGCGGTGGCAGCAGTGCCTGGCGGGCGAGGCGGCCGGACAGGTGGCGCGCGACTACCTCGAGCGCCGTGGGGTCCCGCCCGAGGCCGTCCGCGAGTTCCGCATCGGGGCCGCTCCCGAGGCCTGGGACGACACGGTGAACTGGGCCAAGTCCAAGGGGTTTGCACCCGAATTGTGCGAGACGGCCGGCCTGATCCTTCGGCGGGATTCCGGCGGTTGGTACGACCGTTTCCGGGGCCGGTTGATGTTCCCCATCTGCGATGAACAGGGGCGGGTGATCGCCTTCAGCGGGCGGGTGCTCCAGGGCGATGAGAAGCAGGCCAAGTATGTCAACTCACCCGAGACACCGATCTTCAGCAAGGGACGGGTGCTCTTCGGTTTGGACAAGGCCAAGCGGGCGATCCTCGACGCCGGCAAAGCGATCCTCGCCGAGGGCCAGCTCGATACGATCGCCTGCCACGCGGCCGGCATCCGCAACGTTGTGGCCCCGCAGGGCACGGCCTTCACGGCCGACCAGGCCCGGGTGCTCAAGCGCTATGTCGACGAGGTGGTGCTGTGTTTCGACGGCGACAAGGCCGGTCGCAATGCCGTGATCCGGGCCCTGGATCCGTTGCTGGCCGCGGGTCTGGCGATCCGCGTGGCGAGCATCCCGCCGCCCGACGATCCCGATTCGTGGATCCGGGCGCATGGTGCGGAATCCTTCCGGTCATTGCTCGATCGGGCGCAGGGTGTCTTCGACTTCCACCTCCAGGGCCTTTGCTCGGAGAACGACACCGCCTCGGACCGTGGGCGCCTGGTGGTGCTCCGATCGATGGCCGAGGCGGTCCACAAGACCGGCAATGCGGTGTTGATCGACACCTATGCCCAGCGGACCGCGCAACGGCTCGGGGTGGATGTGCAGGCAGTGCGCGCCGAGTTCCGCAAGCAGGCGGTTGCAGCCAAGCCCCGATATGAGCGTCCCGAGGAGATCGAGGAGATGCCGCCGACGGAGGCCGGACCGCAGACGGTGACCGAGCGTCCCGGGGTCAATGAGCTCTGGTTGCTCAAATACGTCTTCCTGTCAGCCGACCTGCAGCATTTCGCCGTGTCCCACCTGGATCCCGACTGGGTGCCCCATCCGGTGATCCAGCGCATCCTTGCGGTGCATTTCCAGACCGGTGGCGATGTGGCGGGCCTGCTCGGGCGCTTCGAGGGCGATGGCTTTGCCCAGTCGATCATCGCCGAGGCGGCCACCGAGCAGCGGGAGATCCCGGAGCCCCAGCGCCAGTTGGCCGATGTCATCCGTCGCCTGCGGGATGCCTGGCTCGATCGCCAGATTTCGCTGCGCAACGCGAGCCTGGTGGACCCTTCGCTGGAGGATGAAGACCGGTTGAGGCTTTTGGCCGAGCTGCAGGCCCTTCGGCAGCGCAAACGCGGCCCGTTGGAACCGATCGCCTGAACGTCTGGCCGCCGCCGGAGCCATGACACGGTCGGAATGCGTACCCGACGCCGATCAGCACACACTCCCAATCGCTTGAACCTCTGCGACAATCTCCGTTTGACAGACGGGGGCGCCAAGGGTTTGATTCTGATCTCGTTGGCGTGTTCGTCTATCGGCTAGGACACGGCCCTCTCAAGGCTGAAAGACGGGTTCGATTCCCGTACGCGCTACCATCTGCCGCT
>CAIOKD010000042.1 GCA_903858835.1 uncultured Verrucomicrobiota bacterium
ACCCGGTCTGGGCGGCGTTGCGGAAGTGGTACTTGAGCAGGTCGGAACGTTGCAGCGAGGCCTGCAGGTCCTGCTGGAATCCGTCGGGCGACAGGAGTTCCGGAAGCTCGTCGGCTCGGAGCGCCAAGTCTGGCCCCACCGTCAGCACGAAGCCGTAGTCGTCGGCCGTCGTCACGGCATTGCCGCCGTGCCGTCGGGCCAACCGGATGCCGATCACCCGACCCAGGGCGTCGTTGGCCGCTCGCCCGATCAAGGCATGGAAGAAGCAATGCCGGCGGAGCGTGGGGGCCTCGGGCGTGGCGCCGTAGAGACTCGCCGGAGCATGGGCCGACTTGGGCACCGACGTGCCTTTCCGGGAGGCCTGCGAGCGGGCCTTCGGGTCGAGCCACACTCCGGCCATGGCCAATTGTCCGGGCTCGGTCGCGGATGGCGGTGTCTCGCGCCGTTTGGGGGTCTGCGGTTTGGGGCGTGCGGGATCGTCGGAATCGTCGGGTTCGGCGACTTCAAGAAAGCTCTCCACCAGCAGGAACTCACCGGTCGGGATCTCGCTCATCCCGTGTTGCGCGGCATGCACCCGATGGATCACGGCCGCGTTGGTCGCCCCGCAATCCAGCCGCTGGGCGATCCAGTCCTGCAGCGGTCCGGCCGCCTCGCCCGCCTCGAAGCGCTCCCGCAATTCGCCCCGGAAACTGCGGATCTCGCGGGCCACCCGGTTGGCCAGCGGGAACTTGTTGGCACCCCACCGCGGTACGGTCGGGGTGCTGCCATCGGCCCGGGCCACGAAGCATTCCATGGCTCCGGCCCGCTCGACCCGCAGGGCGCGGCCGGCGAGCGCGAACACGTCGCCGACCCTCAAGCGCCGGAAGAATCCCTCCTCGATGGAGCCGATCCGCGTGTTCCGCAGGATCACCTGGACCACGCCCTCGCCCGAGATCGTCCCGATGTTCTGAAGGAAATCGCGCCGCGCGGGTCCGGAACGGACTTCGAAGGTCTCCGCCTCGAGGTGGATCTTGCCGAAGAGATCGGTGTATTGCCGGCGCAGCGACTCGCCACCGCCGGCCAGGAAGTCGAGCACGGCGTCGAAGTCGGTGCGGGACAGGTTCCGATACGGATGCGCCCGCCGGACCTGCTGGTAGGCCTCGTCGCGGGAGGGGATGCCCGTGCAGGCCAGGCTCATCAGGTGCTGGGCGAGCACGTCGAGCGGCGCTTCCGGGATGCGGATGCGGTCGAGGTGACCGGCCCGGGCGAGCAGGGCGGTGGCACAGCATTCGACCAGGTCGCCCACGTTCGTGGCCATGAGCAGGCCGCGGCTCACCTCACGGATGCTGTGGCCGGCACGGCCCACCCGTTGCAGTGCGCGGGCGACTCCCTTCGGCGTCGCCAAAAGCACCACCAGGTCGATGCTCCCGATGTCGATGCCCAGCTCGAGCGAGGTGGAACAGACGACGGCCCGCAGCTCGCCGCGCTTGAGTCGGTCTTCTACGTCGAGGCGCAGCTCGCGGTCGAGCGAGGCGTGGTGGCATTCGATGCGGTCGGCCAGCGCGGGCAGTTGCTCCTTGAGCCAGTAGGTGGCCGATTCGGCGCCGCTGCGGGTGTTGGTGAAGACCAGGGTGGTGCGGTTGGCGGAGACGAGCTTGGCCAGTTCGCGGATCAGCCGCTGCCCGCTGAATCCGGCCTTCGGGTAGGGCTCCCGCTGGAGGGGACAATACACCCGCAGGTCCATCCGCTTGGCCGAAGGCGCTTCGATGACCGCGACCTCGCGGTCGACTCCGCCGAGGAAGGCGGCCGCCTCCTCGCGCGGATGCACCGTGGCGGAGAGACCGATGCGCTGCAGGCGAGGCGTGGGGTGTTCTGGGTGTTCCCGGCGTGCCGGCGGGATCGGGGTTTGAGAGGTTCGCGGGGCCGCAGGCAGTGTCGGGGCAGTGGCGATGACCTCCTCCAACCGTTCCAGTGTCAACGTCAGGTGGGTGCCCCGCTTGTTCTCGGCCAGCGCGTGCAATTCATCGACGATCACCCAGCGCACCGTGGCCAGCTTCGGCAGCCATTTCTCCTGGCTGAGCATCAGGCAGAGGCTTTCGGGCGTGGTCAGCAGCAGGTGGGGCGGGTGATCGAACTGGCGCTGACGCTCGGTGGGTGGCGTGTCCCCGGAACGGAGGCCGATCCGGATTGGGCTGGCCTCGCCGTACACCTCCTGCAATGGGGCCTGAAGGTTCTTGGCCAGGTCGTAGCCCAGGGCGCGCAGCGGTGAGAGGTAGAGGCAGCGCAGCGATTCCCCGAGGCGACCTTCGGCGTGTTCCTGGGCCAGCGAATCCAGGACTCCTAGGAAGGCCGCCAATGTCTTGCCGGTGCCGGTCGGCGACACGATGAGCACGTGCCGCCCCTCGGCGATCACGGGCCAAGCCGCTGCCTGGATCGGGGTGGGCTCCCCGTGCCGGCGAGCGAACCAGTCGTGGATCACCGAGGGCACGGGGAGGGTGAGGGCGTTGGCTCGAAAGGCGGCTCCAGGTGGAGGATTTCCAAGAGCCGGTGCGTTCTCAGGTGGTGCGGGCTCAGAGGTATTTCTTGAGGATCGGCCCCAGCGCCTTGCGGGTCGCCGCCGGCCAGAGCGACTTCTCGGTCATGATGGCATTGCGCAGCGCGTCATGGCAGGGCCAGTTTGGTTCCTGGGGCAGGGTGGGGATGACCCTCGAGAGGATGGCCTTGGCCTGACCGGCGTTGCGGTGGAGGTTGGCGATGATCATCTCCACGGTCACGTGGGCCTCGTCCACCTTCCAGCAGTCGTAGTCGGTGACCATGGCCATCGTTGCGTAGGCGATCTCGGCTTCGCGGGCGCACTTGGCCTCGCCCAGGTTGGTCATGCCGATCACGTCGTATCCATCGCGGTGGTTGGCCAGCGATTCGGCACGTGTGCTGAAGGCGGGCCCCTCCATGTTCACATAGGTGCCTCCGTCGTGCACGCGGGCCTTCTCGGCCTTGGCGGCCTTGAGCAGCAGTCGGCGGAGTTCTTCGCAGATGGGGTCGGCGAAGGCGATGTGGGCCACGATGCCGTGCCCGAAGAACGAATGCTCGACCGGGCGTTTGGTGCGGTCGATGAACTGGTCGACCAGCACGATGTCGCACGGCTTGAGCTTGGCTTGCAGCGAACCCACGGCGCTGACGCTGATGATCCACTGCACGCCGAGCTTCTTCATCGCCCAGAGGTTGGCCCGGTGGTTCAGCTCGCCTGGCAGGATCCGGTGGCCACGCCCGTGACGGGGCAGGAAGACCACCTCGCGAGCAGCCAGTTCGCCTGTGAGAAAAGCGTCGGAGGGCTCGCCGAAGGGCGTTTTCACCTTCACCCACTTCTGCCGGGTGAAGCCTTCGATGGAATAGAGACCGCTGCCGCCGATGATGCCGATACGATGGGGAGTCATGGGAAAGGAGATGCCGTGCGTTGAAGGGGATCGGAGTCGGTTCCGGCTCAGGGTGCCTTCGGCGCCGGAACATCGAATTGACGGGCCAGGAAGGCGAGTTGATCGGCCCGCTCCTCGATCTGCTTCGACACCGGCTTGCCGGCCCCATGGCCCGCCTTGACGTCGATGCGGATCAGCACCGGATTCGGTCCGGTGTGCACCTCCTGCAGGCGCGCGGCGAACTTGAAGCTGTGGGCCGGCACGACGCGGTCGTCATGGTCGCCGGTGGTGACCATCGTGGGCGGGTAGGCGGTCTTCGGCTTGAGGTTGTGGTAGGGCGAATAGGCGTACAGGGCCTTGAACTCGCTCTCGTTCTCGCTGGAGCCGTAATCGCTGGTCCAAGCCCATCCGATGGTGAACTTGTGGAATCGGAGCATGTCCATGACTCCGACCGCCGGCAGGCAGGCTCCATACAGGTCCGGACGCTGCGTCATGCAGGCCCCGACGAGCAGGCCGCCGTTGGATCCACCCTGGATGGCCAGTTTCTTGGGCGAGGTCCAGCCCTGTTGCACCAGCCATTCGGCCGAGGCGATGAAGTCGTTGAAGACGTTCTGCTTGCGGAGCTTCGTGCCGGCCTGATGCCACTCTTCGCCGTATTCGCCGCCGCCGCGCAGGTTGGGCACCGCATAGATGCCGCCCATCTCCAGCCAGACCATGTTGCCCACGCTGAAGGTCGGCGTGAGGGAGATGTTGAACCCGCCGTACCCGTAAAGGAGCGTCGGGTTCTTGCCGTCCGGTTTGAGCCCTTTCTTGTGGGTGATGAACATGGGCAGCTTCACGCCGTCCTTGCTGGTGACCCACACTTGGCGCGTCTCGTAGTCCTCGGGCTGGAACGCCACCTTGGGCTGCTTCCACAGGCTGCTTTTGCCGGTCTTGAAATCGTAGCGGTAGATCCGTCCCGGGACGGTGAAGCTGGTGAAGCCGAAGAAGGTTTCGGTGTCTTCACGCTTGCCGCCCAAGCCGGAGGCGCTGCCGATGCCGGGCAGATCCAGTGGCTTCTCGAAGGCGCCGTTGAGGCGGTGGATACGCACCTCGGACCGCGCGTCGCGCAACGTGTCGCAGACGAACCGATCACCCACCACGCTCACCTGGGTCAGCGTGGCTTCGGATTGCGGGATGAGTTCCTTCCAAGCCGGACGTTCGGGTGTGCGGGTGTCGATGGCGATGAGGCGACCGCGCGGGGCCCTCAAGTCGGTGAGGAACCAGAACACCGGTCCGTCATTGCCCACGAAGTTGTAGCTGGCATCGAAGTCGTTGAGCAGTTCCACCACCGGGGAGCCGGGCTTCTGAAGGTCCTGGTAGAAGAACCGGTTGCGGGTGTCGGTGCCCTGGCTGACCGAGAACAGCAGGTAGTGGCCATCATCGGACACGCTCGCACCGAGGCCCCACTTGGGCTGGTCCTTGCGCTCGTACACCAGCCGGTCGGCCGATTGCGCCGTGCCCACGGTGTGGAAATAGACCTTCTGGAACTCGTTCACCGCCGTCAACGCGGCCCCAGGCTTCGGGGCATCGTAGCGGGAGTAGTAGAAGCCGCCATAGGAGCAGAAGGCATGATGTTGGTGTTTCGGTGCAGGCGGTTTGGGTAGTTGTGTTTGTGGTAGTAGTAGTAGTAGTAGTTTTCGTATCCTTGACAAGGGAAGTAATGATATTAGCAGTAGTAGTAGAAGTACTAGTAGT
>CAIOKD010000043.1 GCA_903858835.1 uncultured Verrucomicrobiota bacterium
CGACCAGCAAGATGGACGTGAGGTTCACCGTTTGGCCGGACATTCTACCGCCGCCCTCCGGAAATGGCCATGCCTTCGGGAATGCCGTTGGCAAGCCCTCCCCTGCGGAATTCTCTCTCGGCGCACGAGCATTGCGGGAGACGACCTGGTCCCGCGCCCCCAATTCTGACTTGGCTCCCGGACGGGAAGGGCGCTCAATTTCGGGACTCCCGACCGCCCGAATGAGCGCCGCCCAGCCACACTTCCTTTCCCGCGAAGCCACCGTGGCCGGCCCGGGATTCTCTCGCTGGCTGGTGCCGCCCGCCGCGATCGCAGTGCACATGTGCATCGGCGAGGTCTACGGATTCAGCGTGTTCAACGAGCCCCTGACCCGCCTGCTCGGGGGAACCACCCACGACCCGGCCCGCGATTGGACCATTCCCCAGGTGGGCTGGATCTACTCCATCGCGCTGGTCCTGCTCGGGCTCTCGGCAGCCGTGTTCGGCAAGTGGGTCGAGCGCAGCGGCCCCCGCAAGACCATGGTGGCCAGCGCGCTCTGCTTCTGCTCTGGCCTCGTGCTCTCGGCCATCGGAGTTCAGCAGCACTGGCTGTGGCTGATGTACCTCGGGTACGGCGTCATCGGAGGCATCGGCCTGGGGCTCGGATACATCGCCCCGGTGTCCACCCTGATGAAATGGTTTCCCGACCGCCCCGGCATGGCCACGGGCATGGCCATCATGGGCTTCGGCGGCGGAGCCCTGATCGGGGCGCCGCTCGGCGTCACACTCATGTCGTATTTCAAGACGACCACCGAACCCGGCGTGGCCCCAGCGTTCCTGACCATGGCGGCCCTCTATGCAGCCTGGATGTTCTTCGGAGCCTGGCTCGTGCGGGTGCCTGCGGCCGACTGGAAGCCTGAAGGCTGGAATCCCACCGCGAGCGGATCCAAGTCGGCTCCCGCCAAGGCCGTTTCGGTCGACACGGCCTGGAAGACCCCACAGTTCTGGCTCCTGTGGCTGGTCCTGTGCATGAACGTCAGCGCCGGCATCGGCATCCTCGGCCAGGCCTCGCTCATGTGCCAGGACCTCTTCGGCGTCAGCGCGGCGGTCGGTGGCGGCTTCGCCGGACTGCTCTCGATCTTCAACATGGGCGGACGCTTCCTTTGGTCGTCGGTCTCCGACCTCACCGGCCGCAAGACCGTGTACGCGATCTACTTCCTCCTCGGTGCGCTGCTCTACTCCCTCGTGCCCTGGACCCAATCGATCGGAAGCCGGTCCCTCTTCGTGGCGGTCACGGCGTTGATCATCTCCATGTACGGCGGCGGCTTCGCGACCATCCCGGCGTACCTGCGCGACCTCTTCGGAACCCATCAGGTGGGGGCGATCCATGGCCGGCTGATCACGGCCTGGTCGCTCGCGGCCATCGTCGGCCCAGGGCTTATCAACTACATCTCCACCGCCAAGAAGAAGGCCGGGGTGCCGGCCGCCCAGGCCTACAACAGCACCCTGTACCTGATGTGCGGGCTCCTGCTCGTGGGCCTGGTGGCCAATCTGCTGGTGCGCCCGGTGCACCCACGACACCATCTGGCCAACCCGTCGTCCTGAGCCCCTGTACCGCATGCAACGCCTCCTCCTGCCCATCGCCTGGCTCCTGGTGCTGGCCCCGCTGTCCTGGGGGGTGGCCCGCTCGGTGCAGCGCTCGATGCCGCTCTTCACCGCCGGTTCACCGAGTCCGACCGGCAACGTTCCCGGATCGCCGGCCGCAGCCGGGACGACCGCACCGGCCAAGCCCTGACCCCTTTTCCCGTACCCAACCCATCCCCACCGGATATCACACCCACCGATGAAAGCACTGACTCCCCTGCTCCTGGCCTCCGCGCTGTCCCTGACCGCCGTGGCCGCGGAACCCAAGCACAACACCGCCCTCCCCGGCGGCAAGCTCCCCAAGCCCGTCAAGGTGTCCCTCGTGAAGGTCGCCGGCGGCTTCGTCGACCCCGTGCGTGTCTCGCTCGCCCCGGGCGACAACAATCGCCTCTTCGTCTGCGAGCGGACCGGCGTGGTGAAGCTCATCAAGAACGGCAAGGTCCAGGACAAGCCCTTCCTCGACATCCATGAGACCGTCGTCAGCTCCTTCCTCGAGCAGGGGCTCTACGACCTCGAGTTCCACCCGAAGTTCGCCGAGAACGGCAAGTTCTACGTCCACTACTCCGACATGTGGTTCAACGGCGCGGGCTTCATCGTCGAGTACAAGGTCTCGAAGAACAACCCCGACAAGGCCGACCCGGAGTCGGCCCGCGTGGTCTTCCAGATGCCCCGCCCCTACGCCAACCACAACGGCGGCGAGATCGCCTTCGGACCCGACGGCTACCTCTACATCGGCAGCGGCGACGGCGGCTGGGAGGGTGACGTGCTCGGGGCCGGCCAAGACCTGAGCACCTGGCTGGCGAAGATCCTGCGCATCGACGTCAACCCCTCCCAACCCGACCGTGGTTATTCCATCCCCAAGGACAACCCGTTCATCACCCCCGGCTCCCAGATGAAACTCTTCGGCGTGACCGAGGAGGCCTTCAACAAGATCCACCCCAACGCCAAGCCCGAGATCTGGAGCTACGGCCTGCGCAACCCCTGGAGCTTCCAGTTCGATCCGAAGACCGGCGACATGTACATCGCCGACATCGGCCAGAACCACTATGAGGAGGTGAACTTCGAGCCCCGGGGCAAGGCGGGCGTGAATTACGGGTGGAAGTTCATGTGCGGCACGCATCCGTTCCCGCTGCCGCTCGACGCCAGCGGCAAGCCCGACCTCGACGCGGTCAAGGACGCGCCGAAGGTGGGTGAGGCCCCGATCTGCGAGTACAGCCACGTCGACCAGGGCAACTGCGTGATCGGCTTCGGCGTGTACCGCGGCACCAAATACGCCCAGATGGACGGCACCTACTTCTTCGGCGACTGGGGCTCCGGCAAGGTCTGGGGCACGGCCCGTGATTCCCAGGGCCAATGGCAGATGCAGGAACTCCTCAACACCAAGCTGATGTTCACCGGCGGCGGTCAGGGTTCCGATGGCACCCTCTACGTCACGGACGCCAAGGCCAACTACGGTGGCCCGGCCGATCCGGCGCAGAACGAGCGCGGCGCGGTCTGGATGCTCGTGCCGTCCGACAAGGTGCCCGCCGGCGCCGAGGTGGCCCCGGTGGAGTGACCTTCCGGATCGCATCCGGTCATTGATCCGATCGAAACCGTTTCCCCGGGGGCGAAGCTCAGGCTTGGCCCCCGGGCCTTTTTTGGGATCCTATCCCCGTCACAACAAGTGAACGCCATGTTCCGGAACCTCGCCCTCGCCGCCTGCACGCTGCTCCTGCTGAACCCCCGGACCCTCGGTGCCGACGCGCCGGCCGCGCCCGCTGGACATGATCACGGCACGCCCGCCGCGGAATCCAAGGCCGCGGAACCCAAGGAATCGATGTTCCTGTCGGTGGACCCCAAGGCACCGAAGACCGCACGGTTGGTGGTGGTCTCGGCCTACAACTCGGTGAACTACGGCATGAATTTCAATGGCTTCGCCAAGGGCGGGGCTCGGTACACCATCCCGCAAGGTTGGACCGTGTCGGTGGTCTTCACCAACAACAGCCCCGTGCCGCACAGCGCGATCGTGGTCGAGCGGCCCGTGGTGAAGAAGCTCCAGATGGGAGAACCCGCCTTCAAGGGGGCCTCGACGCCCTACCCGGTGCGTGGCACCACCGGAAAGGCGGGCGTGCCCTTCCAGTTCGTGGCCGACGAGGCCGGTGAATTCGCCATCGCCTGCGGTTTCCCCTCACATTCAGCCAACGGCCACTGGATCGCCTTCGACGTCAGCGCCACGGCGACCGCCCCCAGCCTGCAATTCGGCGAGAAGCCCGCCTACGTGGCCCGCTGATGCCCGTCCCGGTCCTGAGCGTCCCGCGTCCGTTCGGCCCTCATGGGGTCTGCTTGGCCCTGGGCATGTTCGACGGGGTGCACCTCGGTCATCAACACGTCATCCGACAGTCTAGGATCGACGCGCGGACTCGCGGGGCGACCACGGTGGTGGCCACCTTCGATCCCCACCCCTTGACGGTGGTCCGACCCGACAAGGCACCGCGCCTGTTGCAATCGCTGCCCCAACGCATCGCCACACTGGAATCCCAAGGAGCCGACGCCGTGCTGGTGCTCCGCTTCGACGAGGCCCTGAGCCGCAAGAGCGGCGAAGCCTTCGTGCGCGAGCTGGTGGACGGGTTCGGCGGCCTGCGGAGCTTCACGGTGGGGCAGGGATTCCACTTCGGCCAGGGGCGCAGCGGCAACGTGCCGCTCCTGCGGAGCCTCGGTCGCGAACTGGGATTCTCGGTGAACGCGGTGGCCCCCATCCACATCGGGCCCGAAGTGGTCAGCAGCACCCGGGTCCGGGGTGCCCTGCGTGACGGCAAGCTGGGCCTGGTGGCCGAG
>CAIOKD010000044.1 GCA_903858835.1 uncultured Verrucomicrobiota bacterium
TAGCTCTGGGCATTGAAGCTGTTGTCGGGCAGGCAGACCGCCCGGGTGCCCGCGGGCAGGCCCTCGAACTGGCTGCGGGATCCGGACAGGGTGTTGACCGAATCGAGCAGCACCTCGGCAGGCAGGCGGCGCGGGTAGAACCGCGAGAAGTGGTGCCGGTCTTTGGCGTTGTGCGCATTGGGCACTGAACTGAGCTGGTAGGTGGTGCTGCGCGTCAGGGTGCGGACCAGGTCCTTGAGATCGAAGCCGCTGGCCACGAAATGGGCGGCCAATGCGTCGAGCAACTCGGGGTTGCTCGGGGGATTGGTGTCGCGCATGTCGTCCTCGGGATCGACGAGGCCGCGCCCGAAGAAGTGCTTCCAGTAGCGGTTGACCAGCGCCTTGGCGAACCACGGGTTCTTTAGCGAGGTCATCCAGTCGGCCAGGAACACCCGAGGATCGTCATCGACCGACAGGTCGAAGGCCGACTGGCCCAGGGCCGCGGGCCTCACCGCCTGACCGTTCTTCTTGTTCGTCGCCTTGGCCTCGCCACGCCGGTGGACGATGACCTCTTCGCCGGGCTGGGAACCCGGCTTGTACGACACCTGGGAGAACGCCGCCCCGAAGCTCCAGTAGTCGGCCTGGCTCCATTTCTCGTACGGATGGTGGTGGCATTGGGCGCATTGCATCCGCTGGCCGAGGAACAACTGGGAGACATCCTCGAGCTGGGTTTGGAGGGTGCGTACCTGACGGTACCAGGCCACCGGCGGGTTCTCAGAGACCTCGCCCGAGGCGGTGAGCACCTCGCGCACGAACCGATCGAAGGGCTTGTTGGCCGCCAGGCTGTCGCGGACCCAGGCATGGAAGGCCACGGTGCCGCGGGCCTGCTTGGCATCGCTGCGCTTGTTGCGGAGCAGCGCCGCCCACTTGCCCGCGAAGTAGTCGGCGTAGTCGGTCGAAGCCAGCAGGCGATCGATCACGCGGTCGCGGTCGCCGGCGGCGGTGTCGGCCTCGAAGGCGCGCCCCTCCTCGGGAGTCGGCAGGCGTCCGGCGATGTCGAGCGTGACCCGGCGCAGGAAGGTCGCCTTGTCGGTCACCTCGCTCGGGGGCATGCCCACCTGCTTGAGCTGCTTGAAGACCAGTTCGTCGACAAAGTTCTTGGCCAGAGGCAGGTGGTCCACCGGGGCGCCCAGGGGAATGGTGGCCCGGAAGGTCGCCACCTTGTCCTGATAACGGATCATCACGGCGAACTCGCCCGGTTGGTTGAAGACCTTGAGCAACCCGTTGACGTCGGCCGAGGCCATGTCCTTGTCGTTGGGCTCGAAGAGGGAACTGCGGGTGACATCCTCGGTGGAGCCGTCGGAGTAGTGGGCGGTGACCACCAGTTGCTGTTCCGAGTTGAGAGCCAGGGTCCGGGCCGAGGGGAACACCTCCACGCGCTGGACGGTCGGAGCGTTGGTCCGGCCCAGCGGCATGCCCAGGGCGATCCAGCGCACCAGTCGGCGGTAGTCATCGGAACCGATCTCGAGTCGCTTGCCTCCGCCGTGGGGGGTCTCGGCCGTGCCCTTGGTGACGAGCAGACTGCGGGGCGGATCGGCCGGAAACAGACGACGGCCCCGGGCCTCACGGACCAGGTGTTCGTAGTCTTCATCGGGCTCGAACCCGAGCAGCGACAGGCGGAATCCGTTCTGGCCCGCGGCCTTGCCATGGCAGCCGCCACCGTTGCAGCCGTTCTTGGTGAAGATGGGGACGATCTGGTTGGCGAAATGCAATGGGGCCGGCTGCCCGGCGTGGATCACGCGCACCGGCAGGCGGGCCATGGCGCCATCCGGGACCTTGGCGGTGATCACCGCCGTTCCGTCGGCGACCGGGATCACCCGGCCCGAGGCATCGATGCGGACAACCCCGGAGGGCTCGGAGGACCAACTGGCCTGCCGGGTGACATCGCGAGTGCCTTCCTGGGTGGCCAGCAATTGCTGGCGCGCGTCTTGCGAGTCGAGGACCAGTTCACCGGCACCGGACCGGTAGTGGAGCTCGAGGTTCGCGGCCAAGGCCGGGCTCGAGAAAGTGCCGGCGCAGGCGGCCAAGAGCCACAACGAAAGAACCTTCAGCCAAGGCCGCAGCGCAGACCGGAGACCGGTGGAATTGTTGCAAAACAGGAAACCCTTCATGGCAGATCCTTGATTCAACCGACCAGTTCCTTCATGGGCTGACACCCCTCCGGGACCAGGAATTGCGGACGGCCCGTGAGATCCGGCAGGGTGACCTTGTTCACGTCGATGCCCAAGTTCTGGTACAGGGTGGCGAAGACCTCGCCGAACTGCACGGGGCGCTCGCTGGGTTCGCCGCCGAGGCGGTCGGTGGCGCCGATCACCTGGCCAACCCTCATGCCACCGCCGGCCAGAAGCGCGCAATTGGCCCTGGGCCAATGGTCGCGGCCCCCATCCTTGTTGATCGTCGGCGACCGGCCGAACTCGCCCCAGGCGATGACACTGACATCGTTCTGCAGGCCCCGGTCGTGAAGGTCGTCGATCAGGGCGCTCAAGGCCTGATCGAGCAGTGGCAGGTCGTTGCGGGCATTGCCGAAGTTGTTGCCGTGGTAATCCCAGAACCCGTAGGCCACGGTCACGAACCGGGCCCCGGCCTCGACCAACCGGCGGGCCACCAGGAACTGCTCGTTGAGCATGGGAGCCGCGTCGCCATGCACCTTGGCATCGCCCTTGCCATAGCGTTCCCGGAGTACCGCCGACTCCTTCTCCACGTTCAGCGCCTCGAGCAGGCGACTGGAGGTGAGCATCCCGAAGGCCTGTTGGTTGAACCCGTCGAGCCCGTCCATCAGACCGCTCGCATCGGCCTCGCGACGAAACCGGTCGAAGGCGGCGAGCAGGGCGCGGCGATCGGCCAGGCGATCGGTGGTGATGCCGTTGAGCACCATGTCGGACTTGGCGTCGGCGGCCGGACGGAAGGCGTCGTGCGAGACCCCCGCGTAGCCGGCGTTGGCAGCGTTGTAGGGCCGGTGCTGCATTCGGGGCTCCAGGCCCACGAAGGCCGGCACCGAGCTGTTGGCCGCCCCCAGCACCCGCGACACGGTCGCACCAAAGGTCGGCCAGCCTCCTGGAGGCTGTGCAGACTTGCGCCGCCCGGTCTGGCACATGAAGTCGGAGTGGTCGTCGATCGCATCGCTGATGGAGCGGATGACCGCGTACCGATGGGCCTGCTTGGCCAAGAGGGGCAGGTGCTCGCACACCTGGAAGCCGGGGACGGTGGTGGGGATGGGCCGGAACTCGCCGCGGATCTCGGCCGGGGCGTCCATCTTGAGGTCGAAGGTGTCCTGGTGGGGCGGCCCGCCGGGCAGGTACACCATGATGACGGCCTTGTGGTTGGATCGCAGACCCGAGGCCGACTCGGCCCTCAGCAATTGCGAGAGGCCCAGGCCGCCCAAGCCGAGGCTCCCGATGCGGAGGAAGCTCCGTCGGGAAAGGCCGTCACAGAAGCGGCTGGAAGGACCGGCGAGAGTCAGCATGGCTTTTCAGACGCGGACCGGGGCCCGCCTTGTTCAAGGAAACGTCCCGGGATGGAGAGGGTGAACGCAGGGGTCATCCGACGAGTTCCTTCATGGGTTGGACCCCGGGTTCGACCAGGAACTGGGGACGGCCCGTGAGGTCGGGCACGGTCACCTTGTTCACGTCGATGCCCAGGGCGTGGTAGAGGGTGGCGTGGACTTCCCCGAAGGTGGTCGGGCGGGAATCAGCCTCGCCGCCCAGCCGGTCTGTGGAGCCGATCACCTGGCCATGACGGAGACCTCCGCCGGACAACAGCGCGAATCCCACCCGGGGCCAATGGTCGCGCCCGCCGTCCTTGTTGATGGTGGGCGTGCGACCGAATTCGCCGGCCACCAGCACGGAGACGTCACGGTCGAGCCCGCGCTCGTGCAGGTCGGTGATCAGAGCACTCAGTCCCTGGTCGAGCAGCGGCAGGTCCTGGCGGAGCGCGCCGAAATTGTCGCCGTGATGATCCCAGCGACTGAAGGCCAGGGTCACACAGCGGGCCCCCGCCTCGACCAGGCGTCGCGCGACCAGGAAATGCTCCATCAGCTTGGGTGCTCCGTCGTCGCGGTTGCGGGGATCACCCTTGCCATAGCGCTCGACCACCTTGGGATCCTCGTTCTTGAGGTCGAGGGCGCTCATCAGCTTGCTGGAGGTGAGGATGCCGAAGGCCTGGCGGGTGTAGGCGTCGGCCCCCGCCAATTGGCCGCTGGCGTCGACCTCGCGACGGAAGCCATCGAGGGCTCCCAGGAGCGACCTGCGGTCAGCGAGACGATCGAGGGTGATGCCGTTGAGCACCATGTCGTCCTTGCCGCCGCCCTTGTTGATCTCGAAGGGCGCGTGGGCCGCCCCGAGGAAGCCAGCCACTCCGTTGTCGGACCAGGGAGCATGTCCCATTTTGGGAGCCAGGCCAAGGTAGGCGGGAATGGCCGGATCGCCCGAGCCCTGCAGCTTGGACAACAGCGCCCCCATCGCCGGCCAGCCGCCGGGTGGTTGGTTCCGGTTCAGGTGCCCGGTATAGGTCTGGAAGGATTCGTGACGATCCTCCATGCCTACCATGGAACGGATCACCGTGCAGCGATCCATGACCTTGGCCATGCGCGGCAGGTGCTCGCAGATCTGCAGACCGGGCACCGAAGTGGGGATCGGATTGAACTCGCCCCGGATCTCGGCGGGGGCGTTCCCCTTGAGATCGAACATGTCCTGGTGGCTGGGTCCACCGGGCAGGAAGATCAGGATCACCGCCTTGTGCGAACGGCCGGCCGATCGAAGCCCCGAA
>CAIOKD010000045.1 GCA_903858835.1 uncultured Verrucomicrobiota bacterium
CGTCGCTTGGCCAAGGAGGAGGGCATCCTCGCCGGCATCTCGTCGGGCGCCAACGTCTGGGCCGCCATCGAGGTCGCCAAGCGGCCGGAGAACAAGGGCAAGACGATCGTGACGGTCGCCTGCTCGACGGGTGAACGCTACCTGTCCACCGCCCTGGCCGCCGAGGCCCGCGCCGAAGTCGGGGGCTGAGATCCCTCCGGACGATACCTCGGAAACGACACAGGCCGCGTGGTATGCCACGCGGCCTGTTTGTTGGTGCGGGATTAAGCCGGAACCGCTTGTGGAACGCCCGAACGATCAGGATTCGGACGACAACCGGACCACCAGTTTGCCGAACTGCTCGCCGCGCTCCATCCGGTCGAAGGCGGCACCGATGTGATCCAGACCGAAGACCTCGCTGATCACGGGCTTGATGGCGTGGGTCTTGACGAAGTCGACCATCGCCGCGAAGTCGGCTGGGCTGCCCATGGTGGTGCCCAACAGCGAGATCTGGCGCCAGAACAACTTCCGGGTCGGCAGCTCGGGCGGATTCCCGCGAGTGGCCCCAAAAAAGACGATGCGCCCGCCCGACGCGGTGAGGTCGATGAGCGTCTCGAAACCGGGGCCCGCGGCGCTGTCGATCACCACCTCGAAAGGCCCGTGGTGCTTGCCGAATTCGACATGCCAGTCGGGCAGGTTGTAGAGGCTGCCGGCCTTGGACCCCAGCTCATGGGCCCGTTCCAGTTTCCAGGGCGCACTGGAGGTCACGCAGGGAATGGCGCCGGCGGCCGCGGCGAACTGCAGCGCAAAGAGGGCGGTCCCGGCACCGATGCCGTTGATGAGGATGCGCTCATGGGCCTTGAGGCCGGCCCGGGTGAAGAGCGCCCGGTAGGCGGTGAGGCCGGCCAGGGGCAACGCCGCCGCCTCTTCCCACGACAGGTGCGTGGGCTTGGGAACCAATTGCGCGACAGGAACGGAGACGAACTCGGCGAAGGTACCGTCGCGCGGCAAGCCCAGAATCGAGAACCGGGGTTCCTGCGCCCGTTCCGAATGCCCCCAATCGAGCGAGGGGTTGATGATGACCTCCTGATCCACCAGCGAGGAATCGACCCCCGGGCCGGTCTCGACCACCGTGCCCGCCCCGTCGGAACCAAGGATCACCGGAAACTTCAACCCGGCGTAGTGCCCCCCTTTGATCCACACATCGCGGTGATTCAAGGCGGCTGCGTGCAGGCGGACCACCACCTCACCGGGGTGGGGCGTCGGCTGGGGGACGGTATCGACGACCAATTCCTGGACTCCGCGAAGAACGGCAGCTTTCACGAACCCAGCCTAGCGGGAGGGGCGGGACGACGCGAGCCCGGGAATGCGGATCACGGGCGGCCGAGCTTGAGGAAATTGGCCAGAATCGTCCGACCGCTCTCCGTGAGGATGCTCTCCGGATGGAACTGGACCCCCCAGATGGGCAACGAGGTGTGCCGGACCCCCATCACTTCGCCCTCCTCGGTCCAGGCGGTCACCACGAGTTCCGCGGGAAGGGTTTCCCGACGGGCGACCAGCGAGTGATACCGGGTGGCATTGAAGGGATTGGGCATCCCCTCGAAGAGATCCTTGCCGTCGTGGAAGATCGGGGAGGTCTTGCCATGCATCATGCGGTAGTTGACCTCCACGGTCGCCCCGAAGGTGTGGCAGATGCACTGGTGGCCCAGGCAGACCCCCAGGACAGGCACCCGCCGCTCCGAGAACGCGCGGATGAGGTCGTTCGAAAGCCCCGCTTCGCGCGGTGAACACGGGCCCGGCGAAATGAGCACCCGCTCGGGCTTCAAGGCCAACGCGTCTTCCAGGCGGATCTGGTCATTGCGATGCACCTGCATCTCCACGCCCATCTCGCCGAGGTACTGGACGAGGTTGAACGTGAACGAGTCGTAGTTGTCGATGACCAGCAACATGGCGCAAGAACGCTAGTCGGGCCGGGCCGCAATGGGAAGCCCTCCGCCCGGCCGGGCTTCGGGCTTCGGGTCGAACCCGGAACCGTCGGCCGGGTAAGCCTGCGTCATCCGAGAAACCACTGGCGTGCCGAACGCCTGCGATCCAGTTTGCGGGTGCAAGAGCCATGCCCATCCCCATGACCCGGCTTGTCCGCCAGCTTCTACTCGGCCTCTGCCTCGGCTGGACCCTCCTGATGTCCGCCGCTCCGGGCACCTACCAACTCATGCTGTCCGGGGATTCGGTGTTGGAAGCGCGCGAGACCTCGGCCAAGTCGGGCGCCGACGCCAAGGCCCAGGTCGATGCCGGCAAGGCGCGCCGACGCGCGCTGATCGGCGAGCACGCGTTGCTGCAGAAACGACTGGCCGGCTCCGGCACGGTGGTGATCGGCAGCACCTACACACTCGTGAACAGCATGCTGGTAACCACGGACGACGCCTCGGTGGAGCGATTGCGATCCCTTCCTGGAGTGATGGCCGTGGAGCGTGTCCGGCCGATGGAACGTCATAACCGCACCTCGGTGCCCTTCATCGGGGCGCCGCAGGTCTGGCTGCCGCGCGGCGCCGAATCCGGGTTCACCGGGCGCGGGGTGCGCATCGCCATCGTGGATTCCGGCGTCGACTACCTGCACGCCCAGCTCGGTGGGTCGGGCGACCCGTCCGAGTACGCCGCAAACGACCCATCCATCATCGAACCCGGTACGTTCCCGACCGCGAAGGTGATCGACGGCTGGGATTTCGCCGGAGACGACTACGACGCGGCCGGGGAGTTCGGCAGCACCTCGCCGATGCCGGACGAGGATCCCCTCGACCCGCGCGCCAACGGTCACGGTTCGCACGTCGCGGGCATCGCGGCCGGACTCGGCGTATTGGCCGATGGGAGCCCCTTCGCCGGACCCTACGGACCGTCCATCTACACCAACCGGTTCCTGATCGGTCCCGGAGTGGCCCCGGAGGCCTCGATCATCGCATTCAAAGTCTTCGGGGCCCGGGGCAACACCGCCCTGGTGCCGCTGGCCCTCGACGCCGCGGCCGATCCCAATGGCGACGGCAACACCGCCGACCGGGTCGACGTGCTCAACCTGTCGCTGGGCTCCCCCTTCGCCACCGAGGGCGAGGTCGCACAGACCGCGGCCATCAACCGCCTCGTGAACCTGGGCACCGTGGTGGTGATTTCCGCGGGCAACTCCGGCAATACGCACTATGTCGTCGGCTCCCCGGGGGCCGCAGCCAAGGCCATCACGGTGGCCAACACCTACGACGACGGATCCACCTCCTCCACCATCAGCGTCACCGCCCCGGCGGAGGTGGCGGGCGAATACGCCGCCGTCGAGGGGGTGTTCACGTTGCCCATCGCCTCGGCCGGCAAGATTACCGCGCAGGTCGTGGCCACCCTGCCCGCGAACGCCTGCCAGGACGGCGACAACGGGCGCGTGACCAACGCCTCGGAGGTGAAGGGCAAGATCGCCCTCATCGACCGTGGCACCTGCTTTTTTTCGAGCAAGGTTCGGGCGGCCCAACAGGCTGGAGCGGTGGCGGTGGTGATGGTGAACAATGTGGACGGATTCCCCATCCCGATGGGCGGATCCGGAGACACCTCCGACATCAAGATCCCCGGCGTGATGATCTCCAGGACCGACGGGGCGATTCTGCGTCGCCGCCTGGCCGACGGCCTCTTCATCACCCTCGAACCCCGGTCGGCCACAGTCCGCCCGGAGCTCGCCGACCGGCTCAACGATTCGAGCTCGCGCGGGCCGGTGGCGTACTCCAGTCGGCTCAAGCCCGACCTGGCCGCCCCGGGCAGCTCCATTCCGTCGACCCGAGCCGGCTACGGCACCGAGGCCGTCTCCATGACCGGCACCTCGATGTCGGCACCCCACGTCGCGGGGGCCGCGGCGCTGATCCGGCAGGCGCGTCCGACCTGGAATCCTCTCGAGATCAAGGCCGCGCTCATGAACACGGCGACGCGCACGGCCAACGGTGACGGCGTGGTCTACCCGGAGTCGCGGGTAGGCGCGGGGCGCGTGGCGTTGATCGACGCATTGGCTACCCCGGTGATCGCGCGCAACGCCTCCGCCACCGACCAGGTCTCCATTTCGCTGGGAGCTCTCGAACTCTCCGGCCCCCATACAGAGGAGCGCCGGGTCCGCCTCACCAACAAGAGTACTCAACCGGTGACCCTCACCCTTTCCGCCAGCAACACGGTGGGCGCCACGGCGGCACGTATGGTTCCGATGCTGGCCCAGGTGACCATCTCGGCGGGCCAGGATGTCTCGGTACCCTTCCGCTTCGAGGCCGATCCTGCAGGGGTTGGCGATGAACCCACCACGGGCGACGTCCAGGGAAGCCGATTCCGGCCCAAGATGCCCGAGGCGAGCGGCCAGTTGTGGTTCCATGGCGGACCGGTACCGCTCCACGTGCCTTGGCACGCCATCGTCCGTCCTCTGGCGCCGGCACATGCCGGTGCGCTGAGGGTCGGCCTCCCAGCCGGCTCCGGCGCGACCACGATCCCGTTGCCGACGGTGCGCGACGGCGTGCAGCCGCCGGGTCTGGTGGGTGTGTTTCAACTGGGGGGAACCAGCCCGTCCAAGAACCTGGCCTTCCCCAACGGGGCCGGCGACCTGCTGGCCTACGGCGCGGCCACCGACAAGCCCGGCGGCGACATCGCCTCGGCCCGGATCTTCTTCGGGGTGGCGACCTCCGGCAAATGGATCACGCCCCAGCGGGCCTTCACCACTCTCGACGTGGAGATCGACCTCGACAATAACGGCACCGTGGACGCTCGCGTGGTCAACACCTCCGCCGGTAACCTCAATGGCGACGACATCGACGACGATTCGCTCTCCACCGACTTCCTCCTCTCGGCCGCCCGCACCCTGACCGGGACGAACTGGATCGAGGGCGGTACCCTGAACGTCCTCGACCCGAGGTCTCGCGACACCGCGCTCTTCCACAATGGCGTGCTGGTCCACTCGGTGCCCGCGGCGGCGCTGGGCCTGGGCGGCCGGCGCACCGCCTTCCGCTACCGGGTGAGCGCGGCCACCGAGGGGGCCAACGAGACCACCGGCTGGGCCACCTTCGACCTCGCCGCGCCCCTGGTCGCCACCGAAACCCCGGGTCTCGACGGCTCGCCCTGGTTCCCCGAGGGGCAGCGGCTGCGGCTGCGCGTCGCGCGGGGCGGCTCGGTCGTCCAGGCGCTGCTGCTCCACTTGCACAACGCGGTCGGGTCGCAGGCCGAGGTGATTCGACTCAACCCCGCCACCGAAGACCAGGACGGCAATGGGCTCGTGGATGCCCAGGAACTCGCATACTTCCCGACGCTGGGAACCGCGCCGGA
>CAIOKD010000046.1 GCA_903858835.1 uncultured Verrucomicrobiota bacterium
ACTCATGGGTGGTGCCCTTGGGAATGACCGCGATGGTCAGGTCTTTGGCGTAGACGACGGTGCCGAGGACAAGGCTGGCCAGAAGGCCCAAGCGAACGGGGTTCATGGACGGATAGGATGCCGCGAAGCGCCCCGGGCGGAAGTCAAAAGCGACTGCGCCCCAGGACCGACCGAAGCGCCGGGCGGATAACCGGGGCTGGCGGCTGACGGCAACTTAGCTGGAACGATTCAGTTGAGAGGCAAGTGATGGCGTAGCGGATTCTGTCGAAAGCCGAGGCGAGAGCGAGGCGCGGGCCAGATTCAGGCCCGAAACGAGCGAACAACGAAGCTCTTGCGGAAGAAGCAGCAGCCAGCACGACCGATCCAATGGAATCGATCCGGCTCAGGCAATCTCGAGGGGCTGGGCCCCGATCCCCAAGTCGGCAGCTGAATGGAACTCGGTTTTCTCGTCACACGGCACCCCCACGAACAACCCCGACCATCGGAAGTTGACGATGCCGTCTATGCGTATAGGTTTCCTATATAAAGACTTCCGTGTATCCATTGCCCCTGGATGCGACGCTCGCCCGAGAGGTGGCGAGGGCTGCGAAAGTGTCGGGGCTTTCCCGCGCAGAGCTCATGCGGCAGGCCATCGCCTTCGGGCTTCCAACCGTCGTCAAAGCGCTGGAAAAGGCTCCCCGACGGATCACGACCGTGAATCCTCTTCCACGCAAGCAGGCTCAGACACTCTATCGGCAGGAGGACGATGACCGTCAGGAGGTTCGCAACCTCATGGCGGCACAACGGTTCGAGGTGGCCGATTGAAGGCTTGGGAAATCTACACCGCCGACATTTTCGGCGAACACCCGTGTGTGCTGGTTTCCAACCAAGCGCGCATCGATGCCAAGCCCGAGGTGGTCGTACTGGGTTGTCGCACCATGCGCCCGGCCAACGAGCGTGAACCAAGAGTGAACGAGGTTCTTCTTGATAAGGCCGATGGTCTGGATCTCAAGACCCTCTGCCGCTGCGATCTCCTCTTCACGGTGGAAAAGAATCAATTGGGTCGCCGCCGAGGCATCGTCACCCGGGCCCGGCGTGCCGAAATCGCACGGAAGATCATCCAAGGCCTGTCCATCGCCGGGATGTGAATTGCCGCTTCCCGCGCTCCCTCCACGCCGGGCCCTCTTCGGAGTCCTTCGTTTTTGAGGCAACCGACCGGGAACTCCGAGGCATCAGATGGCGGTTGGTCCCGGTCAAGCTGTTGCCCTCAGGCAGCAACGATGCGAGCAACCTCCCGGTTGCGAGCCGGTGGCAGGTGCTCAACAACTCTGCTGAACCGTTTGCCGGCATGAATGGGCCCACGCGGTTCCGAGCGCGAAAGCCCCTCCTGTCCCAACGTTCCCTGCGAACGCAGCCCCCGACCTGCGGAACCCACACCGGCACCCACCCCCGACATGCCTCGATCCCACCCCTGATCGTGCATCAAAGTGCGGCGACCCTAGGGGCGAGCGACGACCAGCGAATGCAATCGTTTTGCATTTACGGATTGCCCGATTTGCCTTTTACGACCCATGCTCGTTCCGTAATTTCCTGCGTTCACAAGACGTCCAGCATGCGATCTTTCGCGTCCATCGCGCTCAATGCCTTCATGGAACTGGTCCGGCAGCCGATCTTCCTGCTGCTGATGACCAGCTCCTCGGGCTTCTGCGTCTTCATCGCCGCCGTGCCCTACTTCGGCTTCGGCGAAGATCCCAAGCTGGTGAAGGACATGTCGCTGGCCCTGATGCTCCTGTCGGGACTTTTCGGCGCCGTCCTCTGCGCCTCGTCGAGCGTCGCCCAGGAAATCCGCTCCGGGACGGCCCTGACGGTCCTCTCCAAGCCGGTGGGCCGGTGGACCTTCCTGACCGCCAAGTACGTGGGCCTGTCCTCCTCGCTGGCGCTCATGACCTTCTCCAACGTGGTCGCGGCACTGCTGGCCGGCCGCATGGCCTTCGACGCCTACGGCGACACCGACGCGAAATCGCTGCTGATCTACGGGGGAGCCGCCGCCCTCGCCTACGCGGTCGCCGGGTTCTCGAACTTCTTCCTCCGCCGCGGATTCGTCGCCGACGCCGTCTTCACCTTCATTCTGTTCACCACGCTGGCGGTCCTCGGCATCCATTTCTTCATCCGGGACGAGCGGGCCTTCGGCGAGATGGCCTTCGTCGATTGGCGGATGGTCCCCGCCGCCGTGCTCATCCTCTTCGCCCTGCTCATCCTCGCCGCGGTGGCCCTGGCCTGCTCCACCCGGCTCGACACCGTGCCCACGCTGGCCGTCTGCTCGGCCCTGTTCCTCGCCGGACTGATGGGCGACTACCTCTTCAAGGCGGCCGCCGACGCCGGAAGCCTCTGGGCCAAGACCGCCTACGCACTGATCCCCAACTGGCAGCAGTTCTGGCTCGCCGACGCCCTCGAAGACAAGAAGAGCATCCCCTGGTCCTACGTGGCCAAGGCGGCCCTGTACATGGGGTCTTGCATCGCCGCGGCCCTCGCCGCGGGGGTTTGGCTCTTTGAAGACCGCGAACTGAGCTGATACTCTCCCGACCCACTCACCCGCCCGACCGCCCATGGAACGACACTCCCTCAAGACCGGAACGCTGAACTGGATCGCCCTGCTGGGATTGGCCATCGGGCTCGAAGTGGTGTCCAAGATCGCCGATTCGGCGACCGCCGAACTGGGCGCGGCCTTCACCCTGGTGGGGCTCGTGACGTCCCTGGTGGCCTGGTTCCAGATGCGCCTCGAGGCCTCCGAGGAGACCGAGCGCCTGGAGATGGAGGAACTGGCCCGCTCGCGCAGCAAGGCGGCCCTCTTTGATTCGACGGCCGACGAGGCGTTCCCCGCCCGGAAGTCGCGCATGCTCTTCGAGAAGTGGTTCGTGCCCGGGCTCACGCTCGTGCTGTTCCTGATCCAGGCCGGCGGCGCGTTCTATTTCTTCCAGGACCTGAAGGCCAAAGTGGCCACCGGCGCCCCGCCCTCCACCCTCGCCATGGCCATGTTCGCCGGGCTGAGCCTCGTGGCCTTCCTCCTCGGCAAGTACGCCTGCCGACTGGCGCAGCTCGAGGGCATCCGGCTGCTCCGCCCGGGCGGTTCGGCGCTGATGCTCGGCTCGTTGCTGGCCTTCCTCGCCACCGTCAGCGAGGCCCTCCAGTGGTTCGGCTTCCCGCAGTACGACCGCCAGATCGCCTGGGTGCTCACCGCCCTGCTGGCGCTGGTGGGCATCGAGACCCTCCTGGCGCTGGTCTTCGAAGCCTATCGCCCCCGCGTCCAGGGCAAGGAAATGCGCCTCATCTACGAGAGCCGCCTCGTGGGCCTCCTGGGCCAGCCCACCGGACTGTTCGCCACGGCCGCCCAGGCCCTCGACTACCAGTTCGGATTCCGGGTCAGCGACAGTTGGTTCTACCGGTTCCTGGAGGAGAAGCTCAGCCGCTTCGCCCTCATCTGGATCGGCATCCTGGCCGCCAGCGACTGCGTCGTCTTCATCGATGCCGGCGAACAGGGCCTGCGCGAGCGCTTCGGCAGGCCGGTCGGATCGGTGCTCACCCCCGGCATCGCCTTCAAGCTGCCCCGCCCCATCGACCAGATCCATCGCCACCCGGTGGCCGAGGTCCAGAGCTTCAGCGTGGGTTTCGTGCCCGACGAGAAACTGGAGAAGGAGAACACCATTCTTTGGACCCGCGCCCACTACAAAGAGGAGTTCAACCTCCTGGTGGCCTCCCGCGAACAGAATGTCGCCAGCAACGCGGCCGAATCGGAGCAGATCGTCCCGGTGAATCTGCTCACCGTAAGCATCCCTATCCAGTACCTCATCAAGGACATCCGCGCCTGGGCCTATGGCCATGGCGAGCCCAAGGCGATGCTCGAGCGACTGGCCAACCGCGAGGTGGTGCGCTACATGGCCAGCGTCGACATCGAGACCATCATGTCCTACGGCCGCCAGAAGGCCGCCGGCGAGCTCAAGGCCAACATCCAGGCGGCCGCCGACGCCGCCAAGCTGGGCGCCGAGATCGTCTTCGTGGGCCTGCAGGACATCCACCCACCCATCGGCACCAAGGATCTCAAGGTCGCCGAGGCCTACGAGAAGGTGATCGGGGCCGA
>CAIOKD010000047.1 GCA_903858835.1 uncultured Verrucomicrobiota bacterium
CGCGGATATCCTCGGGCCCGAGGTGTTCCGTGCGATGCTCACCGCCATGGAGCGGGATGCCTTCAACGAGAAGCGCTCGAATCGCCTCCACGACTTCATCCTCGACGACATGAAGCTGCTGCCGGAGCTGATCGAGTCTGCCGACATCGAGGTGATCCGCGACCTCACCCGCAGCCTCCAGCTCTCGCCCAGCTTCGACGACATGGACAAGCGGTCGCTCTTCGCCCGCATCGTCAAGGCCTACCCGGCGATCCAGGAGATGATCACCGGCGAGAACAAGAAGGAGGACCACAGCTTTCTGGTGAGCTGGCCCAGCCTTCAGCGGCGACAGGAGGAGTACCAGGACCTCGTCACCAAGCGCATCCCGGCCAACGTCAAGGACATCGCCCTGGCCCGCAGCTACGGCGACCTCCGCGAGAACCACGAGTACAAGTCCGCCAAGGAGATGCAGCGGGTGCTCCAGCGCCGCAAGGCCGAGCTGGAGCGCGACCTCGGGCGGGCGCGTGGCACCGACTGGGCGAATGTCCGAACCGACGTGGCCGGACCCGGCACGGTGCTCCACGTGAGCGAGTTGACCAGCGGGACCAAGGATCGGTTCTACCTGTTGGGCGCCTGGGATGGCGATCCCGACAAGAACATGCTCAGCTACCTGACGCCGTTCGCGAAAATCTTCTTGGGGCAGCCCGTGGGTGCCGAGGTGACCTTCAGCTCCGAAGGCCAGTCCAAGCGGTACCGAATCGACGGCATCACGGCCTTCGTGCCGGCGCCGTCCGCGTAGGTTCCCGTATCACGAGCCTGCCGGATGACCGGTCCTCAGGGACCGGTCTTCTTTCCATGAGTGCCGTGGAAGCCGACCCGCCCGAATGGTCCGATGCCGAGGACCCGGTGCTGCTCCTGCCGGAGTGGACCGAGATGCTCTGGTTCGTCGCCCACACTCGGCCCAGGGCTGAAAAGAAGCTCGCTGGATTCTGCCTAGAGAAAGGGTTCGAGCACCGGCTTCCGCTGTATCCCAGCGTCAAGACCTACGCGCGCAAGCGGGTGGTGTTCGAGAAACCGCTGTTCCCCGGCTACATGTTCGTCCGGATCCAGAGGCGGCACCGGCAGACCCTGGTCCAGAATCGTTATGTCGCGAATTTCCTGGAGGTGCCCGACCAGGAGGAGTTCGTGGGTCAGCTCGAAGACATCTATCGGGCCCTCGAAGCTCGGGTCGAGATCCAGGTCTGCCCGGAGATCAAGCCGGGCCTCCAGGTCCGCATCAAGTCGGGCCCGCTGCGGGGCACTGAGGCCTGGGTGGAAAGCCGCTCCAAGATGTCCGACGTGCACCTGCGGCTCGATTTCATCGGGCAGGCTGTTGTGGCGAAGATCCAGGCCGATGACCTCGAACTCATCTGAACACCGGCCGCGGAGCCGCCCACTGCCGCCTCCCACGGCCCGCTCGGTCGCTCTCGAGATTCTCCTCCAACGCGAGGAGCCCGGCGATTTCCTCGAGCATCGTCTGGAGCGGGTGCCCGGATTCCAGGTCCTGTCGGAAACCGATCGGAGGCTATCCCGAGAAATCGCCTTCGGTGTGCTTCGGAACCGGTCGGCGCTCGACCACCTCATCGCGGCCCGCACCGACGGTCGCCCTCAAAGGCCCGTCCTTCGCGGTATCCTCCAGATGGGCCTGTACCAGTTGTTGTTCCTGGACCGTGTTCCCGACCATGCGGTGGTGAACGAGGCCGTGCTGCTCGCGCGGCAACGCGGGTTCTCGGCACAGAGCGGATTCGTCAACGCTGTGCTTCGTGGGGTGACCCGCGACAAGGAGGCCTGCCGGCAGTCGCTCCAGGCGTTGAAGCTGCGGGATCCAGCCCTGGGTTGGTCCCACCCCGACTGGCTGGTCCGCCGCTGGGTGGCAAGCCTTGGCGCAGAGGATCTCCAGCGTTTGTTGGCCTGGAACAATGCGGCTCCGACCACGTTCGCTCGGGTCCACCGGCCGCGGATCTCCGCGGAAGACCTGAAGGCCCGCTGGAAGGCCGAAGGGGTCGAGGCGACCCCGGTCTCGGTCGACTGGGCCGATCCCGACACCGTCTTCGCGCTGGTCCGGCATCCGGTGCTGGAAACCCTCGCCTCCTTCCGCGACGGAGGATTCTACGTGCAGGACCCCAGCACCTTGATGGCCGTGCAGTTGCTCGATCCCCGGCCCGGCGAGCGCATCCTGGACCTGTGCTCGGCCCCGGGGGGCAAGACCCTGGCCATCGCGGAACGGCTTCGGGGGCAGGGAGGTTTGGTGGCCCATGACGCCCATCCGGGACGGCTGGAACTGGTCCGTGAGAACGCCCGACGCCTGGGGACCGAAGGCATCGAGATTTGTCCCGACCCCGAACTGGGTGGGCCTGAGGTGCTGTTCGACCGGGTGCTGGTCGATGCCCCGTGCTCCAACACGGGTGTGCTCCGGCGGCGTATCGAGCTTCGCTGGCGCCTGCAACCCGACGAGATCCCGCGGTTGGCCGGCGAGCAGCTCCGGTTGTTGGATCGCGCGGCCGCGCGGGTTCGTCCTGGGGGCGCGCTCGTCTACAGCACCTGCAGTCTCGAGCCCGAGGAGAATGAACGGGTGGTCGAGGCCTTCCTCCAAGCTCATCCGGGATGGACCGAGGCGGCCCGACGGACCCTCCATCCGGTGCGGGATCAGGTCGATGGCGCCTTTGCGGTAAAACTCCTCCGGCCGGCCTGATCCGCCCCATCCGATTGCCCATCCCATGCTCCACGCCACCCTGAACAGTCCCGAAACCTGGTCCCCGTTCCTCCGGTCGAATCCCGTCTGGACCCTGTGCATCGACTGGCTCCGCACCCTCACCCCGGAAACGCCGCTCGGGGCCTACGAACTGGACGGCCCGACCTTGCATGCCTCGGTCCAGGAATACACCACCCAGGCCCGCGAACTCTGCCGCTTCGAGAGCCACCGGGAACACATCGACATCCAGTACACCATCGCCGGCATCGAGACCATCGACTGGATCCAGCGCGACGCGCTGACGCCCGACGGGCCCTTCGGCAACGACGTGCAATTCTGGCATCCGGCGGCCGACTACACCCCGATCACGCAGTCGGCGGGGCGGTTCTCGGTCTTCTTCCCGGCCGACGCCCATCGGCCGAAGGTGATCCACGGTCAGCCTGCCCCCATCCGGAAGGTGGTCATCAAGATCCCCGTCCCACGGATCGGCTGATCAGCGTCCGCGGTACACGCAACGCGAGGTGCAGGTCTCGGCGATCACCAACTCGCAGAGGAGGGGCAGGCGCGGCTTGAGCTCGTTCCAGATCCAGACGGCCAACCGCTCGCTGGTCGGGTTCTCCAGACCGGGGATCTCGTTCAGGTAATGGTGGTCGATCCGGTCGTGGATCGGCTGGAAGGCCGCCTTGAGGTCGGCGTAGTCCATGACCCAGCCGGTGTCGTCCCCGACGGGGCCCTCGATCACGACCTCGATACGCCAACTGTGCCCATGGAGGCGGGCGCATTTGTGGCCGACGGGGACGTGGGGCAGGCGGTGGGCGGCTTCGATCTGGAAGGTCTTTCGCAGTTCCATGGAAAAAAAGGGGGTAGGGTGTCGAATCGGTTCAGGTCTCGAGATCGGTCCAGGTGACCAGGTCGCCGAGGGCGGGGCGACCGTCGTGACGCCAGGCGGCCGGAGGTTCCTGCATCCGGCCGATGGGGCAGATGCGGCTCACGCCCCAACGGGCCATTTGTCGGGCCATCTCGGGCAGGCGGTCGTCGGGGGCGGCCACGGCGACCGTCGACACCTGATGCCGGAACGGTTCAGCAAATCTCAAGACCTCGTCCCACTGGCGGATCGGCTTCAACTCGATGAAGCGATGGAGGCAGGAGGGCTGGAAGCGGGCATCCTGATTGAGCACCACGGTCCAGGCCGTGGACTCCGGGCTGGCCCAGAGCTTCACCGCGGCCGGGGGCTCGAAGAACAGGGAGCGGTTCAGATTGCGCTCGGTCATCGAAGCCACCGCGGCGGCCCTCAATTCGAAGGTGCTCCGCCGCGACTGGATGAGCGCCGATTCGGCGACACCGATGATGCCACGGGGTTCGCTGGCCTCGCGGCGTTCCAGTTCGGCGGCCAGTTCCTCGCCCAGGGTCTCGGCGCTGCCCGGGACGTCCTCCTCGACGTAAAAAGCGTGGGGTGAGAGGCATCCGAGCTGGTTCCAGGCGGTGATGTCATCGGCCATCGCCCGGACCAGTCGCTTGCGGGAGTAGGGGCTCAGCGACTCCTTGGCGATGAGCCCGAAGCTGAGCCGGTGGCCGTAGCCGACGAACCGGGTGCGGCCCGGGATCCGCGGCCGGACCTCCTCCAGCATCGCGTCGCCGCCGGTGGCGGTCACACAACCGGCCTCGGCGAACAGCAGGTCCTCCCATTCGCGGGCCTGGCGTTCCCCATGGCTCCAGCAGACTAGTTCGAGGCAGGCCCCGAGTTTCGACTCGGTGGCCGCCAGCGAGTGGGCGAACAACCGGGGGAACAGCGAGGCATCGCGCGGGCATTTGACGATCTGTGCCGATCGGGTGATCAGCCCCAGGATCATCGAGAAGAGCGCCGGGTTGGGCAGGTTCCCGGCCGTCAGGTGCACCAGCAATTCGGGGCCGACCGCGAGCGAGGTGCGGCCGGTCCTGTGCTCGGCGGGCCCGGCTCCAAAATCGTCGAGGCGGCGGGTGTCGCCGAGGTCCTGGGCGACCAGGGCCTCGAGCGATTCCACGGTGATCGACCGGAAGAACCCGTCGAGTCCTCGGGCCAGCGTGGCGGCGCTCCACCCGGTTTCCTTGGGGCCCTCGCGCAGCGCCAGGGCCCGGAAGCCGTTGGCCGGCTCGAGCCACTGTTCGGCAGTGTGGGCGATCATCTCGATGATGGCCCGGGTGCGTTGGCGCAGGAGCCACTCGTTCCTGTTTCGGCGCACGGCGAAGCTGGCTTGGCGCAGCGTCTCGGCGGTGAGCTGGAGTTCGGGCCCCAGGTCGGCGAGGAACAATTGGTGGAGATTCATGGGCGCGTCAGTGGGTCATCCGGGAGCAACCGCGCGGTTCGGCCTCTGCGGCGCGGCCCAGCAGTTCGAAGGCATTGCCATGGAGCCGGCCGAGGTCCCCGGTCTCCAGAGCGGCCACCGACCAGACGTTGGCCAAGTCATGGATGCGCAGGATTCCCGGCTCGCCCTCGGGGACATCACGCCCCGTCTCTGGCTGGATCGTCCGGATGCGGACCCAGGGCGGGAACCGGAAGCGACCCTCCGAATCGTAGGCCTGCGAGGACAGTTCGCTCATGCCGTACTCGGAGACGATCCGGGGACTCCCCAGCCGCCGCGCGATCGCCGCGTGCAGTTCGCCGCGGGGCAGGGAACGGGATCGCCCCTTGTAACCTCCGGTCTCCATCACCCGGGATCCCTCGGGCAGCCGGAGGGACAGGCCCCGGAGTTCCATCGCGTCGAGCAGGTGCACGAACAGAAAGGCCGTGCCCAGGACCAGGATCGGCGCGCCGGCCGCGCGTGCGGATTCCAGGGCGGCCCAGGTGGGCTCCCAGCCGAGTTCCCAAGTCCCGTCGGCATCGACCCGGCCCGTGAAGGTCGAGCCGGGGTCACCGAGGTCGCGGATCACCACCTCGAGCATGTGGACCAGCGACGAGTGGGGCACCGACTCCGGCGGAGGGGTCAAGGCAAGGCATCGGGGCCGAAGGCCCTGGGGAAACCCGGGGCCGGGCGCCAGAAGGTGACGGGCGAACCACGGACGTAGCGAATCCTCGTACAGCGCCAGGGATTCCCAATGGTGGAAGTGCCGGCTCGGGCGTTGGGCGGTCGTGCCGGAGGAGTGGAACACCCGGGTGCGTTGTCCGGGGTCGATGGCAGAGAATTCCAGTTCTTGGAACGTCTGCGTGGGGATGGCCGGGATCTCTTGCCATGCAGCGACCGTGTCCGGAGTCCGCCGTCGGGCGTCGCAGAAGACCCGGTAGGCCGGAACGCTGGCGTATTGGATTCGGAAGAGGTCGAGGGCCAGACGATCCCAGGCATCGGGGCCGGTGTCGGCTGGAGGCGTGGCGGCGGGGTCGGAGAATCCGACCGAACGTATCAGTCCACGGACCTGGTCGGCCAGCGATGAATGGCTTGGGTTCATGCGGTTTTTGGAGATGCCGGGTCTATGGCTTGCAGGCCACGGTCCGGGATCGGGTCGGCTGGTTTTCCGCGACAGCCGATCTGTCGATGTAGGCGAGAGGGGCGGGTGCTGTCCAGCCTTACCGGGGGTTTCAATTCTGTGCCGAGTTGCGTGTTCGCTCCTGAATGCCGCTTCTTGGTTGGAGGTGATCCGTGGTCTGGGGTACTCTACGGCCATCCATGAAGGTGCTCATCCTGGCCGCGGGCTATGCCACGCGGTTGTACCCCCTGACGCTGACCCAGCCGAAGCCGCTGCTGCCCGTCGCGGGCAAACCCATGATCGACTACGTCATGGACAACTTGGCGCCGATCGGGGGCATCGATGAGGTGTTCGTGGTGAGCAACTCCAAGTTCGCCAGCCATTTCACCCAATGGTCCGAAGCCTATCGTCAGGCCGCCCAGCCTCCGTTCCGCTTCTCGGTGATCGATGACGGATCGACCGACGATTCCAACAAGCTCGGTGCGATCGGCGATCTGAACCTGGTGTTGGAACAGGAGACCATCGATGACGATCTCATCGTGGTGGCCGGCGACAACCTCTTCAACCAGAGCCTCCGCGGCTTCGGTGACTACTGCCGATCCCAGAACGGGCCCGTGCTGGGCGTCTACGACGTGGGGAGCCTCGAGCAGGCGCGCAAATACGGGGTCGTGGACATCGACGGCACCGGCCGTATCACGAGTTTCGTGGAGAAGCCGGCCGAGCCGGCCAGCACGCTCATCGGGATCGCCCTCTACTACTACCCCCGCCAATACCTCGCCTCGGTCCGCGAGTACATCGCCGCGGGCAACAACCCGGACCAACCGGGCCGCCTGATCCAGTGGCTGTACCCGCGCACTCCGGTGATGACCTGGAGCGTGCCTGGAATCTGGTACGACATCGGATCCAAGGAGACGTTGGCCGAGGCCAATCGGATTTTCGCCCGTCGTTGATCCGCATCCCGGATCCGATGCACGGATTCGTGAACGACCTCGATTTCAAGGAACCCAAGCGCGCACGAGCATCCTCCCCATGAACGACATCGCCACCGCCTTCCTCGACATCGCCCGGTCTCGTCCGGACAAGACGGCGCTGTTCTGGGGAGATGCCCGCCACTCCTACGGTCACTATCGGGACCAGGTCCTCGGCACTGCCCGCCTGCTGCGGGACAAGGGGGTGCGCCCCGGGGATCGCGTCGCGGTTTGGTTGAAGAACTGCCCGGAGTTCGTCGGTGCGCTGTTCGGGGTGCTGGCGGCCGACGCGGTCCTGGTGCCGATCAACAACTTTCTCAAGCCGACCGAGGTCGCCTACATGCTGCAGGACGCCGGCATCGAGTGGGTCATCGCCGAGGCTGGTCATGCGGGCCTGCCCGAGTTGCAGGGCTTGTGCCCCTCGGTCCAGGTCCTGGCCGCGGAGACGCTGCCGACCGAGGCCGCTGAGGTCCCGGCTCCGACCCGGGGTGGAGATGACCTGGCGGTGCTGATCTATACCAGCGGCACCACTGGCCACCCGAAGGGCGCGATGCTCTCGCACCGCAACCTGCTGGAGAACGTCGCCTCCTGCCGCGTGTTCCTCGAGCTTTCCGAGGACGACCGCCTGGTGGTGCTGCTCCCGATGTTCCACAGCTTCATGCTCACGGTCGGGCTCCTGCTGCCCCTGCTGAGCGGGGCCTCGGTGGTGGCGGTCCAGGGACTGAATTCGCCCAAGCACATGATCGCCGAGATCCTCCAGAACCAGGGGACTCTATTGCCCGCGATGGCGGCCTTGTTCCGGGCCTTGTCGCAGATCCCGGCGGGCATCGAGTTCACTTCGCTGCGTCTGTGTGTCAGCGGCGCTGGCCCTTTGCCCCTTGAGATCCTCCATGGCTTCAACACGCGCCATCCGCGGGTGCCCTTGATCGAGGGGTACGGCCTCAGCGAGGCCAGCCCGGTGGTCACGGTGAATCCCCCGGGCAATCCCAAGCCGGGCACCATCGGCGTCCCGATCCCCGGCGTGGAGGTGTCGGTGCAGGATGACCAGGGAAACCTGTTGGGCGACGGCGCGGATGGAGAGATCTGCGTGCGCGGCGGCAATGTCATGCTCGGTTACTGGAACGCCCCGCAGAAGACGGCCGAGACGATCCGCAATGGCTGGCTGCTGACCGGCGACATCGGCCACCGGCGCCCGGACGGTTGGTTCGTCATCACCGACCGCAAGAAGGACATGCTCAAGCCCAACGGCATGAACGTGTATCCGCGGGAGATCGAGGAGGTCCTCTACCGTTTTCCCGGCATCCGTGAGGCGGCGGTCGTGGGAGAACCCTGCGAGCGGCGGGGCGAGCGGCCCGTGGCCTTCGTCTCGATGGACGAAGGCAAGGTCCTCGACGAGCACGCCCTCATCGCCTTCCTGAAGGACAACCTCGCCGATTACAAGGTGCCGCGCCGGGCCCTCGTGCTGCCTGCATTGCCCCGCAATGCGACCGGCAAGATCCTGAAGACGTCCCTGCGCGAGACCCTCGCCCGCGGGCATTGACCGGCAGTAACCCTCGCGGTTCCGAAGACGCTCACCCGAGCTGCAGTCCGAACAGACGGTGATGTTCCTGGATGAGGTAGCGGTCGGTCATGCTGGCGACATGGTCGCAGACCGCTCGGTGCAGCCCGTCGCCCGCAATGCGTTTTCGGGCCGCCAAACCCAGTTCCTTGGGGTGCGCGATGTAAGATTGGAACACCTCGCTGAGCATCCGGATGGCCCGGTTGTTGGGCTCGGCCACCACCGGATGGTAGTAGAGGTTTCGGTAAAGGTATTTGCGCAACTCCAGGTTCTCGACCCGACGTTCGGGGCTGTACTGGACCAGCGGTCGGCGGTGGAAGCGCACGTCGTCCGCCGACCGGACCCCGGCCTCCAGGATGTGCGCTTCGGTGGTGTGGACCACATCGACGACCTGCTGGTCGATGATCTGACGGATGGTGTAATAGCGCCGGCTCTCGGCCGGGAGTTCCCCGAACTGACGCTTCACCGCCCGGGCGGCCTTGGCCCAGACTCGGACTTCCTTGAGGAGCTTCTTCTCGTCGAGGAGTCCGCTATCGAGGCCGTCATCGAGGTCGTGGCTGTAGTAGGCGACCTCGTCGGCCAAGTTGGCGATCTGCGCCTCGAGAGACGCTTGGTGATGACGCCGTTGCCGGGTGCCCTCGACCGATTCGAAGGCCACGCCGTGCTTGGCGATTCCCTCGCGCACCTCCCAGCTCAGGTTCAGGCCCGGGAATCGAGGATACTTGCGCTCCAGTTCCTCGACCACCCGTAGGCTCTGGCGGTTGTGCTCGAACCCCCCGTGGTCCTTCATCAGACGGTCGAGCATCGATTCGCCCTTGTGCCCGATCGGCGAGTGGCCCAGGTCGTGGGCCAGTGCGATGGTCTCGGCGAGGTCTTCGTTGACGCGCAGGGCGCGCGCGATGTTCCGGCTGATGGCCGCCACCTCCATGGTGTGGGTCAGCCGGGTGCGCAAGTGATCGCCCGATCCGTTCAGGAAGACCTGGGTCTTGTACTCCAGCCGGCGGAAGGCCCGGCTGTGGATCACCCGGTCGCGATCGCGTTGGAACTCGGTCCGCCAGGTCGGCGGCGGTTCGGCATGAACCCGCCCTCGGCTCTCGGCGCTCTTCTGCGCATAGGACGCCAGGAACTGGTGCTCCCTGGCTTGGAGCTCTGCAAGGGTGACGGGCATGGCGGCAGTGTTTCCAAAGGCCCGGGATCAGGCGAGTGCAACTCCGGTGGAGACGCCGATGGTCGCGGTGGCCCCGGGCGCTGGCGCGGGCTCGCGGATCGGCTCGTAGAAGGTGTTGCGCTGGACGGGCTGCCGACCGGCCTCGCGGATGGCGCGCACCAGATCGGCCTCGGCCGTCATCTGAGGAGACTTGGCGCCGGCCATGTGGAAGATGTGCTCCTCGAGGATGGTCCCGTGGAGGTCGTCGGCCCCATGGCTGAGGGCGACCTGGGCCATCTTCAATCCCATGCCCACCCAATAGGCGGTGATGTGGTCGATGTTGTCGAGGTAGAGCCGGGAGACGGCGATGGTCCGCAGTTGATCGTAGCCGCTCGGAGCATGCGTGACCGGGATGCGATTGTTCTCGGGCTGGAAGGGCAGGGGAATGAAGCCTGTGAACCCCAGTGTCCGATCCTGCTGGCGGCGCAGTTGGTCGAGGTGATCGATGCGGTCCTCGAGCGACTCGACATGCCCGTAGAGCATCGTGCAGGTGCTGCGTCCGCCCAGTTCGTGCCAAGTGCCGTGGACTTGCAGGTATTCCTCGGCGCTCTCCTTGCCGGTGGCGATGCGGCTCCGGACCTCCTTGCGGAAGATCTCGGCCCCGCCGCCGGTGAGCGACTCGAGGCCCGCCGCCTTCAGTTCCAGGAGGGTGTCCCGGACCGATTTCTTTGCCAGCCATGCCAGGTGAAGGATCTCCACCGCGGTGAAGCACTTGAGCTGAAGGCGGGAATCCACGGCCTTCAGCGCCTTCAGGAATCCGGTGTAATACGAAAATGGCAGCGACGGATGCAGCCCTCCGACGATGTGGAGTTCGGTGATGCCCACGGACAGGGCCTCGCGGGCTTTGGCCACCATCTGTTCCTCGGTCAACTGGAAGCCGTCGTTGTCACGCTTCTTGCGGCTGAAGGCGCAGAACTGGCAGCTGAGGATGCAGTAGTTGGAGTAGTTGATGTACCGGTTGAGGATGTAGGAGGCCCGAATGCCGTTGCGGCGGCGGTTCGCGAAATCGGCGAGCGCGGCCAGCGCGTTGAGGTCCCGGGTGCGGAAGAGGCGCACCCCGTCGTCGGGTGTCAGTCGCTCGCCCGCGACCACCTTCTGTCGAATGTCCTGTAGCCCATCGGGGCGATTGAACAGATCCACGCGCCTAGGAAACAGCAAACCCGGGATGAAGCAACTCGCTCCGTACGGTGACCTGACGGCCTGGCGGAGGCATCGTGAGCAGGGGTAGGAAGGGGATTCCCAGACGGCCGCGGCTCGGGCACCTTCCACTCATGCGTTCCCTCGGTCTCCTGCTGTCCGTGCTCCTGTTCTCGGTTGGTGGCTTCGCCAAGTCCCCGGCGAGGCTGGGCTCGTCCCTGGTCTTCCACGCCCCGTTCGATACGAACCCCGATGCGGTCATCGGTGGGGGTGACCGTCGGTTCCAGACCGGGCCCAAGTGGGACGCTCCCCGGAAAACCGAGCCGGGATTGCCCACCAACGGGGCCGTCTGGGTGGATCCTCGGGCCGGGCGTCATGGGGGTGCCCTGCGGTTCGAAAAGAAGATTCCCCAACTGGTCGGCTTCCGCGTCGCGGGGAACTTCCCGTGGAGTTCCAACCAGTGGTCGGCGACGGTCAGCTTCTGGTTGAGGACCAGTCCGGAGCTCGACATCCCCAAGGAATACTCCGACGTCATCCAGATCACCTCCAAGGCCTGGGACGATGCCGCGCTGTTTGTCGAGTTCACGCCGGACGACCAACCCAAGCACCTGCGTCTCGGCGCCTACGCCGACAAGAAGGTCTGGAATCCCCAGGGTCGCGATTGGGACAAGATGCCGCTCTCCGAGAAGCCCCTGGTGGTGGTGACCCGACCCCCGTTCCGCCGCGAGGAATGGCACCAAATCGTGTTCACCTGCGATCGGTTCAACACGGGCAAGCCCGATGGTCGTGTGGCGCTCTACATCGATGGCCAGTCGGCGGGCGAGATTCCCGAGCAGGAGCACACGTACCGTTGGAAGCTCGACGAGGCTGTGATGATGCTCGGGCTCGGCTACGCCGGTTGGATGGATGACCTGGCGGTCTTCGACCGGGCGTTGACCGCCGAGGAGGTGAAGGCGTTGCACCGGTTGCCCGGTGGCGTCTCCGACCTCCACCGCGGTCGCCGTTGACCTTGCCAGGGCCCCGAATCCCTGGAGTCCCGGTCGTCGGTTGCTCGACTTCCTTTCCAATTGTGGTTCCCAACACTACTGTCGAATCCGTGCACCGTTTATCCTCGTGGCTCACCCTGTTCCTGATGGCCTTGGTCGCCCGGGCCCAGGTGGACGTGAAACTGGAGTTCGAGCAGGACAAGTTCCTTTCGGGAGAGAAGGCCGAGATCGTCGTCCGGATCGCCAACTTCTCGGGCGCTCCATTGAAGCTGGGAGAACGGGACGACTGGATCCGTTTCAGCGTCGGCAACGTGTCCGGAGTCGGTGTGGCGCGGAAGGCCGAGTTGGAGCCGACGGGTGCGTTCACCCTGAAGGCCGGCGCGCGGGCGACCCTCCGTTTCGACCTCACCCCACTCTTCCAGATCGACCAGGTGGGCCGGTACGCGGCCACGGCCACGGTCTTCACCGGTCCCGGTGAAACCCATGTCATCACCGCTCCCGCGGAATTCGAGATCATGCGCGGGGTCGTTCTCTGGGAGCGCGAATTCGGCGTGGTGGGTGGCCGGGGCGAACGCCGCCGATACGCGATCGTCCAAGCGAACTACCTCCGCCGGGCCCGGATCTTCGCGGTGATCACCAACCCCGAAGCCTCGGTGACCTACCACGTGGTGCCGCTGGGCACGGTGGTCTCGTTCAATCCTCCCTCCATGGCGTTGGATCCGAAGAATCGGTTGCACATCCTCCACCAATACGGGGCCGACGACTTCATCCACCACCGCATCCTCCATGACGGCACAATATCACTCCGCCATACCTACGTTTCGCGCGTGGGCCGGCCGATTCTCGGGGTGGATGGGACGGGCGAAGTGGCAGTGGTTCGTGGCAACCGGCGCCCCGGTCCCAACGACCTGACACTTCCCGAGGAGGGTTCGGCGTCCGGAACCAACTCGGTGGGTGTCGTTCCTGGCGAAGCCACGCGGCCCGCGGCGCCGATCCTGCCGCCTCCGGGAGCCCCGAAGGCCCGCTGATCCGGATCACCGGACCGGGATTTCACCGGACCGATGCCTGAGTTTCGCCGCTCCATCGGGACAATTGGCCTCGTTCGACCCTCCATCGGATCAGGTCGCAGCCCAGGCTTTGCGACCAATTCTCCTCGGTGCAGGTCATGAACACCTGGCCGCCGGCCCGGAAGGATTGCTGCAGCAACGGAACAAAGGCGGACCTCCGACGGGCATCCAATTCTCCCATCACGTCGTCGATCAGCAGCAGTGGGGGAGTACCGTGCACCACCGCCAGATGTTCGGCCTGCGCCAGTTTCAGAGCGATCGCCAGCGTCCGTTTCTGGCCCTCGCTGGTGAAGGGCGCGGCAGCGCGGTCATTGACCCGTAGCGTCAGGTCATCCCGGTGGGGACCGACGACGGTGGTTCTCAGGGACCGCTCCCGGGCGCGCGACTGGGAGAGAGCGACGGCGAAATCACCGATGACCCCGGGTTGATAGTGCAGGTCCAGTGTATCGCTCTCCACAGCGATGCGCCGGAACGCCGAATGGACCCGCGGGGCCAGGGTGGGCACGAATTCCCTACGGGCTGCGATCAGCGCCTCGCCCGCGTGGACCAATTCCTGGGTGAATCCGTCGAGGGCCACGAGGTCCACCAGCGGTTGCTTGAGCAGGGCGTTCCTCGACCGCAACGCCTTGGCGTAGCGCATCAGCAGCGGGAGGTACCCGGGGATGGTCTGGGACAACAGGAGGTCCAGGAATCGGCGTCGTCCCTGGGCCGGGCCTTTCACCAGCGCCAGGTCTTCGGAGCAGAAGACCACCGCCCGGAGGACGCCGAAGTAATCGGCCAATCGGCGGATGGGGCGTTCGTTGAGCGAGAGCTTCCGCTCGCGCGCCGACCAGTAGGCCTTGATCTCGCTGAGCCCCTGTCCGACCACGGTGCCGCCGACGAAGTAGCCCTTGGCTCCCTCGCGGATCATCTGCGCCCCGCCGCAGCCGCGGAAGGATCTCAGGGTGGCCAGGAGATAGATGGCCTCGAGGATGTTCGTCTTGCCCTGCGCGTTGTTGCCCAGCAGCACATGGCAACCCGGTCCGAACTCGGCGTCCAACCGGAGGTAATTCCGGAAGTCGCGCAGTTTCAGTCGGGACAGGTGCATCGCTTCGGAGTCTGGAAGCACCTCGGCCCGGGTGTCGAAGAAAAGAGATTCCGGCGACCCACGAGCCAGAGCGTTCTGTGGTGTCCGGACGTGGGTCAGGAGTGGTGGATGCCGTGCCCTACCGCCGCCTGTACCGCTGCCTGCAGGGCCTGGACCCGGACGGGCAGGGGCCAGTCGGAGGGCGCCTCCAGCGTGTAGCCTCGGGGGCAACCGTTCTGCAGCAACCAGAAGGATTCGGGCCAATCGGGCCGCTGTGCGGGATCGACCGTGGGACGGATCAGACCCGGCGCGGCGGCCTGCCGGCCGTCGATCCAGGGCGAAGCGTCGATGGGGCAAACCTTGCGCACCGATTCGAGGATCGGGCCGGCCAACGAAGGGAGGTCGTGGGGATTCAACTCGTACAGGTAGAACCCATGGGATTCCCAGTCCTCGTGGAGGCAGATCGACACATCCCAGGCGGGTTGCGTGGCCAGCCATTCCCGGTGGAGGCGCACCTCGGTCGAGCGGGGGGTGCGGTAGTCGCGATTCAGGTCATGGCCCGAGGCGTTCTCCCGGGTGCCTCGTTCGAATCCCTGGGGGTTGAGGCAGGGGCAGATCCCCAGGTTGAGATGATCGGGCCAGGCATCGTCCCGGATCAGGTCGTGCAGGGCCAGCAGTCCCGCCGGTTCGTCGCCGTGGATCCCCGCGGACAGGTAGAACCGCGGACCCGTCCGACCGAGGCGCGACAGGAACACCAGTTCGTGCCCGCCGAGGGAGGCCGCGTGTTCGGTGAATCCGTGCCCTTGGGCCATTGACCGGATCGACCGAAGGATGGTTGTCGCCTCCACCCGTTCTCCCGAGTAACCGGAGCGATTGATCCCCAGTCTCGGCGGATGGGGGAGCGGATCAGGGACAGGAGTTGGGTCTGTGATTCCCGGCACGGGCCCGAGCTTGAAGCCATCGGGGCCGGATCGCTAGGTTGCACGCCACAGATCTCCCGTGCCCTCCCGACTTCAACTCGACGGAATCCGAAAGTCCTTCGGCGCCACCCAGGCGCTGCGGGGGGTGAGCCTGTCGCTCGGACCCGGAGAGGCCCATGCCCTGATCGGGGAGAACGGCGCGGGCAAGAGCACGCTTTTGAAGATCTTGAGCGGGGTCCATCAGGCCGATGAGGGCTCGATCACGCTCGATGGCGTCGAATACCACCCGGTGGATCCGATCGCCGCCCAGAGGTCCGGGGTGGCGATGATCCACCAGGAACTCAACCTCGCTCCGCACCTCTCCGTGGCCGAGAACATCACCCTCGGCGAAGAACCCACGCGCTGGGGGTGGGTGGATCGTTCCCGCCAACGCCGCGTGGCCACCGAGGCTCTGCAGCATCTCGGGGCCGGGGACATCCCGCTGGACGCCATCGCGGGTGAGTTGCCGATCGCCCAGCAGCAGTTGGTCGAGATCGCCCGGGCGCTGCGGTCGAAACCGAGGGTCCTGATCCTCGATGAGCCGACCTCCAGCCTCACGCGCGCCGACACCGAGCACCTCTTCGTCGTGCTCGACCGGCTTCGCGAGGAGGGCGTCAGCCTCCTGTATGTCTCTCACTTCCTCGAGGAATCCCGCCGGGTCTGCTCGCGTTTCACCGTGCTGCGCGACGGGGCCAGCGTCGCCACCGGGGACTTGGCGGAGGTCTCCAATCCCGAGCTGATCCGGGTCATGGTGGGCCGGGAGGTCCACGACTTGTATCCCCGGAGCCCCAGGTCGATGGGCCAGAGCGTGTTCCGGGTCCAGGCCCTGCAAGGCATCGACAAGCCCCGTGAGGTCACCTTCAGCCTGCGTCGGGGTGAGGTCCTCGGATTGTTCGGCCTGGTGGGGGCTGGGCGGACCGAGACCCTGCGGGCCGCGTTCGGTTTGGACGCCCTCCGGTCCGGCACGGTGCGCCTGGGTGACCTCGACATCTCGGCGCACACGCCGCGGGAACGGTGGGAGGGTGGCCTGGGGTTCTTGAGCGAGAACCGCAAGGAGGACGGGCTGCTGCTGGCCCGGAGCATCGCAGAAAACCTGTTCATCACCCGCCCGGGCGACCTCGTCCGCTGGGGGTTCTGGCACCCGCCCTCCGAACACCGTGAGGCCCGCGAGTGGATGGTGCCCCTGGACATCCGGGCCCACAGCCACGCCCAGTCGGTGCATGAGTTGTCCGGAGGCAACCAGCAGAAGGTGGCCTTCGGGCGCCTGATGTACCACGACTCCCAGGTGCTGCTCCTCGACGAACCCACCCGCGGCATCGATGTCGGTAGCAAGGTGCACATCTATCGGCAGATCGATGCGGCGGCCTCGCAGGGCAAGGCAGTGGTGATGGCCAGTTCCTACCTGCCGGAGTTGTTGGGCGTCTGCGACACCATCGGCGTCTTCCATCGGGGCCACCTGGTGGCCCTCCGTCCCACCGCCGATTGGACCGAAGCCACCCTCCTGGCGGCCGCCGTCGAGGGTGGAGACCCGGGAGTGGGTCCTGAGTCCGAATAGCGGTGCTTGAGGAGAACCAGGATTCCTGGTCCCCGCGCCTGGACCTTGTCCTTGGGCGGTAGTCAGGCCATGGTCTGGGTACTTCAATGAGTCAATCGCATGCTCCGGTCCGTTCGTTCAAGGCCGATGCCCTGGACGTCCACGTCTTCGCCAGCCAGCCCGACCTCGCGTCCTATGTGGCGCTCGATGTCCGCAATTACCTGGCGGACACCATCGCCCGCAACGGCTCCGCCGCCGCAATCCTGGCCACGGGCAACTCCCAGATCCAGTTCTTGAAGAATCTCGTGGCCCTGGGCGGCATCGACTGGTCCAAGGTGACGCTCTTCCACATGGACGAGTACCTGGGCATCTCCGGGGATCACCCTGCCAGCTTCCGGTACTACATGAAGCAGCGGGTCGAGTCGCTGGTGAAGCCCAAGGCCTTCCACTACATCCATGGCGATTGCGATCTCCCGCACGTGGAATGCGCCCGGTACACCGCGCTGCTTCAGTCCCAGGCCATCGACCTGTGCTGCCTTGGCGTGGGCGAGAACGGCCACCTGGCCTTCAACGACCCCCATGTCGCCCGGCTTGACGACTCCGAATGGGTCAAGCTGGTTCGCCTCGACGACGCCTGCAAGATGCAGCAGGTCAAAGAAGGCCATTTCCCCTCCCTCGAGGCGGTGCCGCCCTACGCCATCACCCTCACGCTGCCAGCCCTGATGACCGCCCGGAAGGTGGTCTGCGTGGCTCCTGAGAAGCGCAAGGCCGTGCCCGTGAAGAACCTACTCCAGGGGCCGGTGAACTCGCTGTGCCCGGCTTCCATCCTGCGCCGCAACCCGGCGGCCGTGCTGCTCATCGACGCCGACTCGGCCTCCTTGCTCTGACCCACCTCAAGACCTTCGAATCCTCATGCGCATCCTGGCCCTCGATCCCGGCAGCGTCCGTGTCGGCGTCGCCATCAGCGATGAGCTGCGGATGATGGCCCGCCCGCTAGAGTTCATCCCGGCCGAGCCGTTCCCGGCCCTGGTCGATCGCGTCAAGGAACTGATCCGCGACCAGCAGGTCGAGCAAATCGTCGTGGGCATGCCCCGCAACATGGACGGCACCTATGGCGAGGCCGCAGCCAAGGCGCGGGAATTCGTCGCGGCGCTCAAGGATGTGATCCTGGTGCCGATCCGCACCTGGGACGAGCGCCTGACCACCGTGTCGGCGGCCAAGGCGCTGCGGAGCGGGGGCACCAAGGCTGCCCAGCAGCGGGGCAAGATCGACGCGGCCGCGGCGGCGATCCTGCTCCAGGGGTATCTCGACAGCCTCGCCCCGTGAGGGACCGGCCCGCCGATCCCGGACAGGAAGCCCCGATGTCCCCGGAGCCCTCAGCTTCCCCCCAGGCTGCACAGAAACGCACCCGGGAGCGCCCCGATTCGGCGCCGGCGGGGTTCCAGCGCCTCCGACTGACCGTCGCCTACGACGGTACCGCCTACTGCGGATGGCAGGTGCAGCCCGAGGGCACCAGCGTTCAGGGTTGCCTCGAGGCCGCATTGGGACGCTTGTTTCGCAGCGGGCCCCGGGTGGTCAGTTCCAGTCGCACCGATACCGGGGTCCATGCCCGCGGGATGTCCGTCCACTTCGATGTGCCCAAGGCCGAATGGCGGATGACCTCCGACAAGCTGATCCTCGCGGCCAATGCCCACCTGCCGGAGGATATCCGGGTGACCGCCGCCGCCCGGGCAAGGCCCGATTTCCACGCCCGATTCGATGCCATCGGAAAGCAATACCGGTACACCGTGTGGAACGGCTCAGCGCACGATCCCCTGGGCCTTCGCCAGCAGTGGCATGTGCCCAAGCCGATCGATCTGGAGGCGATGAAGACCGCCGCCGCGACCCTGGTGGGCAGGCATGATTTCCTGGCCTTCAGCGCCTCTCCCGGATACGAGCGGTTGCATACGGTACGGAACGTGACGCGGTGCGAGGTGATCCGTTCGGGGCCCCGCATCACGGTGGTCATCGAGGCCGATGGTTTCCTCTACAAGATGTGCCGTGGGATCGTGGGCACCCTTGTCCAGGTGGGGCATGGCCGCTTTCGGCCCGAAGAAATCCTGCCGCTGCTCCAGACCCGCGACCGACGCCTGGTGGGCATGACCGCGCCCGCGCTGGGATTGGTTCTTTGGAAGGTGTTCTATCGCAAGCCTGGGATGCCTCGACGTCCGCATCCGGCCGACGTGGAGTGAGCCGCGGCGGAATCCGCCTTGCCAGTCGATCGTTCCACGACTACCTCGTCACCGCCCATGATCCGACGACTGCTGCCGCGCCTGTTCCTCCAGTTCGGGATGTTCCTCTGCTCCGCCACCCTGGTCTGGAGCCTCTGGTCCTTGTCGCTGGCCGCCGAGGTCACCAACGCCCCCGCGTCCAAGGATGGTGATCTGGCGGCCAAGGCCAGCGCCTTGACACGCAAGGTCATCGACGAGCAATTCATCCAGAGCCACCAGACGGAATTGTCGTTCTGGATCAACGCCATTCCGGGCATGGAGAAACCGTTGCTCGGGATTCCCCGATGGCAGTTCCTCGCATCCTTGGTCTACCTGGTGTTGGCGTTCTATTTCTCCAGGATCCTCGATTGGTTCATCCAGAGTCGGCTCAAGCACTGGGCGGCGAAGACGGCCACGGAGTGGGACGACATCCTGGTGAAGTTGGCCGACGGGCCGGTGAAAGCGATCTCCCTGGTGTTCCTGATCCACATCGGACTCGAACTGTACGATTGGCCGGCCTGGTTGGAGGTCAACCTGTCGCGTCTTTCCCTCATCGTGGGGGCCATCGCGCTGACCTTCATCGCGCTCCGGGTCATCGACCTGGCGATGGCGGTCTGGCGCAAGCAGCCGAGGCAGGGGGGCGATGTCGCCTTCAACGAGCAGTTCGTGCTGCTGGTGGGCAAGTTGCTGAAGGCGGTGCTCATCCTCATCACCGTGCTGACCCTGCTGGGCAACCTGGGGGTCGACATCACGGCGATATTGGGTTCGGTGTCGGTGCTGGGATTGGCCTTCGGTCTGGCCGCCCAGGATTCGGTGGCCAATCTGTTCGGTGCGGTGGCGGTCTTCGTCGACAAGCCCTTCAAGGTCGGTGACCGGATCAAGGTGGGTTCCGATGTCGATGGCGTGGTGGAGACCATGGGGTTGCGAGCCACCCAGGTCCGCAATGCCGACGGCTTCCTCATCACGCTGCCCAACAAGTCGGTCGGCAACAACACGGTCATCAACGTGACCGCACGCCCATTCATCCGCACCGTGCTGAACTACGGTCTGACCTACGACACCCCGGCCCACCGTGTCGATCGTGCCGCCGAATTGCTCCGGTCGATCTTCACCGCCCACCCGCTGACCGGGGAATGCCACGTGACCTTCAATCGGTTCGACGCCTCAGCGTTGAACATCGAGGTGAATCACCAATGCAAGACCCGCGACTGGCCCACCTACCTGACCACGCTGCACAGGTTGAATCTTCAGGTGAAGGAACGCTTCGATGCCGAGAAGCTCGAATTCGCCTTCCCGACTCAGACCCTGTTCCTGAAGCAGGAACCGGCGACCTCGGCGACCAAACCCGCCTGATCAGCGCTCGGATTTCGGTGCGGGCACGGGTGCCGGACGTTTGCGGTACTTCTCGTAGAGCCGCGTGTGCCGCGACGACAGGTCCACCTCGCGCCCACGGATCCACATGCGCCGGACCTGGGCCTTGAGGTCGAGGATGTCCCCATCGGCGACGAAGAGCGTGGCCTCCTTGCCGGGCTCGATGGAGCCGACCCTATCGGCGATCCCCAGCATCCTGGCCGCGTTCAGGGTCAATCCCCGCACGGCGTCTTCGTAGGGTAGCCCGAAGGCGCGGGCTTGGGCCGCGGAGTAGGGGATGTTGCGGATGCTGCTGGCACCGAATTGGTCGGTCCCCTCGCTGAAGGCGATCAGCACCCCCGCCTTGGACAATCGGGCCGGTGCGGCGTAGTGCACGTCGTAGGCATCGGTGTCGCGGACCGGTTGGGTGAACACGTGCTCGAAAGCCACGGGGATGCGGTGCTCGGCCAGGTAGGTCGCCTCTCGCAAGGCATCCCGCCCGCCGGCGATGACCGCCTTGAATCCACGCCGCACCGACCACTCGGCGGCAGAGCGGATCGCGCGCGCCTCGTTGGCATGGATCCAAAGGGGGCGCTCCTTGCGGACCACCGGCAGCATGGACTCCCAGGCCGGGACGACACGGAACCCCTCCTTGGCCACCTTCTTGGCCTCCGAGTAGGCGGTGGCCTCGGTGAAGAACGAGTCGATCTCCCGCAGTTTACGGTCGCGATCCCGGACCTGGTCCTCCAGGGAGGGCCCGGAATCCTTGCCGGGCGGTCGAGGCGTGGTGTCGAGGCCGAAGCCGGGCCAGCGCAGGTGCAGGGCCACGGCCTTCTCGACGGCGAGATCCTCGATGGTCCAGCCGTCGAGTTGGATGAGGCCGCTGTACCCGGCGACGGTGCCTCCGGCCGGCACGACCTGGGCATGGGTGTAGCCATTGGCCCGGGCCACCGGGATCAGTTCGCTCTCGGGATTGACGGCGATCCAGGCGCTGACGTCCGGGGTGTAATCGCCGACCTCGGTGGTGTCGCGGGTGGCCCGGATGGCGTCGATCTCGAGCAGGCCGAGCACCGTCGTGGGTGCGATCAATCCGGGGAAGACCCGCTGGCCGCCCAGCTCGACGACCGTGTCGGCCGGATCCCGCAGGCCGGGTCCGACCTTCTCGATGCGGCCATCGCGGATCAGGACCGAGGCGTTGGTCAGCACCGGTCCCGACGCCGTGAAGATCCAACCGTCCTTCAGCAGCAACGTGGCGGCCTGGGTGGTGAGCAGACTGGCGGCCACTCCGAGGGAAAGGATCAGGGGGTTCATCCGAGGCGGAAATCGGGGACGTTGCGGAGGGAGGAGGGGACCGGGGGATGGTTCCGGCTCCGGTGGTGATGGACGAGCGGACCGAGGTAGATGCGTTGGGCGTTGCGGGTGAAGAACTTGGACCGAGCCGTGGCCCCGTGGGCGCTGAAATACTCGTCCACGATCCCGAAGACCGTGGCGAGGGGGGCGAAGCGTTCGCTGACTGGCCAGTTGCTGCCGAAAACCATGCGGTCTTCACCGAAGGCGTCGGCGATCGGGTCGAGGATGAACCGGTAGGGCGCCGCCCCGGCGGGCGCTGTGCCGTCGGAGCGTCCGGTGCCCTCGACCAGGCCCGAGACCTTCATGATCAGGTTCGGGTGGCGACGAGCCGCGCGGACCGCGGAGGTCCAGGCCTCGGGCAGCGGTTGCCGGACCGGCACGTTGCAGCAGTGGTCCACGATGATCCGCAGTCCGGGAAACGCTTCGGCGATCCGCACCGCCTCGGGGAATTGCTCGGCCCCGATGAGCAGGTCCAGGGACAGGTCGCAGTCGGCCAGCAGCGCGATATCACGTTTCCAGTCGGTTTGGTCGAGGGGCAGCCCGCCATTCCATCCCCCGGTCCGGATGCCCCGGAATCGGCGGTGGGAGGAAAATCGCGCCAACTGGTCCCGGAATCCGGGCCGGCCGGGCTTGAGGTGACCCACGAGCCCGAGCAGGAAGGGATCCTGTGCCGCCAGGTCGAGGATCCATTGATTGTCCTCCTCCCAAGGACTGGCTTCGACCACCACCGTGCCGGTGATCCCCAGAGGGGCGGCCAGGGCTTTGAAATCCCGCGGAAGGACCCGTCGGTACAGTACGGCGTCATCCTTCGGAGGCCAGGGGACGCCTTGCGGCCGCAAGGGATCGTAGAAATGGGTGTGGGTGTCGATGATGCCCTCCGACCGGGACGGATTTAGGCATCCGGTCGGGAGGCCGGCGGCCGCAGCCAGTGCTCCGGTGGCGGCGCACGCGAACTGCCGTCGGGTCATCATGGCCCAACGCTGCCCCAAGGACCCGCGCCTGCAAACTCCAGAAGTGGCCTCGGGCCCGGGTTTCCCGGGATCCGCCTGCAGCCAGGGCCGCGCCGTCGTATGTCTGACGGTCGCGTTTCATGGACTTGGCGCGGCCCGTCGGTTAATATGGACGGCTCATGGAACGTACGTTGATTCTCTGTAAGCCGGATTGCATGCAAAAGAACCTCGCCGGCGAGGTGATCGGTCGTCTTCAGAAGGCCGGTCTTCGGATCCAGGCGGCCAAGGTCCTGCAGTTGACCGACGCCTTGTTGGCCGATCACTACTCGCACCTGACCGACAAGCCCTTCTTCCCCGAGATCGTCCAGTTCATGAAATCAGCCCCGGTGCTGGCCCTGATCATGACGGGCGACAATGCCGTGGCGAAGGTCCGGGACCTGCTGGGGCCCACCGACAGTCGCAAGGCGGCCAAGGGCACCCTCC
>CAIOKD010000048.1 GCA_903858835.1 uncultured Verrucomicrobiota bacterium
CAACACCGGGGTGCTCTGATAGACTTCGGCCTTGAGCCGCCAGCTCCATTCCAGCCCCTCGAAGGTCACGCGGACATCCCCGGGGATCCCCACGTGCCGCATCGGGAACACCGCCTGGAACGCGATCCAGGCCGCAACCCCGGCCACCGTCCAGACCTTGAGGTCGAAGGGCTTGGCCAACCGGCCGACCGGCACCGTGGGACGGCCCTTCCATGCCAATGCCGCGCCGACACCCGGCAGCGCCACGAAACCGCTCCAGAACCACGGCCAGTCGGGCTTGGGGATCTTCGGATGGCACAACCAGCGGAACACCCGGGAGGGCCAGTCCGGTTCCAGGAAGATCAGCGAGGTGGCCGCCCCCAGCAGCGGAAACCAGACGATGTCATTGAAGAGTATGAAATGGTTGATCCCGTGGAAGATCATCATCAGGACCATCCCCAGGAACCGGGTCCGTCGGCACAGCAGCAGCGCTCCGATTCCAAGGTCGAAGACAGCCCCGATCCAACTGATGCCGAGGGCCAACCCCGTCGAATGCACCCAACGTTCGATCATCCCCGCCCAGTCGGCCGGCAGCAGGAACCTCAACCGCGCAGTCACCCACGGCTTTTCCAGGAAGATCCGCACCGGATAGCCGTCCACCATCCAGTCGGTGTTCAGCTTGGCGACGCCCGCATAGAAGTAGGTGATCGCCAACTGGGCCCGCAGCAACCAGATCGGCCAGAACGGGATCAGCAGCGTGCCGGTGCGCACCGTCCGGGACGCATCGAGGCTGAATCGGGCCGCCGCCGGCAGGAACGGCATCAGGAAGAGCACCAGCAGCTCGAGGTAGTAGTAGCTCATCCAGTAGGTCCGGGTGGACTCCACCGCATAAAGGTACCCCCAGGCCAGGAAGGTCAGGAGGGCCGAGGCCCGGTACCGGAAGCCAAGGCCGAGGCCCAGCGCACCGAGGCCCAGCAGCACGCCGACCCCCTGAATCCAGGGCGAGGGCAGCAGCGGCAACCAATCGAAACCCGCGTACGGAAGATGGAAAGTCACGTCGCGGCCCGCGTAATAGACCTCCAGATGCGATCGCCCGCCGGAGGATTCAGAAGGCAGGAACAACGAGACGGCCTCCAGCAGCATCACCAGTCCGACGGCGATCCGGAGGAACGCCAGGGATTCGCCCGACACTGCCCGATCAAGGCCCAACGCACGTCCCCAGGACTCCCACCGCGCTCGCCACCCAGATGGGGCGGGCGAATCGGAGCCCTTGATGTTTACACGCGTCATCGACGGTAGATGACCGACCCCATCGGAAATCGGTTACTGCCTGAATCGATGAAAATGAAACGGGATCGAGTCCGCCAATTTCCCCAAGGCGCGCCCCGAAAAAGCCGCCGGATTCGATGGAGAAAACATCAAACACGCATGCATGTTTCCACAGCCTGCATCGACACCGAAGAGGGCATCTTTTCCAGCACTGCCACGCAACATCGCCCCTCTCAAGGCCCCTCGGGCAAGGCGAAGGCCACGTAGGCGTCACCACTGGGCGTTCCCATCTTGCCACCCCCGCAGGCGATCACGAGGTATTGGCGGCCTCCGACCGAATAGGTGGCCGGCGTGGCATAACCGCCCGCTGGCAGCGGCGCCTTCCAGAGCTCACGCCCGGTCTTGCGGTCGAAGGCCCGCAGGTGGGCGTCGCGACTGGCCGCAATGAACACCAGACCACCGGCCGTCACCAACGGACCTCCGTAGTTCTCGGTGCCGGTGGGCGGGATTCCCTGCGCGGTCAGTTCCTTGAACTCACCCAGAGGCACCTTCCATCGGAAGGAACCCGTGTTGAGATCGATCGCATTGAGCGTTCCCCACGGTGGCTTCACCGCCGGATAGCCGTTGCTGTCGAGCCATCGGTTGTATCCGGTCATCGAGTACGGGATGAGCCCCAGGGCATCGGAGGCGGCCGGACCCGACCGCTCCTCGGCCACTGAATCCGGTGCGGCTTCGCCCCGCAGGAACGCCGCCAACCGCGAGCGTTGTCCCTCCGAGAGGAAATCGAAGGCGGGCATCACCCCCTTGCCCGTCTGGAGCAACCGGAGGAGATCCGCAGCCTGTAGCCGTTGGCCGACACCCACCAGCGATGGCACGTTCTGACCGGGATTGCCCTGGCGTTCGGTACCGTGGCACACCGCACAGATCTGCTGGTAGAGCGCCGCACCCGAGGCCGCCGATTCACCCTCCTTCCGCCGGGTCTCCACCATCGTCAGGATCCACGGCATCTCGTTGCCGTTGACATAGAGCACCCCGTCGGGATCGACCGCCGCTCCGCCCCATTCGGCGCCTCCGTCGAATCCGGGGAACACGATCGTCCCCTCACGGCTGGGCGGCTGGAACGGAGCATGCGGCCGGACGCGGGAGAAACGCTCGAGGACCTGCCGGTGAGATTGCGGCGAGATGTCGGTGATCTCGTCATGGGTGAAGAGTTGCCGCGAGAAGGGCGGCGGACGCAGCGGCACCGGCTGCGTCGGCCAGGCCGATTCCCCGGAAAGGTCCGATGCGGGCACCGGGATCTCCCGGATCGGAAAGAGCGGCTCTCCCGTCTGTCGATCGAAGACGAAGACGTGGCCCGACTTGGTCACCTGGGCCACCGCGTCGATGCGCTTTCCCTGATGGGTCACGGTCACCAGGTTAGGCGGGGCCGGGAGGTCTCGGTCCCACAGGTCGTGGTGGACGAATTGGAAATGCCAAAGGCGTTTGCCGGTGTGGGCGTCGAGCGCGATGAGGCAATTGGCATACAGATTCTGCCCCATGCGATTGCCGCCCCAGAAATCGAAGGCCGCCGAGCCGGTCGGGCAGAAGACGATCCCCCGGGTCTCGTCGAGCGCGAAGCCGGTCCACACGTTGGCCCCACCGATGTACCGATGGGCCTCGGGAGGCCAGGTCTCGTGCCCCGCCTCGCCCGGTTGAGGAATGGTGTTGAAGCGCCAGACCAGTTTCCCGGTGCGGATGTCGAAGGCTCGGATGGGGCCGGGGGCCGCCGGAGCCGGGCCCTCGCCCAAGCGCATGCCCATGATCAGCAGATCCTTGAAGACCACCCCGGGCGTCGTCGCCTGCAGGGACAGGCCCGAGGCGTCGCGCCCCAGTTCCTGCTTGAGGTCCACCGATCCGTCGCGGCCGAAGTCGGGAATACGCCGACCGGTCACCGCGTCGATGGCATGCAGGAAATGGTCGTTGGCGTAGAGGATACGGCGGTCGCGCCCGTCGGCCCAAAAGGCTAGTCCGCGATTCACTCCGCCCTTGGTGATGCCCTCGCAGGCCGCCGGGTCGAACCGCCATTTCTGGACCCCCGTCTCCGCATCCAGCGCGAAGAGCTTCAGGTCGGGCGTGGTGCCATAGACCACGCCCCCGATCACCAGCGGATTGCACTGGATCTGGGAGCGGTTCTGCGGGTCGGACCATCCGCCGCGGTAGGTCCAGGCCACCTTTAGGCGGGAGACGTTCTTGGCCTGGATCTGGTCGAGCCTCGAATAATGGGTGCTGGCCGCATCTCCGAGGTAGGCGGGCCAATCGACCGACGCCTTGGAAGCCTCGGCGGCCTCGGTCGCGCTCGTCATGCCCCAGGCCGTCAGGATCGCCAGGATCCGCGCCATCCACCGTCGTCGCTGCTGTTTCATGCAAATCAATGGAGTCGATTGTCCCGGAACCATGCGGCGCTGCCGTCGAGCATCAGGCGATTGCGCCCGGCTCGATGGGCCGCTCGCCCCTTCAACGCTTCCGAGACCGCCGGGATCGTGCCCGGGAAATAGGCATCCACGGCCATCTCGACCCCGGAAATTCCATCGGGCGGAGGCGTCGCGGAGTTGAGCAGGGATGCCCGCAGGTCCTCCAGCGCGGAATCCGGGGTCTTGTTCCAGAAATTGTCGAGCGCCACCACGGCATCGGAATGGTCGAATCGCCAGAGCCAATACCCCGTGCGCTGGATGCGGCCCTCCACGGTGCCCTCCTGGATCACCTGCGGGACCGAACCCCAGGGTTGCCGCGCCAGTGAAGGACAGAGCCCCGCCCCGCCCCCAGAACGGGCCAGTGCCTCGACCGTCCATCCGGCCCTGGGATCCGACGGGGGCCAATCGGTCCAGGGACGATAGCCCAGCGACACCTTCAGATCGCGGCGATCTGGCAGATGGTCCTGCTGGTCGCCGAGGTACAGCGCGAAGCCCAGACCGAGTTGGTGCAACTGGGACAGGCAGGCCACCCGGGCCGACTTGGCCCGTGCCGAAGCCAGGCCCGGCAACAACAGCGCCGCCAAAACGGCGATGACGGCCACCACCACCAGCAATTCGATCAGGGTGAAGGCCTCCGATTCCCCGGAACCGACGCTTGCAGGTCCGCGGATCCAAAAGCCGCACCGGGATCGCTGCCGTTCAGTAGCCACCGGTGCCCAGTTTGGAGTCCGAGGAGACCCCCGCACCGCCCGTCGCCTCGCGGCGCCGGTACTCGTCGAGCATGGCCGCCGTGGCCGTGGCGCCGCAACGCGATGCTCCGAGGGCGCGGACCCGCAGCAACCCGTCCAAGTCACGGACCCCGCCGGCCGCCTTGACCTGGACCTGCCCGGAGACCGCCGCACGCATCAAGGCCAGGTCGTGCTCGGTGGCGCCGCGGTAGTTGTAGCCGCCGCCCGGTTGCTTCACGAAACCAAACCCCGTGGAGGTCTTGACCCAGTCGGCCCCGGCCCGTTCGCACAGTCGGCACAAGGTGCGCTTGAGTTCGTCGCCCTCCAAACCGGCGCCACCGTCCCCCAGGTAATCGTTCTCGAGGATGACCTTCACTCGGGCCCCGTGGCGGTGGGCGATCTCGCACACGCCCCGGATCTCCGCTTCCACGAACTCCCAATCGCCACCGAGGGCCTTCCCGAGGTTGAGGACCATGTCGATCTCCGTGGCCCCGTCGGCGCAGGCCAGGTCGGTCTCCCGCCACTTGATTTCGGGCGGGGCGCTGCCATGCGGGAAACCCACCACGGTGCCCACCGCGACGCCGGAACCCTCCAACCACTCGACCGCCTGCGCCACCGCATGGGGCTTGATGCAGACCGAGGCCACCCGATAACGGGCCGCCAATTCGCATCCGGCCCTCAGTTCGGCGTCGGTGAGCGTCGGATGGAGCAGCGAGTGGTCGATCATGGAGGCCAACTCGTCGTAGGTCGGGAGGGACGGGGTCATGATGCCCCCGGTATGAAGCGGGATTCCCGAAAGGCAAGCGTGGACCCGACACGAGGGTCCACGCACGCAGTGGACACAAACACGGGCGGCTTTGAGCTCGTGGGGATTCCCCAAGGACTTGCCGATGCCGGGAGCCGGGGCAGTCTTCGCCCATGCCAACCCGCCACTGGCTCGTGAAGCAGGAACCCGAGGCCTATCCCTGGACCCAATTGGTGTCCGACCGGAAGACCGTCTGGACGGGCGTCCGGAATTTCCAGGCCCGCAACCACCTGCGGGCCATGAAGGAAGGTGACACGGTGCTCTATTACCACAGCGTCACGGGCAAGCAGGTGGTCGGTATCGCCGAGGTCGTGCGTGAGGCCTACCCGGATCCCACCGCCACCGAGGGAGACTGGTCGGTGGTGGACCTCGCGCCACTCCGGGCCCTGAAGCGTCCCGTCGATCTGGCCGTCCTGAAGTCCGACCCGATCACCCGCGACATGCCGCTCATCCGGCAATCGCGCTTGAGCGTCATGCCGATCGAACACACCGTGTTCCGACGGATCCTGGAGTTGTCGGAATCCTGATCTCCACCAAATAGGGTCTTCCATCCAAACGGACAGACATCAGCGGATCGTCACGCCTCGATCAGGCCGTCCACGAGGGTCACCACCCGATCGGCGCGTCCTGCCAAGCGGGCGTCGTGCGTGGCCACGACCAGCGTCATGCCTCGTTCCCTGCGGATCTCGAGCAGCAACTGCACGATCTCCTCGCCCGTCCGTGAATCCAGGTTGCCGGTGGGCTCGTCGGCGAGGATGAGCCCGGGACGGTTCACCAGGGCCCGCGCGATGGCCACCCGCTGCTGCTCGCCGCCCGACAACTCGCCGGGCCGGTGATCAAGCCTATCGGCCAGCCCCACCCGCTTCAGCAGTGCGTCGGCCTCGGCCTGCACCTCGACGGACGACCGGCGCGCCATGCGACCGGGGAGCATCACGTTCTCGCGGGCATCGAATTCGGGCATCAGGTGGAAGGCCTGGAAGATGAATCCCACTTCACGGTTCCTGAACCTCGCCAATTCGGCCGGCCCCATCGTCTGCAACGAGGCCGCACGGATCCGCACGGTCCCCCGGTCCGGATGATCGAGCCCGCCGATGAGGTGCAGGAGGGTGCTCTTGCCCGCTCCGGACGAACCCTGCAGCGCGACGAACTCACCGGTATCCACGCGCAGGTCCACGCCCCGCAGCACCTCGAGCCGGCGGCGACCGAGGGAATACCCCTTATGGATGGATTCGGCCTGGATCAGCGGCTCAATCATGGCGGAGGGCTTGGATGGGTTGGAGCCAGGCGGCCCGGAGCGCAGGGATCACCCCGGCCAGGAGGCAGATCAGCAGCGACCCGCCGCAGATGATCACCACGTCGGCGGTCACGATGCGCGCGGGCAGTTCGCGGAACTGGTAGAGTTCGGGCGGGAATAGATCCAGGTTGAAGGTCCGGTTCATGAAGTGGAGGAAATCATTGCGGAAACGCACCCCGGTCCAGCCCAGGGCGAAGCCGCTGATCACCCCCACCACACCGACCACCAGGCTCTGCGAGAGGAAGACCAGGGCCACCTGGAAAGGCGTGGCCCCCAGGGCCTTGAGCATGCCGATCTCACGGGTCTTCTGGACGACGAAGGTGATGAGGGCGCTCATGATCCCGAACGCGGCCACGATCACGATGAAGAACAGCAGGTAGAACATCATGTTCTTCTCGACCACCAGGGCGCCCAGGAGCTGCCGGTTGTCCTGCATCCAGGAAATGACCTGGAACTCGGCGCCGAGCGCGGAGGTCAGTTCCTGATGCACGCGAGTGGTCGTGGGCATGTCGGGCTGGTGCAGCATGACGGTGATGCCTGTCACCTCGTCCTCGATACCATGGAGGTCCTGGGCATCCTCGAGGCCGGTGAGCATGGACGACATCTCCAATTGGTAGAGGCCGGCATCGAACACCCCGGCCACCTGGTACTTCTGCGGCGGATCCACCTCCTTGCGACCGGCCTCCCAGGCTTCGTGCATCCGCTTGAGGGCCGGCAACGAATAGACCGCCAAGGAATCCCCTGCCTTGAGTCCCAACGCCTCCGCCAGGGACACACCGATCAGCACCTTGTTGGGGCCGACGTCGAACTTTCCGGAGATCATGCCGGCGGGCACCTCGGACACCCTCGGCTCCAGCAGCGGATCCACGCCCCGCAACACCGGCGCGAACGGCCTCGGGTTGCCCGTCTCGGGCTGGGTCTCCATGAGCACCTGGGTGTGGACGTAGGGGGCCACCGCGCGGACCGAGGCGTTGGAGGAGATCGTCGCTGCGACCCGACGCCAATCGGCCAACGGCTTGCCCACGGCCTCGACGCGCAGATGGGCGTTGAAACCGAGGATGCGCTCGCGGAGCTGCTCCCCGAAACCCGTCATCACCGCGATCACGATCATCAGGACCGCGACCCCCAGCGTCACCCCCAGCACACAGATCAGCGTGATGATGGAGACGAAGGTCCGCTTGGGCCGCAGGTAGCGCAGGGCCAGGGCGATCTCGAAGGGCAGCGGCGACATGGTCGAAGGCGAGACGGTGGCGGGAGGGAGAGCGGCTGACAAGGCGTCAGCCACCGCGGCAGACGTAAGATCCCAGGGGCCGACGTCCTTGCCCGGCTGCGCCATTCGGACCAACGTTGGCGCGCCGATGAATCCCCTGATCGCCAAGATCGAAGAAAGCGCCCGCAAGCAACTGGTGCTGCCCCCGCTGAGCAAGCCGGCCGATGAGTTGCCGAGGTACAAGCGCTTCCTGAAGGTCGAGAGCCATCGGCTGATGATCCTGCACCGGGGCGGGGCCGGCGGGCTCGAGGTCTGCCGCGCTCGTTCGGCGATGATGGACGTGCTCATCCGTCACCTGTGGACCTCCATCCAGAGCGTCTTTCCCGCGCCCAAGGGCAAGGCGCCGAAGATCGCGCTCGTCGCCTTCGGAGGCTACGGACGCGGCGAACTCAATCCCTTCAGCGACATCGACCTGATGTTCCTCCATGCCGAGGGCCTCGACCCCGAGGGGCAGGAACTCAAGACCCTCTCCGAGTGGACCAGCGGCCTGCTCTACACGCTGTGGGACATCGGCCTGAAGGTGGGCCACGCGGTCCGGACGGTGGAGGACTGCGTTCGCCTGGCCAACGAAGACATGCAGGCCAAGACCGCGCTGATCGAGGCCCGGCGCGTGACCGGCGATGAATCTCTCTTCGATCAACTCCAGCGCGAGGTGGTCAAGCGCTGCGTCCGCCGCCACGAAGACGAATACATCGCCCAGCGCCTGGCCGACCAGGCGAGCCGCCGCGCCAAGCACGGCAATTCCCCGGCCCTGCAGGAACCGAACGTCAAGAATGGGGTCGGCGGCCTTCGGGACTTCCAGAACCTGCTTTGGATGGCCTACTTCAAGCATGGCACCCGCTCGCTCCTGGAACTCCAGAAGGCGGAGTTCATCAGCCCCCAGGAACGCAAGCAGATGGAGGCGGCCTACGATTTCCTGCTCCGGACCCGTAACGAATTGCACTACGTCGCGGGACGCGCGGCCGAGACCCTCACCCCGACGGTCAAGCCGGCGGTCGCCCACGGCTTGGGCTTCACCGACCGTTCACCGCGGGCCCGCACCGAGGCATTCATGCGCGAATACTACACGCATGCCCGGAACCTGTACCTCACCACCCGGACCCTGGAACAGCGCCTGGCCTTGGTGCCCAGCCCGGGGAAGGCCAAGGGCAGGAAGCCCCAGCGCGGGGCGGCCAAGGCCGAGGAGTTCGACGGATTCCGGATCGTGGACGGCCAGTTGCACATGGTGGATCGGGGCATCCTGCGCCAGGATCGCGGCCGGATCCTGCGGGCGTTCCTCGAGGCCCAGAAGCGGGGTCTGCAGATCCACCCGGACCTCGCGCAACTGCTGCGCCAGCAGGTGTCGCTGGTGGACCGCTCCTTCAAGGCCAACTCCCACTACCAGGCCACCTTCCTCGAGATCCTCAACCAGCGGGGCAACGTGGCCCCGTACGTCCGGGCGATGCACGAGGTGGGGTTGCTGGGGCGCTTCCTGCCCGAGTTCGACAAGATGACCAACCTGGTCCAGCACGAGTTCTACCACCAGTACGCCGTGGACGAACACACGCTGACCTGCGTTGCCAAGCTCGACCAGGTCTGGGGGGCCGAGACTCGGCCCTTCTCCGGTTACACCGAGCTGTTCCGCCAGGTCGAACGTCCCTTCGTGCTGTACCTGGCACTGCTGCTGCACGATTGCGGCAAGGCCTTCCCCGGGAGACGCCATGAACTGGTCGGGGCCGAACTGGCCCTCAAGGTCGCCAAGCGTTTCCGCCTCGACGGCACCACCGCGCACACCCTGTCGCTGATCATCGAACACCATCTCACCATGGTGCAGACCTCACAGCGTCGCGACCTCGACGACCCGGAGGTGATCCGGACCTTCGCGGCCCAGATCCAGACGCCGGAGAACCTCGACCTGCTCACGCTGCACACCTTCGCCGACTCGATGGGCACCAGCGACACCCTGTGGAACAGCTTCAAGGACTCGCTGCTGCTGATCCTGCACCAGCGGACCAGCCTCGCCCTGCAGGGCACGACCGAGTTCCTCGAGGCCGAGATCCGCCAGCGTCAGTTGTTGCGTGACCAGGTCCAAGCCCTTCTTCCCAAGACGTTCTCCGAGGAGGAGATCTCGGCCCATTTCGACGGACTACCCGCCCGTTACTTTCAGATCCACTCCCCGCGGCAGATCGCTCGGGACCTCACGCTGGTCCACCAGTTCATCCATCTCCAACTGACCCAGGAAGACCGGGCGCTGGAACCGGCCGTCCTCTGGAACGAGGACAAGGATCGAGGATGGACCCGGGTCCACTTCTGCACCTGGGACAGGCCCGGGTTGTTCACAAAATTCACAGGCGCCCTCACCGCCGCGGGGCTGAACATCTTCTCGGCGCAGATCTTCACCCGGGACGATGGCGTGGTGATCGACAGCTTCTACGTCACTGACGCACGCACGGGCGCGGCTCCCGACCCCATCGTTCGGGAGCGCTTCGAGAAACTCATCCGGGAAGTGTTGGCCAAGGGCACCGATATCCGCCCGGCCGTGCGGAGGATCGCCGCACAGACCCGTCCCCTCTACCAGGCGTTGGCCGGGGAGCGGCTGGAGCCCAACATCCGGTTCGAGACCTCGACTCCGAACGGCACCACCATCATCGACATCGAGACGGAAGACCGGGTAGGCCTCCTGTTCGCGCTGTCCCAAAGCCTGGGTGAACTGGGGCTCAACCTGGTGCTGGCCAAGATCGTCACGGAGAAGGGTGCGGCCATCGACACGTTCTATGTCACCGAGAAGGACGGGTCCCCGGTGCTGTCGAAGGAGCGCCAGGAGCAGATCGCCTCGGAACTGCGGAAGGTGATCCAAGATCTGTAGTTAAATAGCCACCCACCGGTGCTCCGTCACGAAACCCTATTAGCAAAAAAAGTATTGTCATAGTGCCGGGGTGGTTCTTAAGGTTCTCCCCGTAATTCCGCCATTTCGGCGGGGGCTGTGGACTGTGTCCACAGCTTTTGGGTTGATTATTGCAGTCAAACACAACGCAGAACTCAGGAACAACAACATGAAGTTTAACAAGTGGACAGTCGCTCTGGCCGCCACCGGCGTGGTGAGCCTCGCTTCCGCGGTGCAGGCCGATGAGTCTCACCCGGTCAACACGGCGCTCAGCTCGACCACCCTCAGTGGTTACGTCGACACCTCCGCGATCTGGAACTTCGGTTCCGGCGCCGCGGTCGCCAATCGCTTCGCGAACACGGCCGCCGACCGTCAGGATGGGTTCAACGTCAACACCATCAACCTGTTGCTCGAGAAGCCCATCGACGAGGGCACCTGGAGCGCCGGTTACAAGTTCGAGACCATGTTCGGCCCTGACGCCAACGTGATGCCCGGCGCCCTGACCTCGGGCGTGGCCATCAAGCAGGCTCACGCCGTCCTCCGCGCCCCGGTGGGCAACGGCATCGACTTCAAGGTCGGCCAGTTCGATCCGATCGTCGGCTACGAGGTCACCGAGAGCTACAAGAACCCGAATTTCTCCCGCAGCCTGGGCTTCAACAACCTCGAGCCGTTCGGTCACACCGGCATTCTCGCCAGCTACCAGGTCAATGACATCATTGGTGTTTCCGCTGGCGTTGCCAACGGCGACAGCGGCTTCGGCCTCAATGGTGGCAGTCTGACCGCCGCCGGTTTCGCTTCCGGTCAGGTCGGTACCAGCTTCCGCGGTGCCTTGGCCGAGTCCTCCAAGGTCTACATGGGTTCCGTCGTCGTGAAGGCCCCCGAGAGCGCCGGTTGGCTCTCCGGCAGCTCCCTGTATGTCGGCGCCGTCAATGGCGACGCCAATGGTGCCAAGAACGATCCGACCCTCCTGTACGTCGGCGTCTCCCTCGCCACCCCGATCAAGGAACTGTCGGTGGGCGCCAGCGCCGACCTGCTGTTCAACGGCGGCATGGGCAACAGCTACGCCAACGCCTACGCGTTCTACACCGGCTACCAGATCACCGAGAAGCTCAAGGCCAACAACCGCTTCGAGTACGCCACCTCCGGCTACGGTGCCTTCCTGCCCGGCCGCGCTGAGGACAAGATCATCGGCGAGACCTTCACCCTGGACTACGCACTCTGGGCCAACGTGCTGACCCGCGGCGAGTTCCGCTGGGACCGCTCGGTGGACGGCGGTGCCAATCCGTTCAACGGTCAGAAGAACGACCTGAGCTTGACCGCCAGCGTCGTCTACAAGTTCTGATCGCTGATCTCCGGATCGGCCATCCCAAGTCCGTTCTTTCAACCCCTCCCCGAAACGGGAGGGGTTTTTTCATACCCCGAAGGCCCCGAAAGTCCCCGTTCGCGCCGCCCGTCCCTTCAAAGTCCACTGGGGTGGTCGATGAACACCGAAGGCAACCCGAACTTGCGCCCCAACCGCTCGGCCAGAGCCTTCACCCCGAAGGTCTCGGTGGCGTAGTGCCCGCCGTAGAAGACGTTGATGCCGGCCTCTTCGGCCAAGGCGTGGGTCCAATGGGGCCCCTCCCCAGTGATGAAGGTGTCCACCCCTTCCGCGGCAGCCTTCTGGAGCTCCGCGCCGGCCCCACCGGTGCAGATGCCCACCTTGCGGCATCTCGCCCCGCCTCCGGCCAGGAGGATCGGGGGCCGACCCAGGATCTCTCCGAGCCGCTGCCCCAGAGCTCCCCGGTCGAGGTCCAACTCACCTCGCCATCCGATGGATTCCCCCTCGTGTTGGAAGAATGGTTTCAGGCGCCGCAACCCGATCTGGCGGGCCAGCAGGGCCGCATTGCCCAATGTCGGATGGGCATCCAGCGGCAGGTGCATCGCATAGACGGCCATATCGGCCTCGAGCAGCGCTCGGATCAATGCCATCCGGGGTCCTGTCCAGGGGCGGGTCTCGGACCAGAACAACCCGTGATGGACCACCAGGAGGTCGGCCCCGGCCTCCGCCGCCAGCCTCACGGTGGCCAACGAGGCGTCCACCGCCGCAGCTATCCGGCTCACCCGCCCTCGGTTCTCGACCTGCAGACCGTTGCGGGCCCGGTCGTAGTCGCGGTAGCGGTCCGGGGTCATCCAGGCCTGGCACTGGGCCACGAGGATGGGGAGGTCGACGGTCTTCATGGGTGCCAGAGAACCAGCCCGCCAACTCCGAATAAAGGCCCAAAAGAGCCCGTGCAGCCCGCCGGGCGATCGGCCACTGTAACCGGAGCGACCCCGGACGGTCGCCTGAGATGGACAGGGGTGCTCTCCGATTTGAGCATGGAAGAACCGGTGCTGGACGTGACCGCCTGCGTGGAACGCGTGCGGGCGGGCGATGAGGATGCGGCTCGCGTCCTCATGCAACACCTGCATGGGTTGATCGTCAAAATCGTGCGGTCGCACCTGCCCCGAAGAACCAGCGAGGAAGACCTCATTCAAGCCGTGTACGTCAAGGTGTTCACCCGAATCGACCAATACCGGGGAGCCGTGCCCTTCGAGCACTGGGTATCCCGGGTTGCGGTCAACACCTGCCTCAACCAGATTGCCCACGAGAAGATCCGGCCCGAATGGCGGTTGTCCGATTTGAGCGAAGATGAGGAACAGGTCGTGCAGAATCTCGCCTCGACCGAAGGAGAACTCTCGCCCGAAGACGGCCTGGCATCCCGGGAACTCGTTGAAAAGATGCTGGCCCGACTCAATCCTGAAGACCGCCTGGTCATCACCCTGCTCCACCTTGAGCAGAAGTCGGTCGACGAGGTCCGCCAAGTCACCGGTTGGAGCGGCGCCCTGGTCAAGGTTCGGGCCTTCCGGGCCCGAGCCAAGATGAAGAAACACCTTTCGGAACTGATGGAGGAAATCCACCGATGAAGACCCATCCCCTCGATCGACTGCTCAGATCGGCCGCCCGCGCCCAGAACAACCTCGCGCAAAGCACTCGGTCCGCCAACGCCGAGCCCGACGCCATGCTTGAGCGGCGCGTCCTCGCCGCGATGCGCCGGGCCCGATCCGAGGCCGAGGGTGTGGGCCTGCTCGCCGTGCTGCGATGGGGCCTGGCCTTCGCCGGCGCTGCTGCGGTCTGCGCCATCCTGCTGTCGTTCAGCGCGCCATCGAACAACTCGCTCGACGAGGCCTTCGTCGTGCCCGAACCCGAAACGTACCTCGCCCTGCAATGAACCCGCTGAGCCGCAACGCGATCATCGGTTACCTGGCCGCCACCTTTGCCGCGGGAGCGGTCGCGGGCGTCTTCGGGGCCCGTGCGTTCGCGGCCAAGCCGGCGCCGCCGCGTCCGCCCCGCGAGAGCGGAACCATGTCCGATCGCATCCTCAAGCGGTGGACCACCGACTTCCACCTGAACCCGGAACAGGTTTCGAAGATCTCCCCCATCCTGAAGTCCGCCGACACCGAGATCTCCGCCATCCACCAGGAAACCGAGGGCCGCATGAAGGCCTCATTCGAGCGCATGCATCGACAGGTCCTTCCCCTATTGGACGAAGAGCAGAAGCGCCTCCTCGAAGAACACATCAAGAAGATGGAACGTCGCGGGGCCGAGCGCAGGCGCGGGAGTGGCGCAACCAACGGCGCCCCCCATGGCGCTGCCCATGCTCCGGCCTCCGCCCCGGGTTCCGCCGGCCGCTGACCCTCATCAGGCCCCAAACCCGGCCCACTCCGACCCACTTCGGCCCGGGATTACCGCAGTCGGTGGCCGTCGGTAGGACCATCGACGGTTTGGCTTGCAGACGCCCCCATTCCATCCGACAACGACTTCATCCCATGATGTCCCTCCGCCTTGCCCTCCTCGGATACCTGCTATGCCTGTGGATTCCCCGCTTGGGGGCCGCCGACCTTCCGAACCTCCGGAGAACCGAGGTGATCTACGGCCGAAAGTTCGGCACAGCCCTCACCCTCGACGTGCTTCAACCCGCCAAGGCCAACGGCCTCGGTGTGATCTGGGTGATCAGCGGCGGTTTCTACTCCGACCACAACGGCATCAATCCCGCCTACTGCAAAGCGCTGCTCGACGAGGGCTACACGGTGTTCGCCGTCGTCCACGGCTCCCAACCCCGGTTCACCATCCTGGAGATCGCCGACGACATGCACCGGGCGGTTCGCTGGATCCGTCATCACGCCGCCGATTATGCCGTGCGCCCCGATCGTCTCGGCGTCTTCGGTGCCAGCGCCGGGGGCCACCTGTCGCTCACCCTGGGAACCCAAGGCCGGGAGGGCGACCCCAAGGCCAAGGATCCGGTCGATCGCGAGAGCAGCCGGGTCCAGGCGGTGGCCTGCTTCTTCCCGCCCACAGACTTCGAGAACTGGGGTGCCCCAGGCGACACCCAGGTCGGCATCGGCAAGGTGGGGCGCCAGTTCTACGGAGCCTTCGGCACCCGCTCCGACACTCTGGAAAGCCGCCTCGAATACGGCCGCCTGATCTCGCCCATCCATTCTGTTTCCAAGGACATGGCCCCCACCCTGGTGATCCATGGCGAGGCTGACGGACTGGTTCCCATCTACCAGGCCGAGATCTTTGAGAAGAAATGCCGAGACGCCGGTGCCACCTTCAAGCTGGTGCGCCTTCCCGGCAAGGACCACGGCTGGCCCGGCATGGAAAAGGACCTCATCCAATTCGCCGATTGGTTCAAGACCCACCTGAGGTGACCCAAAAGGGGTCGGTCCCACATATTTACACAAACTACTCAACTCCGCCCTCCCCGACCGTCGGCGTTGGAGATCGACAGGAGCGATGAGAAGCTCCGATCCGCCCCTCAGGGTTTGACTCCGCAACGGGCGGTTCCGGAATATCCCGGCCATGAAATCCCTGTGCTTGGCCGTGGCCCTGCTGTCTCTAGGTGCATCCACCGCGTGGGCCGTCGACGACTACACCCTTGGAGCGTCGTCTACGAACCGCGCCCCCGGCGTGCTCAAGGGAAAGGTCGAGTCCTTCGAATTCAACGAGTCGAAGGTGTTCCCAGGCACCACGCGCCAGGGCTGGATCTACATCCCGGCCCAATACGATGGCAGCAAGCCTGCCGCCCTCATGGTCTTCCAGGACGGCCACGAATACGTCCGGGAGAATGGCTCGCAACGGGTACCCATCGTCCTCGACAACCTGATCGCCCGAGGCGAAATGCCCGTCACCATCGCTCTGTTCCTGAACCCGGGTCATCGCGGGGCTGGAGCGCCCGCGGCCAATGGATGGGGCGACCGGAATAACCGCTCCTTCGAGTATGATTCTTTGGGGGGCGACTACGCCCGATTCCTCGTCGACGAGGTGATCCCCTTCGTCACCGCCCGGTATTCGGTCCGCATCAGCGACGACCCCGAGATGCGCGGCGTCGCCGGCATGAGTTCAGGCGGCATCTGCGCCTTCACGGTCGCCTGGGAACGGCCCGATCATTTCCGCAAGGTGCTCTCTCAGATCGGCAGCTTCACCAACATCCGCGGTGGCCACGCCTACCCTGCCCTGATCCGCAAGACCGAGCGCAAGCCCTTGCGGGTCTTCCTGCAGGACGGCGAGAACGACCTCAACAACCTGCATGGCGATTGGCCGCTGGCCAACCGGACCATGGCCAGTGCGTTGACCTTCTCGGGCTACGACAACCGGTTCGTGATGGGTGATGGCGCGCACAACGGCAAGCATGGCGGGGCGATCCTGCCCGATTCGCTGCGGTGGCTCTGGCGCCCGGCGATGCGGCCCCCGACCCCCAGCACCAACAACTGGAACGGCGACGAAGCCCTGAACAAAGTCCTGGCCGGCGGCGGCACCGATGCCCCCTGGGAACTGGTCGGTGACGGCTTCGGCTTCACCGATGGCGCCTGCGGCGATGCCGAGGGCAACTTCTACTTTTCCGACCTGCCCAAGGGTCTGATCTACCGTGTCGCTGCCGGCGCCACGAAGGCTGAACCCTGGCTGACAAACGGTCCGAAGATCAGCGGCCTCAAGTTCGGTCCCGACGGCCACCTTTACGCCGCCACTCAGGGCGATGCCCCCAAGATCGTGGCCATCGACCCCAAGACACAGGCCCTGCGCGACGTGGCCACCGGCGTGAAGCCCAACGACCTGATCGTGTCCAAGGCGGGCTGGATCTACTTCACCGACACCGGAGCCGGCCAAGTGCAGGCGGTGCCGATCGGAGCCAGGGCTCTCTCACGCCCGCGCACCTTTGCCGGCGGGATCACCTCGCCCAACGGCATCGCCCTGTCTCCCAAGCAGGACTTCCTCTACGTCTCGGAATATGGCGGCACCAACGTCTGGAGCTTCGCCATCGCGGCCGACGGCAGCCTCACCGCCGGCGAGCGCTCCATGACCCTGGTGGTCCCCTCGGGCAAGAAGGACAGCGGCGGCGACGGCTCCACCATCGACGCCCTCGGCCGGATCTACGTCACCTCCCACGCGGGCGTCCAGATGTTCGACTGGAGCGGCCGCCTCGGCGGCGTCATCGCCAAGCCCCGCCCCGACAAGGGGGTGTACAGTTGCATCTTCGCCGGACCCGGCCGCGCCTACCTTTACGTCTGCGGCGGTGACGCCGTCCATCGGCGCAAGACCCTGACGACGGCCCCATAAGTCCGAGCGATCGGCGGCAAGCGGCGATTTCCGGGGACCATGGCAATTGCGACCGGAGGGGTTCCCGATCCAAGACGGGTGCCCCCGCCATTGAGGGACATCCTGGGATGTGACCCAGGTATGGGAACTGCTAGGCTGTTCCCAGCAAATGAAACAGGCCCTTGTTGCCGCCCTCTGTCTCCTGCCCCTCGGAATCCAGGCACAGGTCCGAATCAGCGAATTCCTCGCCTCCAACACCCAATCCCACCCCGACATCGTCGATTTCGGGGATTATCCCGACTGGATCGAGTTGGAGAACACCAGCGCGGCGCCGGTTTCGTTGGCCGGATGGTACCTGAGCGACGATCCCAGAAAGCCCTTCCGCTGGACCTTTCCCGCCACAGCCACGATCCCTGCCCACGGATTCGTGGTGGTCTGGGCCGATGGTGAAGACGCCGTCCCGGGCGAGACGCACCCCCGAGGCTACTGGCCGTGGCGCGACTTCACCACCGAGGGATACCACGCCAACTTCTCATTGTCGGCCCTCGGGGAGGCGGTCGTGCTCACGCACGTCAGCGGGATGACCAACAGCGTGTTGGTGCAGGCCAGCGCCGCTCCCTGGAAGTACCTCGACAACGGCTCCGACGCGGGCACCGCGTGGATTTCACCCACCTTCAACGACACCGCCTGGCCGTCCGGCCCTGGCCCATTGGGTTACGGAGATGGCGACGAAACCACCGTCCTGACAGCCGCGGCTGCCGGCAGCAATCATCCGATCACCACCTACTTCCGCCATGCTTTCACCGTGGCCGACCCGACCCGGTTGCTGGACCTGGAACTGAAGCTCCTGGTCGACGACGGAGCGGTCGTGTACCTGAACGGCACCGAAGTCGTCCGGCAGAACCTTCCGGCGGGCCAAGTGGACTTCAAGACCCTCGCCTCCACCGCCATTTCAGGCACGGCCGAGAACGCCTTCACCGCCCACCGGGTGCCCGCCACAAGGCTCGTGGCGGGCACGAACGTGCTGGCGGTGGAAGTCCACCAGAGCGCGGCCAACAGCTCCGACCTCGGATTCGACCTGTCCCTCACGGGCTCTGGCTTCACAGGATCCACCAACGTGGACCTGCAGACGTACGGCGTCCAGATCGCCGACGTCTCCAGCGGACGCAATGCCGCCGGCCAGTGGGTGGCCTTCGCCAATCCCACCCCTGGGGCGCCCAATGCGGGCACCGAGGTAACCGACCTCCGCTCCCCGGGCATCGCCGCGGCGCTCAGCCCCGAGGGCGGCGTGTTCGCGCAACCCGTGACAATCACGATGGGGGCCGCATCAGGAACCGTGCGCTACACCTTGAACGGAGCCGTGCCGACCCAGAGTTCCCAGGCCTACGTCGGGCCGATCACCCTCGTCTCGAACACGGTGGTCCGGGCCCGGGTCTTTGCGGACGGCCGCCCGAACGGCCCGATCGCCACGCGCACCTACCTGATCGGCGAGACCCAGGGCTCGCTGCCGATCGTCTCGGTGGTCTCCGATCCGGAACTGCTCTTCGGCGACCGCCTGGGCATCTACTACAACCAGCACGAGCCGGTCGTCAGCGGCGGCTCCAGCCGCGGACTCCGGGACGTGTACAAGAACAAGGATGCACCCGGTTCCCTCGAGTTCTTCGCGCCCGGCGGCCAGCCCGGATTCCGGGTCATTGGCGGCTTTCGGATGGGGGGCGAGAACAACTGGGTGCACGCCCAGCGGGCCCTCAATTTCACCCTCCGCGGCGCCTACGGGAACGACAACCTCGCCTTCAACCTCTTCCCCGGCACCGGCATCCCCAACCACACCTCGCTGACGCTCCGCGACGGCGGCGATGCCTGGAGCATGGAGATGCTTCGTGACGGGCTCTGGTCCTTCCTCCAACGCGGTCAGATGCGGGTGGGCGTCTCGGACTACCGTCCGAGCGTGGTTTTCATCAACGGGACGTACTGGGGCATCCACGACATCCGCTCCCGCTGGGACGACGCCTGGTTCTTCGAGCATCATCGCTTGAACGCCATGGACGTGGATCACCTCATCTACGGTCACCTCACCTCGGCTGCGGTCACCCTGGGTGCCGACAAGGGCGACACCGTGCACTGGCTCGAAATCCTCGACTTCGCCCAGTCGCACGACCTGAACGATCCCGCGGTCTGGGCCGTGATCGAGGCCCGTGTGGACATCGAGAGCTTCATCGATTTCGTCGCGTCCGAATCCTGGGGCCAGAACATCAGCTGGCCGCACAATCGCGAGTTCTGGCGTCCGCGCACCCCGAGCGGCCGATGGCAATGGTTCCTGCCCGACATGGACCAGACCTTCCGTTCCTCGCAACTGTCCAGCGGCGTCTTGGGCGAGATGCTCTCATCGGACCAGCTCCTGTCGCGGCTGAAGGGCAGCACACACTTCAGGCAGCGCCTGGCCCAGCGTATGGCCGCTCACGCCGATTCCACCTTCCGACCCGCGCGCGTGCAGGCCCTGCTCGACGCCATGGCCCATGAGGTGGAACCCGAGATCCCCCGACACATTGCACGCTGGTCGGGCCTCGGGGGCATGACCGCCTCGAGCCGCGCCTCGGCCTTGGCCGACATGAAGAAGTTCATCGACGCCCGTTCCGATGGATTCCTGACCGAGATCCAGAACCGGCTGAACCTTTCGCCCGCGGTCGCCGTGACCCTC
>CAIOKD010000049.1 GCA_903858835.1 uncultured Verrucomicrobiota bacterium
ATCGGAAGCGCGATGGGCTCCCAGATGGAAGCGGGCCCAGGCCACGGCCAGGGCGAATGCCATTCCGGCTGCGCCCGGACGCCTCCCCAGGGCGAAGGCCATGAAACCGACCCCCGCGGCCATCGAAGCGTGACCGGAAGGAAAGGATGCGTAGGCGTGCTTCCCGACCAACCAACGACCTTCCCGACGGGGCCCGAACCACCCCTGTTCCACGGCCACCTCGGGGCGGGTCCTCCCAATGAGAGATCTCAATGCCGTGCCAGCCATACCCGCCACGAGGCCGGAAAGCAGCATGACCGAGAGGATACGAGCGGTCTTCTTGCGCCCGTTCCGATCGAACCAGAGGGTGCCAACCACCATCAGCGGGATGAGGCATGCACCGTTGGCTGCACCACTGATCGACTGGGCGAGCAAGGACCAAGCGGGGCCCGTCAGGAATGACCGCTGGGACCTCAGCCATTCATCGGACCAGAGGAACAGGCCCAGCAGAGGCAATCCGACCAGCAGTCCGAGCAGCAACCACGGCCAAGAGGTGCCCCCTCTTGGCTGCCCGGATTCTGCCCCGGAAGGCTTTGATGTCGCACTACTCGCCACGATCCGACACTAGCACAATCCGAACTTCGGGGCACGCAACAATCCGGTGGAGATCCACCCTCTTGCTTTCCGGGTCCGGGCACTCTTGGCAGACTCTGCGCCGATGGACGTCTCCGACCGGCAGCCGCCGACCCGAACCGCCCTGCCCCCATGGGTCTGGCCGCTCCTGATCATCGGCGCGTGGCTGTCTTTCTCGGCGGGTACGGGAACCCTGCCCCTCATGGATCGGGACGAACCCCGGTTCGCCGAGGCATCCCGGGAGATGCTGCAGTCGGGCAACTGGCTAGTCCCCCACCTGAACGGTCAGTACCGGTTCGACAAGCCCCCCCTGATCTACTGGTTGCAGGCAGGGAGCCTATCCCTCCTCGGCCCCTCGGAGTGGGCGGTGCGATGGCCCTCGGTATGCTGTGCCGCGTTGACGACCGGCATCCTGGCGCTCTGGGGCCGACGGCTGGCCGGGGACCGTGCCGGTTTCCTCGCCGGCCTCCTCTGGGCCACCTGCCCCCAGGCCTTCGTCCACGCCCACCTGGCGGTAGCCGACATGGCGATGGTCTTCTGCTTCACCCTGTCGTGCTGGTCCGGATGGGAATGGCACCAGACCCGCGGTCCCTCGGGAGCATTTGCCCGATGGTTCTGGATCTTCTATGGCTCCCTGGCCCTGGGTTTCCTGGCGAAGGGACCGGTGGCTTGGTTGGCGGCCGTGCCGGCGATCCTCCTGGGTTTTGGCAAACGGGACCGACCGTCGGACCCGCCGAGCCCCCTCCGCAAACCCTCGCTCTGGGCGGTCGGCAGTCTACTGACCCTGGGGCTCGTGGCCCTGTGGGGCATCCCGGCCCTTGTGGCGACGCGGGGCGAGTTCTTCAAGGTGGGCATCGGCAAGCACGTGGTGGAGCGATCGATGGGGGTCCTCGAAGGCCATGGGCTCCGCGGGGTCGGAGGGTACCTGGGCAGCCTTCCCTTCTACGGATTGACCCTGATGGCGGGATTCCTGCCCTGGTCGCCCTGGCTGGTCAGGTCGGTCTGGAAACGACGATTACAGGGTCCGCTCCCGCCCATCGATCGGTACCTGGCTGCAGGCATCGCGGCAGTATTCTTGGTCTTCACCCTCATCCGGACCAAGCTGCCACACTACACCCTGCCCGCCTTCCCCTTGATCGCCCTCTGGCTGGGCAAGACACTCGCCCTCGATGGCACGGAAGCGGCCCGGATCCGCCGCTTGGCGATCCCCGCGGCTGTGATCTTCGGCCTCATCGCTGGACCCGTGATGGGGCTTTTCGCGCAACGCCTGCCGGTGCCCCGCCTCGCGCAGGACTGCCGGCCTTGGATCGGGCCGAACACCGAGATCGCGACCCTCGGTTTCCATGAACCCAGCGTCTATTGGTACTTTCGTCCGTCCCGTGGCCCTTGGGTACGGCATCTCCAGGACGAATCCGAGGCCCTTGAATTCCTGGCACGTCCCGGATCCCGGATCTGCGTCCTGCCCGAGGGGGAGGCCTTCCAGCGACTGGGGTCGAGATTCCCTGAATTGCGGACCCCGGCCGCGTCGGGTTTCAATCCCGCGAACGGACGGCGGGTGACCCTGAGGGCGCTGGTCCGCACCGGGCCCTGATTTTTGATGATCGGACGCTTGAAGGCCGGGGGGGTCCCGTCCGATGGTTGCGTCATGTTCCACGGAATCGTCCTCGCCGGTGCGCTTTGGCTTGGGGCCGCCTCGACCCTCGCGGCAACCTCCAGCGACGCCACCTCACGGCTCGAAACCCTCGCCCAACTGGTCAAAGATCCCCATCCGCGAGTGCGCCTGGAGGCATTGAGGGCCCTGGCCAAGATTCCCGGCGCCCGGTCCGCGGAACTGGCCTTGAGCGTCCTCGATCAGCCGATGGACCCCACCCTCGACTACGCGCTCTGGCTGACCATCAACGAACTGTCCGAGCCGTGGATCGCCGCCTTGGAATCGGGCGCCTGGAAATCCGAAGGACGCGAGAAGCAGTTGGCCTTCGCCCTCAAATCCATCCGACCGGAACAGGCCAGCCGCGTGCTGGGCCGGGTCATCGGGGGGCGTCTGCCGAAGGATGGTTCAGGCCCGTGGATCGAACTCATCGGCCAAGCCGGCGGCCCGAAGGAACTCGGCGCCCTGCTGCAGCAGACCGTCACCGGGGGCTTCGATGACGCCGCCACCACCCGCGCGCTGGCCGCCCTCGGCGAGGCGGCTCGCACCCGGAAGGCACGCCCCGAGGGCGATACCCAGGGCATCCTCAAATTGCTTGGATCGCCGAATGATTCGGTGCGCGCAGCCACGCTGCGTCTTTCAGGCGACTGGAAAACCCCTCCCCCGGCCGACTCTCTCATCCGACTCGCCTCAGATTCGTCGGAGTCGGTGCGTTCCGCGGTCTTCGAAGTGCTCCGGCTTCAGGGCACCGGCAGCCTGCCCCTGCTCAAGCAACTCGCGAGCGACAAGGATCCCGCCACCCGCCGTCGTGCGGCCCTCACCTGGGCGGCGCTCGACCTGAACGGGGCCGGCCCGGCCCTGGTGGCCGCCATCCAGGGCTTGGACCAGGAACAGACCGCGCAGGAGTTCTGGCGAGGACTGCTGCCCATCAAGGGGTCCGGCAAGAGCCTGGCGCCCCAACTGCCCGCCTCGGGCATTCCGCAGGCCGCGGCGCGGACCGGCATGCGGGTGGCCCGCGAGGGCGGACGCAACGACATGGACCTGGTGCTCGCGTTGGCCAAGGGATCCGGACTGTCGGCCGACACCCAGGCCTTCACCGGGCAACTGATCCGCGAGATGGCGGCCAAGGCGGCGGCCACCGGCAATCCCCAGCGCGGCGAACTCGTCTACCGACGTTCCGACCTGGCCTGCACCACCTGCCACGCCATCGGTGGCGCGGGTGGACGGGTGGGCCCCGACATGACCTCCATCGGCGCCAGCGCCCAGCCCGACTACCTGGTCGAATCTCTGCTGATGCCCAACGCCAAGATCAAGGAGGGCTACCACGGCGTGGTGGTCGAGACCAAGGATGGCCAGACCGTCTCCGGGACGGTGGTGCGTGAATCCGGCAACGAGCTGGTGCTGCGCGGCACCGCCAACCAGGAGATCGTCATCGCCAAGTCGGACATCGAATCCAGGAACCAGGCATCGGCGTCGCTGATGCCAGCGGGGCTCCTCGATCCGCTCAACGAGACCGAACAACTCGACCTCGTGGCTTTCCTGTCGCAGCTCGGCAAGCCCGGTGAATTCGACGCCAGCAAGGGCGGCGTAGCCCGCAAATGGCGTCTGTCGAACATCGTCCACACCGACCAGCAGAACGGCCAGGCCGACTGGATGTGGAAGAAGCCGCTGCAGGACAAGCGGTGGACCGAGGTGCTCTCGCGGGTCAATGGCGACCTGACCCGGACCCTCATGGAGAACGCGACCAAGGCCAACATGTGGTCGTCCAAGATCGCCGTGCTGGCGGTGACCGAGGTTCAGCTAGCCCAACCGGGAACCGTCCGGTTCCAACTCACCGCCACCAAGGGCACGGAACTCTGGGTGGATGGATCCAAGGCGGACGGCCCGGTTTCTCTGGGGGCAGGCACACACCGAGTGATCGTGCGCATCGACCCGAACCACATCCCGGACAAGATCCGCCTGGAGACTTCCGACGCCGCGTTCGTCCTGAATTGAACGGCGGAGCAGCGGCACGTCGATCCGAGAGGGGCCGACTCCGGACCCCCGGACAAACCAGATTCCCTGAGCGCTCAGTCACGACTCGTGCTGCGGTGGCGGAAGGCCTTGACGGCATCGACGATGGCGCGGTCGTCCTCTCCCCGATCCCGGACCAGTTCCAGGAACCCCGGCAGGGTCATGCCCATGCGCCGAAGGAAGGGGCGATCCCCGCCACAGCCGTACATCAGGTCGGAAGGCATCTCGCCCCGCAGCTTGAGCCGCGCCTTCACGATCAACCTCGGCAGCCAGGCGATGCCGTCCACGGCGTCGGTCTTGGCCGGCAGTTCCGACATCGGCACCACCGTTCCGGTCCATTCCCCGCGCATCGGCCCCAGGAACCAATCGCGACGGATCCGCTGCACTTCCAGGACGGTCTCGAAATCAGGTTCACCGTAGTCCACGGCATCCTCGATGAAGTCGTAGAGCTCCTGCACGGTGCATCCGCTGTCGCGCAGGAAGGTGGTGTCAGCCGGGTCGCACAGAGTCGCCGCCGAACACCGACCCGACCGGAAGACGGCCATGGCTCGACCATAGACCGCCCGGAACCGCGCTTCCCATCCGCCGTGGTCAGGATCGGCGGCCAAGAATTCGCGGGCCGACCCGACCTGATCGGCCGGCACCTTCACCTGGATGCCGCCCGTCGCCATCGAATACCCGTCGCAACCGAGGGCCGCATCCGCACCATGGATGAACGGGGTGAAACCGGCTGACTCGAGCCGGGATGCCGTGAGATCCGCTTCGGCGACCGAGAACAGCCTGGAGATCGTGACGAGTTCCATGTCGCGAACCTCCGATCCGGGATTCTCGATGTCAATGAGGCGCCGCCCGCGATCGTATCCCTCCGAACCTTCAACGGAACGGCCCGCGTCCCGGATAACCCGTCGTGTTTGTGAGCGGCTCGACCCGACGGGGTTTCCAGAACAGACCGTGGTGGGCAAGGTTGCTGGATGCCGTGTTCATGTGTCCCAGCGTGGCCCCCAATTCGGCCTGCAGCTTCGGATCCTTCAATAGCGCCCCCACGGCACCCCGACCGGCTTGGAGATCCTGCACCAGTTCGCGAGCCGCCACCGAAGCATCGCGGAACCCACCGAGGGCCTCGCGCAAGGCCGGCTCGTTGGTCGCCACCAACGCATCGGCCCGCACCAACAGCGAGTCGGCCCTGGAGACGAGGGCCCCCACCTGGCCCGACAGCGGGGCCAGCGTCGTGGAGAATGCCTGGAGGTTACTCACGGTCGCCGACACGGCCGGCTTCTCCGAGGCCACCAACGACTCCACCTCGACGAGGGTCCGATCCAATCGCTCCGAGGTCCGTCGCAGGTTGGCCAGCGTGTTGGTCACGTCCTTGAGAGTGGAGGCCGAAAGAATCATCCGATCGACGCGTTCGACCACCTGGTCGAGTCGGGTCATCAGGCCCACGGCGCTGCGGGCCGCCTCCTGCAGGTTGAACGGATCGACGGCGGTCACCTGGGCCCCATCCTCCAACGGCGATCCCTGGTTCTTGGTCGGCACGATGGCCACGAACTGGTCGCCCAGGAACCCGCTCTGTTCGATCTCGAAACGGGCGTCGGCGAAGAGGGTGACCGGCTGCTCGATCCGGCATCGGATCAGCACCCGGCGACCGTCGGTCGACAGGGAGATCGTCTCGACAGAACCGATGCGGACGCCGGACATGTTCACCGGGGCCCCGACGGCCAGGCCTCCGACGTTGCCCGCCGACACGATGACCGTCCGCCCCGATCTCCAGAGCGAGGCGCCCTTGCTGAAGCGGATGAGAAGGCCTGCGATCAGCACCAGGCCGACCAGGACAAACAGGCCCACCTGGGCCGCGGGTGTTTTTCTTTCCATGGACTCGCTCATTCGGATTTTTGCGGGGTCGAAATACCGTTGACGAAGCGGTGGATCACCGGATCCGTGGATTCGAGGATATCCCGGGTGGGGCCCTCCGAATAGATCCGTCCCTCATGGAGCATCAGGATCCGGTTGCTGATGGTCCGGGCGCTCTTCATGTCGTGGGTCACAGCGATGCTGGTGACATGAAGGGTCTCCCAGACGCGTCGGATGAGGCGGTCGATGTTGTCGGCGGCGATCGGGTCGAGCCCCGTGGTGGGCTCATCGTAGAGCACGATCTCGGGCCGATACACGATCGCCCGGGCCAGGCCGACCCGCTTGCGCATACCGCCGGACAGCTCGCTGGGCATCTTGTGGCCGATCCCCGGCAATTCCACCATCTCCAGCGCCTCGCCGATGCGCCGCCGGATCTCGCTTTCCGATTCCAGCCCTTGGCGTCGCAGCACGAAGCCCACGTTCTCATCGACGGTCAACGAATCGAAGAGCGCGGCCATCTGGAAGAGCATCCCATACTTCCGGCGCACGCGCAGCAGGCTCCGCTCGTCCATCTGGGCGAGGTCCTCGCCGTCCACGCGCACGATCCCCGAATCGGGCTGCAGCAGGCCGATCAGATGCTTGAGCAGGATGCTCTTGCCGCCGCCGCTCCGGCCGATGATGACCACCGCTTCGCCCCTCTCGATATCGAGGCTGACCCCACGGAGGACCCGCTGGCTCCCGAAGTTCTTGGTGACGTCTCGGACCTGGATCATGTTGTCCATTCAGGCGTTGAAGATCCGGGCCAGGAAGAGGGTGAGGAAGAAGTTGATGATCAGGATGCTGATGCTGGCCGCGACCACGGCCTCGGTGGTCGCGCGACCCACACCCTCGGCACCGCCCCGGCACGTCAGGCCCTTGTGGCAGCCGACGACGGCGATGATCGCCGCGAACACGAAAGACTTGATCAATCCGGTCAGCACGTCCTGCGGATCGGTGTATCGGGTCATGTTGACCAGGTAGTAGGCGCTGTCGATACCCAGCAGGTGGACGCCCACCAGCCAACTGGAAAGGATGCCGACCACGACCGACTCGGCCGTCAGCAGCGGCGCCGAAGCCAAGAGCGCCAGGAATCGGGGGACCACCAGCGTATCCACCGGGTGCGCGGCCAGGGCCCGAAGCGCGTCGATCTGCTCGGTGACCTTCATGGTACCCAGTTCGGCGGTCATCGCGGCCCCCACCCGCGCGGTGAGCATCAGCGCCGCGAGCACTGGCCCCAGCTCGCTGCTCATGCCGATGCTGACGACCGCTCCGGTGGCGGTGTCCATCTTCACCTTGTGGAACTGGAGGAAGGTCTGCGCGCAGAGCACCATGCCTGTCGCGGCTCCGGTGGTGATGACCACGCTCTGGCTCTTCACGCCGATGAACTGGAGTTGGTGGAGGAAATCCTTCCAGGACGGCGTTTGGTGCCGGAACGACCTCGCGGTCTCGGCCAGGAGCAGGAACACTTCGCCCAGTTGGACCACGAAGGATCGGAATCGTTGATGGAGGATTTGGACCGGCACGTTGGGTTCCAGTGACTCGGAAGGTATCCCGGTGCTGCGCGCCCTGACAACACTCCCGGCAGAACCCTTCAGAAAGGCGTCCGTTGGGGAACCGTTGTCTCCACCGCCGATGGAGCCTCGGCCGGAGGTGCGCGAACGAGCAAATACCGTCGATGGGGAACCCGGCGAGGGATGCCGGGCTCCCCGACCGACTAGGAGCTCAAGGCCCCCTCGGCGGCTTGGTCGCGCTGCTTGAAGACCAGCTTGTCCTTGTCGGCGGTCACGGTGACCGGCTCGCCATCGATGAGGGTGCCGCGCAGGATCTCCTCGGCCAGCGGATCCTCGAGGTGCTTCTCGATGGCGCGGCGCATCGGGCGGGCGCCGTATTGCGGGTCGAACCCCTTCTCGATGAGGAACTCGCGGGCCTTGTCGTCCAGAACCACCGTGACGTTCTTGCGGCGGATCCGCTCCAGCACCTTGGCCACCTCGAGGTCGAGGATGGTGTTGAGCTCGGGCTTGCCGAGGGAGCGGAAGACCACGATGTCGTCCAGTCGATTGAGGAACTCGGGACGGAAGAACTTCTTGGCCTCGTCGAGCACCCGGCCCCGCATGGCCTCGTAGCTGGCATCGTCGCTGGCCTTGGCGAAGCCCATGCTGCCCTGCTTGCGCAAAGCCTCGGAGCCGACGTTGGAGGTGAGCAGCACGATGGTGTTCCGGAAGTCGACCACCCGACCGAGGGAATCGGTCAGTTTGCCCTCCTCGAGGATCTGCAGAAGCATGTTGGTGACGTCCGGATGGGCCTTCTCGATCTCGTCGAAAAGGACCACCGAATACGGCTGGCGACGGACCTTCTCGGTCAGCTGGCCGCCCTCCTCGTAGCCCACGTAGCCCGGCGGCGAACCGATGAGCCGGCTCACCGTGAACTTCTCCATGTACTCCGACATGTCGAGCTGGATGAGCGCCTGATTGCTGCCGAACATCTGCTCGGCCAGCGTCCGGGCCAGAAGCGTCTTGCCGACGCCGGTGGGTCCGAGCAGCGCGAAGCAACCGATG
>CAIOKD010000050.1 GCA_903858835.1 uncultured Verrucomicrobiota bacterium
AAACGTGCACCGTTTACAGCTAGGACTACCAGGGTATCTAATCCTGTTTGCTCCCCTAGCTTTCGTGCCTCAGTGTCAGGGGTTGTCCAGAGACTCGCCTTCGCCACTGGTGTTCCTCTCGATATCTACGCATTTCACTGCTACACCGAGAATTCCAGTCTCCCCTCCAATCCTCTAGTCAGATAGTCTTCAAGGCATTTTCCGAGTTGAGCTCGGAGCTTTCACCTCAAACTTAACCAACCACCTACGCACCCTTTACGCCCAGTGAATCCGAACAACGCTCGGGACCTCTGTATTACCGCGGCTGCTGGCACAGAGTTAGCCGTCCCTTCCTCTTCGGCTACTATCAAGTCACGCCGTATTAGGACGTAACAATTGTTCGCCAATGACAGGGGTTTACGAGCCGAAGCCCTTCATCCCCCACGCGGCGTCGCTCCATCAGGGTTTCCCCCATTGTGAAAAATTCTCGACTGCTGCCACCCGTAGGTGTCTGGACCGTGTCTCAGTTCCAGTGTGGCTGGTCGTCCTCTCAGACCAGCTACCCGTCTTAGCCTTGGTGGGCCTTTACCCCGCCAACTAGCTGATAGGCCGCGGGCTCATCGCGAAACCACAGGCCTTGCGACCCATGTTTGAATTCCCTGAGATGCCTCAAGAAAATCACATGCGGTATTAGCTCGCCTTTCAGCGAGTTATCCCACACTTCGCGGCAGATTACCCACGTGTTAAGCACCCTTACGCCACTGCTGACACAGAATATTGCTACCCTGTATCAACCGTTCAACTTGCATGTCTTATCCACGCCGCCAGCGTTCGTTCTGAGCCAGAATCAAACTCTCCGTATAAATATAACGTTGTTGCCCTTGGTTCTTCGCAGCCCACTTTCGCAGACCGGCTTACTTCAAGAGCAGTTTTTGTGGCAACCGATTGCTCGGCTGCCGGGCTCTTCACTCATCGTGCATTTCAATTTTCAATGAACTCAACCTGGCTCGACGAAAAAGCCGCCCTTTCAGGCGACAGAAAATCGGGTTGAAGTTTGTTTCAGCTTCAACCAGCCCGGTTGATGAACTCAGCGACCGTTTTGCCGCTTTGTTCGTAAGAACAGGAATAGTTAAGTCGACCATCGGCGGATTGACAACACCTTTTTGGAAAAAAGTTTCCTCGAGGGTGCGAGGATCACCCGTCTTCGGCTCAGGAAGGCCCCTGTTTCCAAGGGTTTTGACCCATTGGATACGATTCCAAATCGAACCCGTTGAATTTCGACGGAGTCATTCCCGGTGGGTCGGGTGGGCATGGGTGATGCGGATGCACGCGATCCAGGCGATACGGTTCCGACCCCACTCGGAATCGGGTTTTTGCCCAATGTTTAGGGGCCCGGGCATCGATATCTTGGGGTTCTTGAGAGGACTTCCGGCTGCGCGGCACAGCGGACGCCTCGAACTCAACCCTGCCGCAGGAGCAATTGAAGAACATGAGCGCACTCACCCTATGGAACCCGTTCCGCAGATCCGACGACCTGAGGCTCTGGCGTACTCGCGACCGCTGGAATCCGATCCGCGAAATCGAGAACCTTCAGGCGCGGATGAACCAGTTGATGGCCTCGTGGCCCGATGGCGAGGAGGCCATGACAGTCAGCGACTGGTCCCCGTTGGTCGACATTCTGGAGCAGAATGGAGAATACCTCGTGAAGGCCGAATTGCCTGAGGTGAGGAAGGAGGATCTCAAGGTTCGCGTCGAGGACGGCACCCTCCAGATCACCGGCGAGCGGAAATCGGAGAAGGAGGAAAAGGGACGAAGGTTCCATCGTATCGAGCGGTCCTACGGCAGCTTTGAACGCAGCTTCGCACTGCCGGAAGACGTCGACGCCTCGAAGGTCACCTCCGATTTCAGGGAGGGCATCCTCCAGATCCACATCCCGAAAAGCTCGAGTGCGAAGGCCAAAGCCATCGAGGTGAAGGTCCAGTAGCCCTGGCGGCCCAGGAGTGGTCGGCGCTCCGGTTCTCACCGGGGCGTCGGCCTGTGGGAACTCTGGCGTCTGCGTGATCCGAACCATGCCTCTTGCCGCGAATTCGCCGCGATGATGGCTCGCCAGCGGAGGGAGGGCGTTGTAGTCCTTGGGCACCCTTCCCGCCCGGTATGCCCCTCACGGCCCACCCTCCGATCATCGTGCGCCATTCGCGTCGGACCGCCCTTCAGGCGGGGACCCTCGGATTGCTCGGCATAGGCCTGCACCATCTCGAAGGATTGCGGGTACTGGGGTCTCCCTCCCCCAAAGACACGGCCACAGCGAAATCGGTGATCTACATCTTCCTTTCGGGAGGCCTGGCTCAGCACGAGAGCTTCGACATGAAGCCCGAGGCCCCGATGGAGATCCGGGGTGAATTTTCACCCATTCCGACGAAGACCCCGGGCATCCACATCTGTGAACATCTGCCGGAGTTGGCTCGCCGGAGCCCGCTCTGGGCGTTGTGCCGATCGCTTTCCCACGGATCCAACGACCATTCGGCCGCCCATCACATCATGCTGACGGGCCGCTCGGAGCTGCCGCTGGGGTTCGATCCCACGAAACCAAAAGACTCCGACTGGCCCTCGATGGCCTCGCTCACCACCGCACTGGCCCGCCCCAGAAATCAGCTGCCATCGGCGGTCGTCCTGCCGGAGAAACTGATCCACAACACCGGCCGCGTGATTCCCGGGCAGACCGGCGGCATCCTCGGCCGCAGGTTCGATCCGTGGCACCTCGACGCGGCTCCGTACAATCCGTCCTCCTACGGGGCCTTCCCGGAATACCTCTTCCACCACCACGACGGGCCCAAATCGGATCCCCGGCTGCAATTCCGATCCCCGAACCTCTCGGTACCCGAATGGCTCTCCGGCGGCCGCCTCCAGGATCGCCTGGACCTGCTGCGCCACCTCGACCGCCAGCGCGCCTCGCTCGAGCATGCGGCCGAGATCCAGGAGCACGATCGGCAGTGGCAATCGGCGGTCTCGTTGCTGACCGGCGGGCCGGTGGCCGGGGCCTTCGACGTCACCCGGGCCGATCCCCGCTTGCGGGAACGGTACGGCCAGAATTCCTTCGGATGGTCGCTGCTCACCGCGGCGCGCCTCGTGGAAGCCGGGGTGCGGCTCGTGCAGGTCAACCTGGGCAACGACGAGACCTGGGACACCCACGAGAACGCCTTCCCCAACCTGAAGGACCACCTGTTGCCGCCGATGGACCGGGCCGTGTCGGCCCTGCTCGACGACCTGAAGGATCGAGGCCTGCTGGAATCGACCCTGATCGTGATGGCGGGCGAATTCGGCCGCACCCCGAAGATCTCCACCCTGCCGGGAGCCAGCCACCCGGGCCGCGATCATTGGGGAGCGGTCCAGTCGGTCTTCTTCGCCGGAGGAGGCGTCCCCGGTGGTGCCGTCATCGGCGCCTCGGACCGCGAGGGAGGTCAACCGGCCTCCGATGCCCAGACCCCGGAGAACCTCGCGGCGACCATCTTCCACGCCCTGGGCATTCCCCGCGACACCCAGTGGCTCGACGTGCAGCAACGCCCGTTCCCGCTGTACCACGCCGATCCGATCCGCGGTCTCCTGGGATGACCGGCCAGGCTCCCGCCGGGATCGATCGGGGCGGGCTCAGGCGAGGATCCGGGTGACGACGCGCCCATGGACATCGGTCAACCGGTGATCCCGCCCGCCGAACCGGAAGGTCAACCGCTCGTGATCGATGCCCATCAGGTGCAGGATGGTGGCGTGCAGGTCGTGCACATGCACCCGGTCCTGGACCGCATGCCAGCCGAACTCGTCGGTGGCCCCGTGGACCATGCCACCGCGGATGCCGCCGCCGGCCATCCACATCGTGAACCCGAACGGATGATGCTCGCGGCCATCGACGCCCTCGGCGGTGGGGGTCCGGCCGAATTCGCCTCCCCACAGCACGAGGGTGTCGTCGAGCAGGCCCAGGGCCTTGAGGTCGGTCAGCAGGGCGGCCACGGGCTGGTCGATCGCACGGCAGCGTTTCGGCAGGTTCTCGCGAAGGCCGGAATGATGATCCCAGGCGTTGTTGAAGGGGGCGTCGAAGAGCTGGACGAACCGCACGCCCCGCTCGAGCAGGCGCCGGCCGAGGAGGCATTGCCGACCGAAGAGATCGGTCTCGGGCGAGCCGATGCCATAGAGGGCCCGCACCGACGGGCTTTCGCGCACGAGGTCGAAGGCCTCGGGAGCCTCCCGTTGCATCCGGAAGGCCAGTTCGAAGGAGGCGATCCTGGCGTCGAGCGCCGATGCGTCGACCGACGTGCGGTCCCGGGCCGCGTCGAACCGACCCAGCGCGTCGAGCATCACGCGTTGCCCCGCTGGCCCGGTGCCACCGCCGAGATTGGCGATCGGATGCTCCAGGTCCCGGACCCGGGTGCCCTGGTAGGCGCTCGGCAGGAAGCTCGAAGCCCACAACTGCGCACCCTGGAACACCTCGGCCGGACTCACCACCACGAATCCCGGCAGGTTCTGGTTCTCGGTGCCCAACCCGTAGAGCAGCCAGGAACCCATGCTGGGCCGCGAGAAGGCCTGTTCACCCGTGCACATCTGGAGGGCCGCGCCACTGTGGTTGATGTTGTCGGCGACCATCGATCGGATGACGCAGAGGTCGTCGATGCAGGAGGCCGTCCGCGGCAACAGCTCGCTCACCTCGATGCCCGATCGCCCATGGCGCGCGAAACTCCACGGCGAACCCAGCAGGTGACCGGTCTTGGTCCGCTCCAGGCGCGGCTTCTCGAAGGGCAGCGGCTTGCCGTGGTCGATCGCCAGGCGTGGCTTCGGATCGAAGAGATCGACGTGGCTCGGCCCCCCGGGCATGTACAGGAAGACGACTCGGCAGGCCCGCGGGGCGTGATGGGGGCTCCTCGGGGCGAACGGGTGGACCGAGCGATCGGCCGCCAGCCCGGGTCCGCCGGATTGGGCCGCGAGCAGGTCGGCGAGGGCAAGCAGTCCCAAGCCTCCGCCCGTGCGGGCCAGGAAGTTCCTTCGGGAAGAGGTCACGGGGCGGGGGGGCATGGCATGGGCTTCAATCGACCGTCACGAACTCGTTGCCCATCAGAAGCACCCGCGCGAGCGAGGGCCAGGGATCACCGCCGTCGGCCTCCGCGGCGTCGCGAAGCAGTTGCGAGGCGATCTCGGTCTCGGCCGGGGTCGGATCGCGCGACAGCGCCCGGCGGAAGAGCCACCGGATGCGGGCGGTCCCATCCTTCGGAGCCCCGCGGGCGGCCTCGCCAGCCATCCGGCCCGCCACCTCCGACACGAAGGCATGGTTCATCAGGAAGAGGGCCTGCGGAGCGACCGTGCTGACCGCCCGCGCCTCCACCGACGCGTCGGGGTTCGCGGCGTCGAACAGGGTGGCGAAGTTGGCGCGATCCCATCGGGCGGTCTGGATGTAGAGCGACCTCCTCGGCGACCCGAGCTCATGGGTGGCGGGACCGCCCGACCGGAGGTCGAGCCCTCCCGAGGCCGCCAGCAGGGCATCGCGAAGCGGCTCGGCCTCGAGACGGCGCGCAGAGAACCGGCCGAGCAAGCGGTTCTCGGGGTCGCGGACACGGGCCTGTTCACCCACCCTGCCGGACCTCCGGTACGCGCGGGACAGGACCATCCGACGATGCAGGCTCCGGAGCGACCCCCCGTCGTCGAGGAACGCCGAAGCCAGCCAGTCGAGCAATTCGGGATGCGACGGCGGCTCCGAGAGCAGTCCGAGGTTGTTCGGAGTCCGGACCAACCCCGATCCGAAATGCCATTGCCAGACGCGGTTCACGATGACCCGGGCGGTCAAGGGATTCGACGGCGAGGCGATCCATGCGGCCAGTTCGCGACGTCCGCTGCCCGCGGAGACCGTCGCCGTGTTCGTGCCGGCAAGGAACGCGGGAAGCCCCCGGGGCACCACCGGACCGAGCCGGGCGTAGCTTCCCCGCAGGTGGATGGGCACGTCCTGGATGCCCGGGAACAAGCCACCAGGAACGCCGCCCTCGCTGACCGCCAACGCCATCGGAGGCTCCGGCGGCAGTTCGCGGCGGAGGCGCTCGATCGTCTCGACCAGAACCCCACGGGCGGGGTCGTTGGTCGCCACCACCGGGGCCTTTCCCGGCGCGCCCTTGAGCAGGGCCTCCAGGCTGGTGATCTCGGCGAGCCGCCGGTCGCGCCGGTCGACCATCTCCTGCGGCACGAGCGGTCGCCGCTGCAGGGTGATCTCCCCTCCCTTGGTGCCCAGTTCCTTGAGCATGCGGGTGCTGTAGAAGACGCCGGCCAATGCGTAGTAATCGCGCACGGTCACCGGGTCGAACTTGTGGTCGTGGCACCGGGCACAACCGAGGGTCATCCCCAGGAAGGCCTTGCCGATGGTGTCGATCTGGTCGTCGACCATGTCGCTGACCATCTTCTCCTTGTCGGCGTCGCCGCGATCCCACGCTCCGTTCACCAGGAAGGTGGTGGCGACGAGACCGTCGGCATGGGGAACCCGCCCCTCGGGCGACGGCAGGAGATCGCCGGCGATCTGATGCTCGACGAACCGGTCGAAGGGCATGTCTCGGTTGAGGCTGTCCACCACCCAGTCGCGATACCGCCAGGCCTCCAGCGGTTCGCAGACCGGATTGCGTGTGGCGGGGTTGCCGTCGTGGTAGTCGGCGTAGCGGACGACATCGAGCCAGTGCCTCGCCCAGCGTCGCCCATGTTCCGGCGAGGAAAGCAGTCGGTCCACCACCCGTTCGTAGGCATCGGGAGAGGGGTCGTGCTCGAAGGCTTCGATCGCTTCGGCCGACGGGGGCAGTCCGACCAGGTCGAAGCTCACCCTGCGGATCAGGACGCGGCGGGAGGCGGGGGGCGCGGCCTCGACGCCGGCGCGCCGCAGGGCGTCGTCGATGAAGGCGTCGATGGGGCTCTCGGGACCGTCAGCACCCTCGGGCACCGGGGGTCTGCGCAGGGGTTGGAATGCCCACCAGTCGAGGGCCTTCCGGTCGGGATCCGACGCGGCCCGCGCCTCGGGCCATGGGGCCCCGGCGGCGATCCAGGTCCGGATCGCCCCCACCTCGCCCGCCGTGAGCAGGCCGCGGTGGGGGCCGGCGGCGGTGGCGTCGGCCTCGAGGACCCGGACCAGCGGGCTGCGGTCCGGGTCGCCGGGTGTCACCGCGGCTCCGGTCGACCCGCCGGTGAGCATCGCCCCGCGCGAGTCCAGGCGCAGGGCCCCCTCGGCACGATCCGGACCATGGCAGGAACGGCACCGCTCCGCGAGCAGGGGACGCACGGACCTCTCGAACTGTTCCGAGGCTCCGGCCCTGAGAGCGACGCCCAGGATCATCGCGGCCAGGACCGACCACCCCGGATGGGCGGATCGTTTCATGGGGATTCCATGGCCATGGTGGTCGGGAAGCCCGTCGTTGGCGAGGCAATTGGCGCACGAACGGACTTCCGTGGCATCGGCGAGCCCCCCCGGACAACCCACGGCCGGCGGCACGCGCCTCGTGTCCCCTCGGGCAGGGATTCCGGTCGCCATCCCCGGGATCGGTGATAGACTCCCGACACGATGTTCACCCGAAGCCGTTCCAACCCCTGGATCGCCGTCATCCTTGCCCTGGGCCTCGCCGGTTGCGCGACCTCCGGACCCACCGCCCTCACGACGCCCACCGAGGTGGAGGCGGCCTGCGGCGAGTGCCTCTTCGGCCTGAAGGGCGACGACTGCGACCTGGCCGTGCGGATCGGCGGCCGTGCCTATTTCGTGGACGGCGTCAAACTCGACGCCCTCGGCGACGCGCACGCGCAAGATGGCATGTGCAAGGTCATCCGCAGGGCCCGCGTCACCGGGGAGGTCCGGCGGGGACGGTTCGTGGCCTCCAGCTTCCGACTGCTGCCCGAGGCGGGCCATTGAACCCCGAGCGGATGACGAACCACGAACCCGCGATGTCCCCGACGACCGCCCCATCGATCGGATTCAAGACCATCTTCGGCAGGAACCTCCTGGCCGAATTGCCGAATTTCGCCCATCGACCCTGCCTGGTGGTGACCATGGCCGACCTGTGGCCACGCTTCGGCGAACGCTTCGGCGGACGGGTCACGCCGTGGATGGTGGACACCATCGACGGCGACGAACTCGAGCTCGCACTGGCGCGCATCCCGGAGTCGGCCTCGGTGGCGGGTCTCGGCGGTGGCCAGGCGATCGACGTGGCCAAATTCATCGCCTGGCGGCGGCGGGTGCCGCTCTTCCAATTCCCGACCGCGATGACGGTCGACGCCCCCTTCGGACACCGGTCGGGCCTGCGCTTCGGGGGACATGTGCGCTATGTGGGTTGGGCGGTGCCGGAGGCGGTGTACGTCGATTTCGACGTCATCCGTTCGGCTCCGCCCGGTCTCAACCGGAGCGGGATCTGCGAGATCCTCTGTTTCCACACCGCGCATGCCGACTGGCGCTTGGCGCGCGACCGCGGGCGCACCGAACCCCAGTGGCCCTACGACCCCCGGATGGTCGAGGAGGCCCGCTCGGTGATGGACGGACTGCTGCCCCACCTCGACGCCGTCGCCCGGGTCGACGAGACGGGCATCCGGGCCCTGATGGGCGCGATGCGCTGGGCCGGGGCCTCCTTCCACGAGGCCGGCTGGAACCCCCGCCACATCGAGGGCGTGGAGCACTTCATCTTCTACGCGCTCGAATACTTCACCGGCCGCAAGTTCATCCACGGCCAACCCGTCTGCCTGGGCATCGTGGCCGGATCGATGCTGCACCGCGACCGCGACGAGGAGATGCTCGACCGCATCCACCGTGCGGGGGTCGACATCCGGCCCGAGGCCATGGGCATCACCTGGCAACAGGTCGAGCACGCCCTGTTGAACCTGCGCCGCTTCGTGCACGAGGCGGGCCTCTGGTACGGGATCGCGCACGAGGCCGAGATCACACCACGCTTCGTGGCCGAACTGCGGGACCGGATCACCTCCCGGTACGGCGACTGGGAACCATGACACGGCCACCGGACACGACGACAGAGGTGAACCCGGACGACCGGGACCTGTCGCGGTTCGGTTACACCCAGCGACTGCGGCGCACCCTCGGCGGTTTCTCGAGCTTCGCCATCGCCTTCTCGCTCATCTCGGTGCTGACCGGCGTCTCGGCCAATTTCGGGCACGGACTGCGTCAGGTCGGCGGGGCCGTGGTGTGGTCTTGGCTGGCGGTGCTGGCCGGACAGGTGCTGGTGGCCTGGGTGATGTGCGGGTTGGCCCGGCGGCTTCCGCTGTCCGGATACGGCTACCAATGGACCACCCGGTTGCTGAACCCGCATGTCGGGTACGCCGTGGGATGGTTGCTGGTGCTGCAACTGCTGACGGGGTTCCCGGGGATCTGCGCCACCCTGGCCCGATCGCTGGCAGCCCTGGCCGCCGATGGCCGGCAACCCTCGGCATCGCTGGTGACCACCCTGACCCTCGCGGTCATCGCCGCCGTGGGCCTCGTGCAGCTCTGGGGACTCCGGCTGGCGGCCCGCATCAACGATGCCGGCGTCTGGGCCGAACTTGTCGGCGTCGCGGCCCTCGTGGTCGTGCTCGGCTGGGTGGCGTTGCGGTCGGGTTCTCTGCCCGGCGTGCTCTTCGAGGCCCGGGAAGCCGCCTCCGGTGGGACCGCCGGCGCCGGCGCCTGGGCGTTGTCGCTGTTGCTGGGAGCCTGGTGCCTCACGGGTTTCGAGGCCGCGGCCGACCTGGCCGAGGAGACCCTCGATCCGCGACGGGCCGTGCCCCGGGCCATGATGACCTCGCTCGTGGGGTCGGGGGTGGCGGGTTTCCTGATGCTTGCGGGCGCCGTGGGGTGCCTGGGCGACCTGGCGGCCGCGCAGGCTTCGGGAGATCCGCTGCTCGACGTGTTGCGCCGGGCCGCCGGCCCAGCCCTGCCCGCGGTGCTCGGGGTCATCGGGGTCTCGATCTTCGCCTGCGCGCTGGCCTGCATGGCCGCGGCCAGCCGCCTGCTCTTCGCGCTGGGCCGGGATGGGATGCTCCCGGGCGGCCGATGGCTGGCAGGCATCGCGCCCGGCCAGCGCATCCCCCGCAACGCGATCCTGCTGGTCTGGGCCGTCTCTTCCCTCGTCGTGGTAGCGCTGCCCAGCCTCGACCTCGTCTCGCAGATCTCGGCGGTGGCCGGCTACCTGGGCTACGCCGGGACGGTCTGCGCGGCCCTTTTCGGCAAGGGATCCGCCGGGAACGCCGAGGCCGGCCCCCGCGGGCCACGCCGCGCGGTGGGCGTGCTCGCCCTCTGCTGGACGCTGGGCGTCGTGGCCGCACTGACCCTCTCGCCGACGCAGGTCGAGGGTTTCGCGACCCGACACCTGCCGGCCTGGTCGACCGGCGTCGGTCTCGCGGCGGGTCTTGCGATCTACCTGGGGTGGATCCGGGGCCGGTTGATCCGCGGAGAGGCCGGCCCGCCCCGCATCGATGTCGAACCCATGACACCCCCACCCGGATGAATGCCCGTCCCTCCACTGCGAACCCGCCGGCCCGCCCCGTCCCGAAGCCCCTTCCCCCGGAGTTTCCCGGTGCGGCCCGGTATGGCGACGAGGAGTTGGAGGCCGTGACCCGGGTGGTCCGCAACCGGTCGCCCTTCCGTTATTACGGCCCCCGGTTCGGAGGCGAGGTGGAGGCCTTCGAGCGCGAGTTCGCGCGGTTGATCTCGGGAGTGCCGGGCCACCCCGGCCCCGGCAACGCCACGATCCACGCCACGGCGGTGAACTCGGGCACCGGCGCGCTCGAACTGGCGCTGGACGCCCTGGGAGTCGGCGAGGGTGACGAGGTGCTGGTGCAGGGATTCCTGTGGATCTCGAGCATCTCGGCCATCGTCCGCAACCGGGCCATCCCGGTGCTGGTGGACTCCGACGACACCCTCAACCTCGACCCCGACCAGATCCGTCGTCGCGTGGGCCCGCGGACCAAGGTGATCATGCCCGTGCCGATGCTGGGCGGATGCGCGCGGATCGGGGAGATCCTCGAGACCGTCCGCGGCCTGAACGAGGAACGGGCCCGCGAGGGACTCCCGATGATCCGGGTCCTGGAGGACTGCGCCCAGTCGATGGGTGCCCATGCGCGGGGCACGCCGGGGTCGGTGGCACCCACGGCCCCGGAGGGCGTCCACCGGGTCGGCACCTTCGGCGACATCGGCATCTACAGCCTGCAGATCAACAAGAACATCACGGCCGGCGAGGGCGGGGTGCTCGTCACGCGCGACCCCGCCCTGGCGCGCCGCATCGAGGCGCTGCACAACGCCGGTTATGCGCGGGACCAGAGCACGCCGGTGAACTGGTACGGCGACGACCCGGTCGGCTGGGGTCATGGCCGTCGACTCGGGGAACTGCAGGGCGCCCTGGCCCGGGTGCAGCTCCGGCGGCTCGACGACATCCTGGCGTCGATGCGCGCCAGCCACGCACGGATCGCCCGCCATCTGTCCGACCTGGGCCTCCGGACCCGGGCCACGGCGGACGCCTCCGACCCCGGGGATACGGGCTACTACTGCCAGTTCCACCTGCCCGACCGGGGTGACGACGCCTCGCGGATCGCTCTCGGAAGGGCGGTGGCCTCGGCGCTCTCCGATTTCGGTCTCAGGCCCTGGTTCCTGCACGACTTCGAGGTGCACGTGTACTACAACATCCGTCCGCTGGTCGAACGGTGGCCGCTCAACGGCGGCGGTCCCTGGCCGGCCTCTCCTCGGGCGATCGATCCCCGCCACGAATACCACCGCGGCACGCTGCCGACGCTCGACCACTGGCTCGCGACCACCGTGGGCATCAACATCCCGAGCGTGCTGTCCGCGGAGGACGAGGCCTACATCCGGGATGCGCTCGCGTGGGTGGCCGCCACGGTGATCCGGGACTGACGGCCCGGCTGCCGACCGCCCTACCGGGGTTCACTGCGCCGGCACGGCCTTGGGGATGACCCAGACGTTGATGTCGCCAAAGCACATCGGGTGCGGGGTGATGAGCCATTCTCCGGAGGCTGCCGAGAACTCGACCTTGCCGCCCCAGTCCTCGTTGAGGACCCGCGCCTCGCGCCTCGACGGTCCCGCGAGCTTCAACCCCTTCAGGCGCAGCCGGACCTCCCCGAAACTGCCGGTGTTGTCGCTGACCACGAGGTAGTAGTTGTCGCGGTCCTCGAGCGGCAGGGTGGTGATGTCGGCGATGGAGTCGCTCAAGAAGGATCGGGTGATGCCCTCGTGATCATGCCGCACCGTGAAGGGCGGGTTCGTGTAGCTCTGTTCGAAGGCCGGCATGAGCTGCCGCATCTCGCGGTACAGCCGGGCGACATTCGCCTCGATGACCGGCGACTCCGCGAACCCCATCTTCCGGATCCAGTGGAAGACGCCCCAGGACCCGACGGTGAGGGACGAGTAGGCCATGAACCGCGTCTCTTCGTAGAGCGGATTCCTCCACACCGGACGCTGTCCCGAGTCGAGGCAGTTCGGGCCGACCCCCTGCATGCACGGCGAGGGATTCCGGAGTTGCGGATGGTCCCGCAGGGCCGCGGCGCCATGATGCATCGACCAGGCCATCATCAACGGCCCCCAGTCTCCCCGGTGACCGAAGTACGCCTGTTCCTTGTCGAGCGGGTAACGGTCGACCTGGAAGGAGTCGATCACCGGCAGGAATTCGGTCCAGCTGGAGAGCGGAACGAGGTTGAAGACCACCGAGATCATGCGGTTGGTGTTGGGATCCCACTGGCGCAGCGCCTGGCGGGTCTTGGCAAAGGCATCGACGAGCTTCCGCAGCCTCCGCTGGGGCTCCACGCCCAGACTGAACCCCGCCGCGTATTCGGGCTCGTCGTAGAGTTGGTAGCCGAAGAGCGCCGGGTGATTCCGCACGGCCTCCACCCATCGCTTCTGACGGGCGACCTCGGCCTGGTCGCCGCGCATCTGGGCGTCGTAGTGGCTGCCGATCTGCACCAGGACCCGCATGTCCCGTTTCTGCGCGTGGTCGAGGTAGGCCCGCATCCGGTCGATGTTCTGGGTCGTCTGTTCGTCGGTGTCGGTGTCGGAAGGCGACGCGACAAAGAGCACGAGATTGGCCCCCTGGGCGTGCAGTTCATCGAGGTCCTTCGCATCGCTGGCGTAGCTGAACCAGGCCAGGGGGAAGAACGGCTTGCCAGAAAGGGGGTCGAGCCAGGGCCGGCGAGGAAAATCGGGCATCGCCGCCGCGGGTGCGGTCACGGGTGCCGGCGATGGCGGCGCCGGGTTGGCCGCCACCGTCGGGGGAGCTTGTCCCGGCACGGAGGCCGCGATGCGGAACCCGACATCGGGCACGTCGGAAATCGACGAGAACACCGGGTTGCGCGTCGGCTCGTTCAGCCCGGCGTCATCGCTGTCGAAGGCCCCACCGCGCAGTGTGCGGAGGAACGGCGGATGCAGGTCCTCGGTCCACTCAAAGACATTGCCCGCCTGGTCGAAGGTGCCGTAGGCGCTGGTGGCCGACGAGAATGCACCCACCTCCGTGTAAAAATGCACCGGATCGAGGAATCCTCCAGCATACCAATTCGCCGCATTGGTCGAGGCGGGGTCGCGACTTGGCTTGAGGTCGCTGCGCGTGGGATATCTCCAGTAACCCGGCCCCCCGGGCTTGTTCGGGTCGTAGTACGCCGCCTTGGTCCACTCGTCCTCGGTGGGGATGAAGTACTTCGCACCGGCGTTGCGACGGATGCGGCGCCCGTCGGTGCCCTTGTACCCGTTCAGCGTGTATGCCCCGGTCTCGGTATCGCCATCACCCTGGCCGTTGTGGAGCCAATTGCAGAAGCGGCAGGCGTCGAGGAAGCTCAAGTGGGTGACCGGTCGGTTCGCATAACCGGGGGCGACGGTGTGATGGAATGCACCGGGGGCGCCCGACCTGCGGATATCGCATCGGGGGTCTTCCGCACCCGACTGGACCTTGTCCATGTCGTTGTTCCAGAGGTCGCCATCGGCGTCGGACTTGGCCTTGGCATTGAGGAATTCGGTGTACTGCGCCGCGGTGACCTCGTACCTGCCGATGCGGAACGGATAGGCGACCGCGCCCCGGCCGGTGGCAGCCGGGGGATTGCCCGGATCACCGACGAGCACCAGTTCCAGGCTGCGGAGCCCGGCCGGCATCTGGAACACGTCGGCGAAGATCGGCGCCGCCAGACCCAATCCTATCAGGAACGGGACGATCCGTGCCCACAGGCGCTCCGGGAAAAAGGTCGGGGATTCGAGAGGGTCGGCAGGTCGGTTGGGCGGCTCCCCTGCTACCCTGCCCCGTTTCCCGCAGCACGGGACCGATGACCTCGAATGGACTCGCGGGTGCAACCTGGGAACGGGATTGCTATAATGACGTTCCGGATGGTTTTCGCCGGAGAAGGTCTGAATTTCCGGGGGCATGTCCTCACGGTGCCGTCGGCCCGCACCCGAAGCAAGTCACCGGAAGTTGCTGTTGCCAAATGGAGCCAGCTGCCGGGATTGAACCGGCGACCGACGGTTTACAAAACCGTTGCTCTGCCGCTGAGCTAAGCTGGCCCGAGGACTCCTGACTGGAGCCGGGACTGACCCTAAAAATGGGCTTCCCTATCCCCGAAGCGTTGCTCGCTGCCCTTCCCCTGCCAAGTGGAAGTTTCGGGCAAGCCCATCTTCCTGGCCAGGAGGCGGATCAGAATCCGGGAGGCCAGCGCCCGAACCATGGGTATCGGTCTTTTTCAGGGTGCGGGGTTGCACCTCTGAGATTGCCCGCAGCAGCAGCCGCGAAGCATGATTTCTCACAAATCCCCGCCAGGCCCCATGTCCGCAAGCCCCCCCGCACGCATCTCCGCCGACCAGGCCGCCGCCCTGGTCCGTCCGGGGCACTGGGTGGACTTCGGATTCGGCATGGGCCAGCCCGACGCCTTCGACCGCGCGCTGGCCTCCCGCGAGGACCTGGCCGGCCCGGTCTTCATTCGTGCGGCCCTTTCGATGCGGCCCAGGGCGGTGCTGGCGGCGGCCCAGGCGGGGCGGCCATTGGTCTGGCTGAACTGGCATTTCACCGCGATCGACCGACGCGCCCATGACGCGGGAATGGCCCACTACATCCCCCTGAACTTCGGAGAGGCCCCCGATCTGTACCGCCGGTTCATCGACCCGGTGGATATCGCCGTGGTCAAATGCACCGAGCGCGACGCGGCAGGGTTCTTCAACTTCAGTGGCGCCTGCACCTACCACGAGGCCCTGCTGGAACGGGCCCGTTGCGTGATCGTGGAGGTGGACCATCGCTTGCCCCGGGTGCGGGGCCCCCGGAATGGAGTGCATGAATCGCGGGTGGATTTCGTGCTGGATGCCGACGGAGCGGGTGCACCGGAACTCGGCCAGGGCGCCCCGAATGCGATCGACCAGCGGATCGCCCGGCACGTAGCGGCGCACGTCGAGGACGGAGCCTGTCTACAGATCGGCATCGGAGGGCTGCCGAATGCCGTGTGCGATGCGATCCTCGATGCGGGAGTGAAGGACCTCGGCGTGCACACCGAAATGCTGGTCGATGGCCTGATGCGCCTGCACCAAGCAGGGCGGGTGACCGGTTCCAGGAAACGCAACGGCATCGGCAAGATCGTATTCACCTTCGCGGGCGGATCCGCGGCCTTGAACTCGTTCATCGACGACCATCCGGACCTCGAGTCCTGGCCCGTCGACGAAACCAACCTGCCGGACCGGATCATGGCCAATCCCGGGGTCGTCTCGATCAACAGCACCGCGCAGATGGACCTGCAGGGGCAGGCCGGATCCGAGAGTGCCGGTCCCAGGCACCTGACGGGAACCGGAGGCCAACTGCAATTCGTGCGGGGGGCCTACGCCTCGCCGGGCGGAAAGTCGTTCCTGTGCCTGCCCTCGACCCGAACACGACGAGACGGGACCGTGGAGAGCCGAATCGTACCCTCGCTCGAGCCCGGAACCATCGTGACGAC
>CAIOKD010000051.1 GCA_903858835.1 uncultured Verrucomicrobiota bacterium
ATGGCGTTCGGTCTCGACGGATAAGCCGGTCCTCTCCAAGCCGGTCATCCTGCCGGCCGAACCGACCGGATTCACTTGGATGAAGGGAGACGACGGTTGCTGGATCTCCTACGGCGAGGCACCGGCTTCCCAGCGTCTCCGACTGGCCAAGGGCGCCGCCTCGGGCACCGACTGGGTGCTGTCGGAGGCTCCGATCCTTCCGGCCGGTGCGGCCATCATGGCGACCGACCCCTCGCCCGGAGGATCAGTCTGGATGCTCGACGCGACGGGCCGGATCGGACCGCTGACCACGGGTGGAGGGACGTCGCGCCGCGGGTTCGATGGAGCGGTCCGCTCGTTGACCTGGGACCGGTCCGGGACGCTCGGCGTGGCCTTGATGTCCAACGGCATCGCCGAGACCGTCTTCCGTGACCCGACTCGCACCAACGGTTCCCGCATGTCGGGCGATCCCCGACGTTCGGCCGAGATCGTCCGCGAGGAGGTCGAATCGTCGCGGATCCGGCTGGAATCGGCGTTGGCCGTGACCCGGATCCAGGAGGCCCAGACCTCCGTGACCAATGCCCAGTCGGCCCTCGTCAAGGCGCGTGAGAAGCGCGATCTCGCGGCCAAGGCTCTCACCGATCGCGACAAAGAATGGAAGGAACAACGGGCGCTCGTGGCCGCTGCCATCCGTGACCGCGATGCGGCCGCCGCCGAGATCACCCGCGCCCAGTCCGAGGCCAAAGAGGCCGCCGAGGCGCTCGCCAAGGCCAAGGCCGGTGCCCAGGCCTCACCCGAGGCCGCATTGAAGGCCATCGACGACCTGCTGGCACGGGCCGAGGTCCTGGGTCGGCGCAAGGCCGCGCAGGAACGCGCCGAAGCCGAGGCCCCGCCCCGGCGCAAGAAGGCCGAGGAGCAGTTGGCGGCCGCCGAGAAGAAATCCGGGGAGCTCAAGGGCCCGCTTGACAAGGCGAAGGTTGCGGCCGAGGGCGCCGCCCAGGATGTCGTCTTGGCCGAGGCCACCGTCACTTCGAGTGCCGCGGCCGTGGTGGCGGCTCAAGCCGAGGAGAAGCTGGCCAAGGATCGACTGGGGAAATCCGAGTCCCGGCTCCGGTCGCTCCGGGCCGAGGCCGATCGACTCCGCTCGCGCCCCTTCCGCGCGGCCGCCGTTTCCCCGTCCGGGCTGGGTCTGCTGACGGTGGCCGACGACGGTCTCTGGACCCGGTGGAATCCCGCCACCGGGCGGGCGTTGGCCACCTTCGCCGTGGGGGAGGGGACCCCGCTGGCCCTGGCGGCACTGGGCGACGACGAGTTCTTGGCGGCCTTTCCCGAAGGGGTCCGCCGTGTCCGGACCGCGAGGCCCTGGTTTCTGAGACAGACGCTGGCCGGTGCCCCAGGCGCCCCCGCCTTCGTCGATCGGGTCAACGCGCTGGCATTCAGCCCCGACGGCCAGTTGCTGGCCACCGGCGGTGGCGAACCTTCCCGCTCCGGTGAACTCAAGCTCTGGAAGTTGCCGGAAGGTACCCTGGAACGCGACCTCGGCGCTCTGCACAGCGACGCGGTGACCGCCGTGGCCTTCTCACCGCGCGGTGATCGGTTGGCCACCGCCGGGACCGATCGTTTTGCTCGGATCACCGGGCTGCAGACCAATGCTCCCCGCTTCAACCTCGAGGGCCACACCCACCATGTGATCGGGCTGGCCTGGAGCCCGGATGGTGGCGTGCTCGCGACGGCGGGAGCCGAGGGCGCCATCAAGCTGTGGAATCCCCGGACCGGAGAACGTCGCAAAAACGTCGACGGTTTCGGCAAGGAGGTGGTCGGCCTCCGGGCGGCGGGTCCGTCGCTCCGGTTCGTGGCCGTGAGCGGGGCCGGTCAGGGGCGGCTCTTCAAGGCCGATGGCGAGAAGATCCGGGACCTCGCCGCGGTGCCCGAATACCTGCAGGCGTTGGCTGTCAGCGGCGATGGTCGGTGGATCCTGGGAGGGGACGATCGGGGCATGGTGCGGGTCTGGGATGCCGATAGCGGTGAACTGCGGCATAGCTGGGCGCCCTGAGAGCCTGTACGTAACCAGGAGCCCTCCCGGTTTTTGGACAGGCTTTGAGCCGGGTCAACCCGACGGCGATCGTGAGTCGGTCCGTTCCGTCCGCTCTCCCCCACTTCGGAGGATGGAGTTCAGCCAGGGATCGATCCCAGTGCGCCATGCTTTGACCCGCCCGGACGGATCTGCATCCTTGGGCCCGCAATCCTCCCCCGCCCATGCACCTCGCCGAACTCACGTCGCCGCAGTTGGCCGCATTGCCGCGCGAAACGCCGATCGTGTTCCCCATCGCCGCCCTGGAGCAGCACGGCGGCCATCTGCCCGTGGTGACCGACACCCGGTTGGTGGGCGAGGTGGCCCGCCGGGCGGAGGCCGCGCTGGCCCGGGAGGCGGTGTTCGCGCCGGTGCTCTGGCTCGGCAATTCCGATCATCACCTCGACTTCCCGGGAACCCTGTCGGCGCCGCCCCGGCCCTACCTCGACGTCTTGGTCGGGCTCGCCGAGAACGTGCTGCGTCACGGATTCAAGCGGGTGGTCTTCCTGAACGGTCATGGCGGCAACGACGTGCCGGGCCGGCAGGCGGTGTTCGAATTGCGCCAACGCCATCGCGACGCCGACGGCCTGCTCCTTCTCTTCGCCACCTACTGGAGCCTCGGGGGGCGGCCCTTCGAGCGTCCGGTGGCCGGGGGATGGGTGCAGCGGGACATGGGCCATGCCTGCGAATGGGAGACCTCGATGATGCTGCGTCTCGACCCCGCCCGGGTGGGACCCCATGCCGACCTGGCACCGGTCGATGCGACTCCGCCATTCCACCCGGCCCACCGGGGCTGGGTGACGCGCGAGCGGACCACCACCGGCCACATCGGTCATCCCTCCGCCGCATCCGCCGAGAAGGGGGAGGCGCTCTTCGACGTGTTCTCCGCCGATGTGATCGCCCTCCTCGAGCGGGTCCGTCGGTGGGACGGTGTCTCGTGGCGCGAAGGGTGATCTCCCATGGCCGCCTCTGCCTCTACAGTCCATGTGCGCGGTGCCGTCTGGAAGTGGTCGGTGTGTGGGATGCTATTGTTGGCCTCGGCCATCAACTACATGGACCGGCAGACGCTCTCCGGCCTGTCGGTGAGGATCACGCAGGAGTTCGGGATGACCAAGGCCCAGTACGGGCAGGTCGAGGCCGTCTTCGGGTATGCGTTCGCGGCCGGTTCGGTGCTCTTCGGTTGGATGGCCGACCGGTTCTCGGTGCAGAGGGTCTATGCCGCCGTGCTGGCGCTGTGGTCGCTGGCGGGCATGGCCACCGGTTGGGCCCGGGACCATCACGACCTGCTGCTGATGCGTGGATTGCTGGGGTTCTTTGAGGCCGGCCATTGGCCCTGCGCGGTGCGCATCACCCGGTCGCTTCTCGATGAGCGTCAGCGCTCGATGGGCAACGGCCTGCTCCAAAGTGGGGCCACCATCGGGGCGATCCTGACGCCGCTGGCGCTGCCTCTGCTGCTGGGGGCTGGGACCGCCGACGGCACCGGGGCGTGGCGCCCTCCCTTCTTCCTGCTGGGTGGTGTGGGTCTCCTGTGGCTGATTCCCTGGTTCTGGCTCCTGCGGCCGAATGACTTACGTTCCACCGTCGATACCCCTTCGGCCGGTGGGCCCGGGTCCGAGCCCTTCATCCGCGTGCTCTTGAGTGGGCGCATGCTGGCGGTCATCGCGGTGGTGGCCTGCATCAACACCACCTGGCAGGTGCTGAGGGCCTGGCTGCCAATGTTCCTGCAGAAGGGTCGGGGTTACTCCGAGACCGAGGCCCTGCATTTCAACTCGGCCTTCTTCGCCGCTGCCGACGTGGGATGCCTGGCCGCGGGCGCACTGGCGGTGGCCCTTGCGCGCCGAGGTCGGACGCCCTCGGGGGCGCGCTTCGCGGTGTTCGTCGCCTGCGCCCTGCTGTGCTGTGGCACGATCGCAGTGCCGTGGTTGGGGCGGGGTTGGGCCCTGATGGCGGTGCTGCTGGCCATCGCCGCGGGGGCCCTCGGGGTGTTTCCCTTGTACCACACCTTCACCCAGGACCTTTCCGCCCATCACCAGGGCAAGATCACCGGGGCCGCCGGGGTCGCGGGTTGGATCCTTCCGGCCCAGGCCCAGATGCTCTTCGGGATCTCGGCCGACCGTCTGGGCACGATGGACCCCGGCCTCGCGGCGGCGGGGCTCCTTCCGCTCCTCGCCCTGGCCCCCCTCTGGTACCTCCACCGACTCAAGACCCGCACCGCTCCATGAACGCCTCCGTCTCCCGCAGACAATTCATCGCCACCGCCGGCACTGTCGCCGGGATGACCTCGCTGGCCCCCTCGGCCTGGGCCAGCAAGGTTCTGAAACCGGCGCGGAAGCGGATCGCCCTCATCGCGACCGAGGTTCGCCTGCATTCCCACGCCCAGCATTTCATCGATCGATTCCTGGTCGGCTATGGCTGGGAGGGCCGATGGCGCAGGCCGGAGGTCGACCTGATCTCCCTCTACGTCGACCAGTTCCCGGACAAGGATCTCGCCCGGAGCACCGCCGCCCGTCACGGCGTGCCGATCCATGGAACCATCGCCGATGCGCTCACGCTGGGGACTGGCCGACTGGCTGTGGACGGCGTGGTGATCATCGGTGAGCACGGGAGATACCCGAAGAACGAGAAGGGGCAGACGCTCTATCCGCGATTCCGGTTCTTCAAGGAGGTGGTGCGCGTGTTCGAGGCCTCGGGTCGCAGCGTCCCGGTCTTCAACGACAAGCACCTGTCGACCGACTGGCGCGAGTGCGTGGAGATGGTCGAGGACTCCCGCCGTCTCCGGTTTCCGTTCCAGGCCGGTTCCTCGTTGCCGGTCACCAAGCGCATGCCTGCGATCGACCTGCCCCTGGGTACCCCCCTCTCGGAGAGCCTTTGTGCCGCCTACGGGGGGCTCGATAGTTACGACATCCATGGTCTCGAGACCGCCCAGTGCATGTCGGAGCGACGGAAGGGCGGGGAGGTCGGGATCCGGCGGGTGAACGGGCTCCGCGGTGGGGCCTTCTGGGACGAGTTGGGCAAGAGCGACACCACCCGACGTCTCCTCGAGGCGGCCCTGGTGCGCAGCCACAACCTGCCGGTCCGTGACGGGTATCCCTCCGCGCCGGTGGATTTCCAGTGGGCGCGCGAGGTGTTTCCCGAGGCCTGGGGTTATTTCATCGACCATCGCGACGGGTTTCGGACGACCCTGGCCATGCTCGCCATCCGCGATTTCAACTACGCCGGCCTGGATGCACGCACGGGGCGGATCCTCTCCTGCCAGATGTACCTGCCCATGCCGACCCACGGGTCTTCGACGGCCGACTTCTTCAACCCGCAGATCCGCCACATCGAGCGCATGGTGATGGAGAATCGGCAACCGTACCCCTTGGAGCGCACCCTGTTGACCTCCGGGATGACACTGGCCGGTGTCGAGTCCCTGCATCGCGGCCGACCGGTTGAAACGCCCGAGATGGACGTCCGGTACCGGGTGAAGGACGAGTCGTTCTTCTGGAAGGATTGATCCGGCCGACCTTTGGGCCCCCTCCCTTGGTGCTGGATCGGGTTCGAGGGGTGACTCGTCCCGGGGTAGTTGTCATGCTTTCGGACCCGGGTGGTGGGCTTTGCATGGAAGCTGCTAGCCATTCGCCTGGAATACGTTGCCGCCGGATTCCATCCGCGCGGAGTGTTGGATGTTGCCTGATCATGAACTGGAATTCCTTTCTTCGAGCGACCGCGGGTCGCTGGCTCACGGGGTCGATCCTGGGACTATGGTTCTTCGGAGCCGTACCGATCCCGGCCCGGGCTGAGGAGGCTGGTGGTGCCGGAGCGGGGTTCGTGCCGCTGACCCTCGGGGGAGGCGACATCCGGGCGACGGAGATCCGGTCGGTGGGCACAAACGGGGTCGACCTGTCGGCCCGCGGTGGAGACATCTTCGGTGCGGCCGATTCGGCGGGCATGGCCGCCCAGAACCTTTCCGGCAACTTCGACCTTCGGGTGCGGGTGGAGTCCTTGACGATCACCGACCCCTACGCCACCGCGGGGTTGGTGGTCCGCTCGAGCGAGGATGCCAACGCCACCTTCGCGGGCGCCTTCGCGGGTTCCCCCAGTGTGGGCGTGTTCTTCCGCTCCCGATCGGGTTCGGGAGCCTCCGCTCCGATGACCGCTCCGCGTGGAGGATACCCCGTGAATCATCCCCGGACCTGGCTCCGGATGCGTCGCAGCGGGTCCGAGTTGACGGGCTTCGGATCGATGGACGGAACGAACTGGACGATCCTGGGTGCCTCGACGATCTCCATGCCCGACTCGGTCACCGTGGGCTTGGCGGTGTCGGGCCGCGACACCAACGCGGTGGCCTTGGCCCGATTCCGGGACTATGGGGCCGTGGGTTCTGTGTCGGAGGTCGCCTTTGAACCGCGGCGAGAGGGACTCGGGTTGTCCAGTCGTCGGACGCGGATCGTCTTCAGCGAGATCCAGTACCGTCCGACCCACGACGCCGGGCCGTCATCGCTCGAATTCATCGAACTCTACAATGCCGGTGACGTGTTCGAGGACCTCTCCCGCTGGAAGATCGCCGGCACCGTGCGTTACCAGTTCCCCGAGGGCTTCCGGCTCGGTGCGGGTCAGTTCGTGGTGGTGGCCAGGGATCCGGCGGCCCTCTCGGCGCGCCACGGCATCTCCGGTGTGCTCGGGCCTTACACGGGCAGCTTCAACGGCGAGGGCGGGCCGCTGGAGCTCCGTGACGAGATGGACGCCCTTAAGCTCCAGACGGAGATCGGGACGCGGGATCCCTGGCCGGTGGCCGCCGGTGGTTCCGGGCATTCCCTGGTCTTGGCCAATCCCAGCTACGGAGAGGCCGATCCCCGTGCCTGGTCCGTCAGCGCCTTCCGAGGCGGGAATCCCGGGGCCATGGATCCCCTCCCTCCCGCCGACCCGGCGGCGCAGGTGGTCCTCAACGAGGCTCTGGCCCACACCGACCTGCCGCAACTGGACACGGTCGAGTTGTTCAACCGAGGTCGTGGCGGCGCCGACCTCTCGGGCTGCGTGCTGACCGATGACCTCCGGACCAACCGGTTCCGCTTTCCTTCGGGTTCGGTGCTGGGTGCCGGGGCGTTCCTTGCCCTGGACGAGCGGGCCCTGGGATTCCGGTTCAGCGCCGCGGGCGAGACGGTGTGGTTGTTGAACGCCGACGGGTCCCGTGTCCTCGACGTGATCCGGTTCGGCGCACAGGAGAACGGGGTCGCATTCGGCCGTTGCCCCGATGGCGCCACCGAGTGGCGTCGCCTGGAGAACTTCACGCCCGGGGCGGCGAACGCTCGCCGGCGGCTGGAATCGGTGGTGATCCACGAGATCATGTACCATCCGATCACCGAGGATGATGCCGACGAGTTCGTGGAGCTCCACAACCGGTCCAGCCAATCCGTCGACCTCTCGGGCTGGCGGTTGGAGGATGCGGTGGCTTTCACCTTTCCCCAGGGCGCCTCGATCCCGGCCGGCGGGCATATCGTGGTGGGTCGCGATGCGGAGCGCCTGCGCGCCAATCATACCAACCTCACGACGGCCAACACCTTCGGGAACTGGTCCGGCTCATTGAAGAACTCCGGGGAGCGGTTGGCCCTGTCCAAGCCCGACCAGATTCTGTCCACGAATGCCGTGGGTGCGGTTTCGAGCGACACGATCCACATCGTTGTCTCGGAGGTCGCCTACCGCGATGCCGGTCGATGGGGCCAGTGGTCCGGGGGGGGCGGTTCTTCGATGGAGTTGATCGACCCGCGAGCCGACCCGATGCGCGCCTCCAGTTGGGCCGATTCCGACGAGACCGCCAAGTCGGAGTGGCAGCAGTTCTCCGTCACCGACGTTCTCCGCTTCGCCACCCAGGCGGCCAATCGATTGCACCTGGGCATGCTGGGGGCCGGTGAATGCCTGGTCGACCAGGTCGAGGTGCTCAACGGATCCGGGACGGCCGTGTTGACCAACGGCGGGTTCGAGGTGGGCACCGGCACCAATGCGGCCGGATGGTCCTTCCTCGGGCACCACCGGCGTTCCCGCGTGGAATCGACGGGTGCCTTCGAAGGGAGTCGTGCCCTGCATTTGATCGCGCCGGGCGACCTCGACGCCGGCCGGAACTGCGTCCGGGCCCCATTGTCGGGGAACCTCAACAACGGGGCTTCGATGACGCTCCGGGTGAGGGCACGCTGGCTTGCCGGTTGGCCTGAGATCCTTTTGCGCACCCGGGGAGGAGGGTTGGAATTGCCGGTTCGGATGCCGGTGCCCAAGAACCTCGGGACCCCGGGTCGCCCCAACAGCCGCCGCGTGTCCAATGCCGGTCCCTCGATCGACCTGGTGCGTCATGTGCCCGCGGTTCCTGCCGCGGGTCAACCGGTCGTGGTGACTGCGCGCGTGTCCGATCCCGACGGACTCAGTTCGGTGAGCCTGCGCTTCCGAACTTCCGAAACGGCCCCCTTCTCATCGGTGGCCATGCGGGACGATGGCACCGCGGGTGATGTAGTCGCGGGGGACGGCCTGTGGTCTGCGACCCTTTCCGGTCGATCCTCGGCCGAAACGGTGCAGTTCATCGTCGAGGCCTTCGACAACGCGACCGAGACGGTGTCCTCCGTGTTTCCGACCGGTTCCGTGTACCCCGGGCTCGCGCCGGTCTCCGGGGCCAACATCCGCTGGGGCGACCCGGTGCCATCGGGTACCTTCAACCATGTCCATGCCTGGCTGACGGCCTCGCAGAACACGCTGCTCAGCAATGGTCAGGATTCGCCCCTGGTGGGCGGGCTCGACAACACCTTCCGCGATTGCACGCTGGTCCATGGAAACCTCCGGGTGATCTACAACGCGGGGATCCGGCGCAAGGGAAGCCCGTTCACAGGTCAGGCCGACTACGCGCTGACCGTGCCCGGAGACGACCTGCTCCTGGGTACCCGCGACCGCGTCTTCGGCCTCACGGGCAATGGCGGCGAGGAGGCCACACGGATGCGCAACCAGATCGCCAATTGGTTGGCCCGCAGGATGGGCCTGCCCTACCTGAACACGGCCTACATGAGGTTCTATCGCAACGGCTCGGGCTTCGGTTCCGTCGCCGAGGATCTTGAGCAACCCTCCAACGACTATGCGGAGGGTTGGTACCCGGAAGGCGGTGAGGGCGACCTGCGCAAGATCGCCTTCGCCTTTGAATTCGACGATTCGGGAGGGTTTTCCCCGACCGGTGCCGACCTGGCGATGTTCCGGAGTCCCTCGGGCCAATTCTGGACAGCCCGCTACCGCTACAACTGGCAGGGGCGCCCGGCCGGCACGACCGCCAACGATTTCACCAACTTCTTCGCCCTGGTGACCGCGGCCAATGATCGCACCTCAAGCTTCATCCCCAACCTGCTGAACGTGGCCGACATTGACCAGTGGATGCGGACCTTCGCCCTCGATGGCTGCCTGGGGAACTGGGACACCTGGGGCACGGGCAACTCGCAGAACAAGTATCTCTATTTCCAGCCCGGAGGGCGCTGGCGGATACTCCCCTGGGACATGGACTGGGTGCTCGGGCTGGGAGATCCGACCAACCGCCGGCTCTTCGGTGGCAACGATGCGGCGGTCAACGTCATGTTCGATACTCCCATCTTCCAGCGGATGGCCTGGAGGGCCTACCAGGGCGCGGTATCCGGGCCGCTCACGCCCGAGCAGTATCAACCGCAGTTCAACGCCCGATCGGCCGCGCTCGCCTTCAATCAGATCAGCGGAGCCTCGTCTCCCTCGGCCATCGCCACCTATCTCAACGGGCGGCGCACTTACCTGAACAGCCAGATCCAGGCCTCGGATGCCAAGGCCTTCGCCATCACGAGCAACGGGGGCAACGACTTCGTCTCGTCCACCGCGAACGCGGTGATCGAGGGGACGGCCCCGTTCGCGACCGCGGCCATCGAGGTCAACGGCGTTCCCATGCCCCTGGAGTGGACCGCGATCCAGAACTTCCGCCTGAAGATTCCCCTGACTGGGCGCACCAACGTCCTGAACCTGGTGGCCGTCCGGTCCGACGGCACGCCGTTGCCGGGCCTGACCGACTCGGTGACCGTGCGCTTCAACGGTGCCATCCAGCAGGTCTCCGACTTCGTCGGCATCCACGAGATCCATTACAACCCGCTCGAACCGGGAGCCTCATTCGTCGAGGTCTACAACCGCTCGTTCTCGACCTCGTTCGACCTGTCCGGCTGCCGCCTCAACGGGGTGGATTACACCTTCCCGGAAGGCTCGGTGATTGCTCCGAACAACTACTGGGTGCTGGTCCGTGACCGTGTGGCATTCGCGACGGCCTACGGGGCGGGGGTCCGCGTGTTCGACGAGTTCGCCGGTTCCCTCGACAATGGCGGGGAGCGGTTGTCCCTGGTCCGTGGTTCCGGG
>CAIOKD010000052.1 GCA_903858835.1 uncultured Verrucomicrobiota bacterium
CGTCTTCATGCCGGTCGGCACGCAGGCCAGCGTCAAGGCCCTCGACAACCGGGAGTTGCTGGAGATGGGCACGCAGATCCTCCTGGGCAACACCTACCACCTGTCGATCCGGCCGGGCATGGACATCATCCGCAAGGCCGGCGGCCTCCACCGGTTCATGAACTGGTCCGGCCCGATCCTGACCGACTCGGGCGGGTTCCAGGTCTTCTCGCTCGGAAAAATCCGAAAGATCCGGGAACACGGGGTCGAGTTCCGCAGCCACCTCGATGGGTCTCCGATCTTCCTGGGTCCCAAGGAGAGCATGGAGATCCAGCGCACGCTCGGCTCCGACATCGCGATGGTCTTCGACGAGTGCCCGCCCCACACCGCGGACCGCGACGAGGTGAACCGCGCCGTGAAGCGGACCCTCCGTTGGGCCGCCGAATGCAAGGCCCAGCCGCGCGCCGACGGGCAACTGGTCTTCGGGATCGTCCAGGGCACCCACCATGCCGACCTGCGCAAAAAATGCGCCGAGGCGCTCGTGGAGATGGACTTCGACGGGTACGCCATCGGTGGGGTCAGCGTCGGCGAACCGGAGCCCGAGATGATGCACGCGGTGGAGATCTCGGAGCCCCACCTGCCGGAGAACAAGGCCCGCTATGCCATGGGGCTGGGCACCCCCGCCCAGCTCATCGAACTGGTCGCCCGCGGCGTGGACATGTTCGACTGCGTGCTGCCGACTCGCGTGGCCCGCAACGGCACGGCCTTCACTTCCAAGGGCACCTTCGCCATCAAGGGCGGGGCCGTGAAGGCCGACTTCGATCCGATCGAACCGGGCTGCGAATGCTTCGCCTGCCGCCACCACACCCGAGCCTACATCCGGCATCTGCTCAACGTGAACGAGATCCTGGGCCTGCGCCTGGTGAGCATCCACAACAGCCACTTCTTCCTGAAGGTCATGGCCGACGTGCGCATGCACCTGCGCAACGGCACCTTCGGGGAATTCCGCCGGCAGTTCATCGGCAATTACGTCCCCACCGAAAAGGTTCGTGCCGCGCGGGAAGCGCACCAGGCCCGCAAAAAGACCACGCCTGAGACCGCCCACGAGTGACCCTGAAGGGTTCCAGGTCGGGTTCCAGGACGGGTGCTGCTTGCGTCCCGAGGAGGTCTGCGGCTTGATCAACGGCATCCTCCCCATGATGCGAGCGCTTGAATGGTTTCAAAGAAGCGGCCTCCGGTGGATTCCGGGGCTCGGCGGGCTCGCTGTGGCGCTGACCATCGTGGGCACCGCGACCTGGGCCACGCCCGCGACCGCCGATGAGCCCAGCCCTCGGGGGGGAGCCTCACCGCATTGGGCATTCCAACCGATCGCACGGCCCGCAGTGCCCACGGAAGGGTCCGCTCAAGAACACCCGATCGATGCCTTCATTCGGGCTTCGCTGCGGTCTCAGGGCCTGATTCCAAATCCCCCGGCCTCCCCGAGGGACCTCGTCCGGCGCTTGTATTGGGACCTCGTCGGCCTTCCCCCGGAACCCCAGGAGGTGGCCGCCTTCGAAATGGATCCCTCGCGGACCCGCTACGGCGCTCTCGTCGAACGACTCCTCGCGTCGCCGCGCCATGGGGAGCGCTGGGCCCGGCATTGGCTGGACGTGGTCCGGTACACCGAAAGCCAGGGCTTCGAATACGACCGACCGCGGGACAACGCCTGGCATTACCGCGACTACGTGATCCGCAGCCTGAATGCCGATCTTCCCTACGACCGCTTCATGCGCGAACAGGTCGCGGGTGACGTGCTCGAACCGGTCACCTCGTCGGGAATCATCGCCTCCAGCCTGTTGGTCTCAGGTCCCTGGGACCAGGCCGGAAACTCGCAGGCCAACGCCACCCAGCGGGCCATCACCCGCGAGGAGGAGATGGACGACCTGGTCAGCGTGGTCGGGCAGACCTTCCTGGGCCTGACGGTCAACTGCGCCCGCTGCCATGATCACAAGTTCGATCCCATCCCTCTTGCCGACTATTACCGGGTCAAGGCCGTTTTCGATGGGGTTCGCCATGGGGACCGATCCATCGAGGGTGCCGAGGAGACCCGGCAGCGCGAGATCCGGCGCGAACGCTGCCGGCGAGAGATCGAGACCGAATCCCGACGCGTCGCGGAACTCGAGGCCCTGGCCCGCCTGACGCCCGCCGAGATTCGGGAACGCGATGCAGCGCGGCTGCGGCTCCAGGAGGCCCAGCGCCGCTTGCAGGCCGAGGACAAACCGGCCGGCCAGGCCTATGCCGGTCGGCGCGAGCAACCGACTCCGACCCGCGTCCTCCGCCGGGGCGACGTGAAATCGCCCGGCGATACGGTGAGCCCCGCGGGGCTGTCCTCGGTGGGGCCCTTGGTCGGTGACCTGGGCCTGGCCCCGGATGCTCCGGAGGCCGAGCGCCGACGCCGCTTCGCCGACTGGTTGGCCGATCCCCGCAATCCCCTGCCCGCCCGAGTCCTCGTCAATCGAGTCTGGGGGTTCCATTTCGGCGCGGGCCTGGTGGCCACGCCGAGCGACCTCGGACGGAGCGGGGCCAAGCCCAGCCACCCGGAACTGCTCGACTGGCTCGCCCGCGAGTTCGTCGCCCGGGGTTGGAGCATCAAGGCGCTCCACCGGCTCATCGTTTCCTCGGAGACCTACCGCCAGTCATCGGAGGCCCGCGCCGATGCCTTGGCCAAAGATGCCGACGCCGTGTTCCTGTGGCGTTTTCCTCCGCGCCGACTCGAAGGCGAAGCGATCCGGGATGCGATGTTGGCCGTCAGCGGTCAACTGAACCTGCAATCCGGCGGACCCAGTTTCCGGCCATTCACCACCAGCGAGTACGGGGCGACCTTCTACCACTTGGTCGACCGCGGCACGCCCGAGTTCAATCGACGGACCGTGTACCGGATGAACATCAATTCCGGCAAGGAACCCCTCCTCGACGCGCTGGATTGCCCGGACCCTTCCGTTCGGACGCCGCGCCGCGGGGTGACCACCACGCCATTGCAGGCCTTGGGCCTCATGAACAGCAGCTTCGTGCAACGCCAGGCCGACCAGTTGGCCCGCCGGGCCCGCGCCCTGACGGCTCGAGAGGAACCCGACGCGATGATCGAGACGGTCTGGCGACTGGCCCTCGGCCGACGCCCGAACGTCGACGAGGCCCGGTTGGCCCGGGAAACCCTCCGCGAGCGAGGCCTGCCCCACGTCGCTTGGGTGCTGCTCAATACCACCGAATTCGTCTATGTCCGCTGACTCCCCCCTGTTGGATCGCCGGCACTTCCTGTCGAGCACGGTCGGCGGGCTTGGCAACATCGCCCTGGCTTGGCTGCTGGCCCGTGATCGCGCGACCGGGGCCACCGTCGCGGCCGCTTCCCGAGGCCCCGGGGCAGTCGGCCTTGGTCTGCATCACCGGCCGCGTGCCAAGCGGATCGTCCAGGTGTTCTGCTGCGGCGGTGTCAGCCATCTCGACACCTTCGACTTCAAGCCGGAACTGGAGCGGGTCCACGGCACCGAGTTGAAGGGACGGGGCGAGAACCTGGGATTCTTCGGTCAGCCGGGGAAGTTGATGAAGAGCGTCTACCCGTTCCGCCAGCGCGGCCAGAGCGGAGCGTGGATCAGCGACCTGCTGCCGCACCTCGCCGGGTGTGCCGACGACCTGTGCTTCATCCACTCGATGTTCGCCAAGAGCAACAACCACACTCCGGCGACCTTTCAGATGAACAGCGGCTTCACGCTGAATGGGTTTCCGTGCATGGGCGCTTGGTTGAGCTATGGGCTGGGCACCGAGAACGAGAACCTGCCCGCCTTCGTGGTGCTGCCCGACCCGCGCGGGCTGCCCGCCGGCGGATCGATCAATTGGACCTCGGGATTCCTACCCGCCAACCACCAGGGAGTCCCCTTCCGCACCCAGTCGAAGGAACCCGTGGTGGACCTCGAGACCCCGGCCTCGATCCCGGCGGCGGCCCGCGATGCGGACCTGCGGATGCTCCAACGGATCAACGGCGAGTTCGCCTCGGCCCATCCGGGCGACCGGGCCTTCGCGGCCCGCCTGCGTTCCTACGAACTGGCTGCCCGGATGCAGGTGAGCATCCCCGAAGCGACCCATCTGGAGAGCGAGAGCGAGGCCACGCGCCGGATGTATGGCCTCGATGATCCGGCCAACAAGGGCTTCGCGCGCAACTGCCTGATGGCCCGACGCCTCCTCGAGCGCGGGGTCCGCTTCGTGCAGGTCATCAATGGCGGTGCCTTCGGCAGCCCCCGGATCAACTGGGATGGTCACGAGAATCTCCGCGAGAACCACGACACCCAGGCCGCCACCATGGACCGCCCGGTGGCCGCGCTGATCCAGGACCTGAAACAACGGGGCATGCTCGAGGACACCCTCTTCGTGTGGTCCACCGAGTTCGGCCGCAGTCCGGTCACCCAGGGCATCGATGCCCCCGGCCGCGATCACCATCCGAGCGTGTTCACCACCTTCATGGCCGGAGCCGGCATCCGTCCCGGCCACCGCTACGGCAGTTCCGATGAGATCGGCTATTCGGTGGGCGAGAACAGGGTCACCATCCCGGATTTTCATGCCACGATCCTTCACCTGCTGGGCGTCGACCACGAGAAGCTCACTTTCTACCACAACGGCATCAATCGTCGATTGACCGATGTGCATGGAGAGGTGATCCGGGGAATTCTGGCCTGACCTCCCCCTGGAATCCCCCGAGGTTGACTTCAGACGGTCCGCCGCTATTGCTCCGCCCGGACATTTTCGACGCCATGGCCACCATCACGATCATTCCCGCCCAGAAAACCGCCGAGGTTCCCGATGGAGAACTGCTGGTTGAGGCCGGCGAATTGGCCGGTGTGGAGATGGAGGCCGGTTGCTTCAATTGTTCCTGCGGCACCTGTGTCGCCGAGGTGGTGTCGGGCATGGAGAACCTCTCCCCCGCCACTGACGAGGAATTGGATGTCCTCGACCAGTGGAACAAGGATCCCGAGCGGTTCCGCCTGACCTGCTGTGTGCGCCTCATGAAGGGCCAGTGCACGCTGCGCACCGGCCATTGATGGATTGCAGGGTTGACTCCACCGATCCTGGACATCGGATCGGTCGATGCGGCAATGGGTCAATCGGCGATTGCCGCTGAGCGGAGCGCCGTACCACCATCTTCGGATCATGAGGTCCGGTTCCCCGCTGCTGGTCATCTTCCTGACGGTCTTCATCGACCTGATCGGTTTCGGCATCTGCCTGCCGCTCCTGCCCAAGTACGCCGAGCGTTATGGCGCCCAGGGTTGGCAGATCGGCGCGGCCCTGGGTGTGTATTCCCTGATGCAATTGCTCTTCGCACCCTGGTGGGGGCAACTGAGCGATCGCATCGGGCGGCGGCCCGTGCTGCTGATCAGCAACTTCGGCTCCATCATCGCCTACGGCCTCTTTGGTCTTTCGGCCAAGTACATTGGTGACACCGGGTTCTGGATCCTCCTGGGTTCCCGCCTGTTCGCCGGCATCTGTGGCGCCAATCTCTCGGTGGCCTCGGCCTTCATCGCCGACGTCACGACCCCCGAAAAACGTTCGAAGGGCATGGGCCTGATCGGCATGGCCTTCGGTCTCGGGTTCATCCTGGGCCCGGTGATCGGATCGCAGTCCTTCAAGCACTTCGGCCTTGCCGGTCCCGGCACCGTGGCCGCGGCGATCTGCGCCCTGAACTTCATCCTGGGCTGCGTCATCCTGCCGGAGACCCGAAAACCCGAGGCCTCTCCGGCAACCCGTCGTCCCCGCTTGGCCCAGATCCGCCATGTCTTGGCCATGAAGGAGGTCGGTTTTCTCATCGGGATCTACTTCCTCGGCACCTTCGCCTTCACCGCTTTCGAATCCACCCTACCCCTGTTGCTCGACGCGAAATTGCGCTATGACGAGGAGCATGTCGGTTACGTCTTCGCCTTTTGCGGAATCATGGCCGCGCTCGTCCAGGGCGGCGGAATCGGTCGGTTGGTGAAATCATTCGGTGAACGGCGGCTCATCGGGGTCAGCCTTATCGTGGTGGCGATCAGTCTCCTGCTGATGCCCCTGGCCAATTCCCTGGCCACCATGCTCGTCGCATTGGCGGTGTTCGCCATCGGCTCCGGCATCAACCGGGCACCGACCATGGGTTTGATCTCCCAACTCAGCCCCCCCGACGAACAAGGCACCACCTTGGGCATCGCCCAGAGCGCGGGAACCCTCGCCCGGGTGCTTGGACCGACCGTGGCCACCACGCTCTATGACCTTTGGCTGCCGGGGCCGTACTTGGCCTGCGCCACCATCGCCCTCCTGGCTGGACTGCTTGCCGTATTGCGCCTGATGGGCTCCACTGCGAAATCCCCCTCGGCATGAAACTCCTATTCCTTGGACTGCTCTCCGCGACGACGCTCTCCCTTTGGGCCGCAGACAAGCATTGGCCCGAATTTCGGGGCCCCCGAGGCGACGGTGTCAGCACCTCCGACCAATTGCCGCTGGAGTGGTCCGAGGAACGGAACGTGGCCTGGAAGACTGCCATCCATGACAAGGGGTGGTCCTCGCCGGTTGTCTGGGGAGACCAGGTCTGGGTGACCA
>CAIOKD010000053.1 GCA_903858835.1 uncultured Verrucomicrobiota bacterium
CGTGGTCCGGGGCGGCGCGCACGAGGCATTCCCACCCGGCGTCGGTGAGGACCGCGAAGGACCCACGTCGATCGGCCTGGCATGACTCTCGTTCGACCAGTCCGGCTCGCTCCATCCGGTCGATCTGGTGGGACAGGCGGCTTCGGGAGGCGAGGGTCAGGTCGGCCAGGTCACTCATCCGGATGCGTCGATCGGGTGATTCGGAGAGTCTGACGAGGATCTCGTAATCCATTCCGCTGAGGCCGTGCTGGGCGAGCAGATCACGGTTCAGACGGTCGCTGAGCAGGGTTACAGCACTGAGCCATGATCGCCAACTGACCTGCTCCGCCGCCGTCAACCACCGCACGTCCGGCTGCCCTGCCGTCGCAGAGTCGACTGACGCGGGTTCCATGTTGGCAGTCTAGGCGTGGCCTGGCGCGCTTGCTCCACGCGATGAAGGGGCCCTGATGCGACAACCCCTCAGGTCTGGCTCCAGATGCGCACGCCGCCGATCAGGCCCGCGGTATTGGGTACCAGGGTGCCCTTCGGGCCGATGTCCACGGCTTGGAGGTGCTTGGCATTCCCCCCGCCGATGTAGATCCGGTCGAACCACAGCATGTCGTCGAAGATCGTGATGGCCTTTCGCACGCGCTTCACCCAGCGGTGCTGACCGATGTCCTTGCGTGCTGCGTTGCCCAGTGCAAGATCGACGGTCAGGGAGTCCTTGTACGGACCGTGGGAGAGTTCCAGGTGCGGGAGCAGTCGACCATCGTGGAACAGGGCGGTGCCGACGCCGGTGCCCAGGGTCATCACGAACTCCATGCCGGTACCGGAGACGACCGCGCAGCCCTGCATGTCGGCATCGTTGACGACGCGGGTGTCCAGGCCGAATCGCTTGGTCAGTGCCGATTGCAGGTCGACACCGCTCCACGCTGCTTCCAGGCTCGGATCCGCTGGCCCACCGTAGGTGGCTCGACTCAGGGAGGGCACATGCAGGACGCGGCCGGAGCGCACCAAGCCCGGGAAGCCGACGGACACCCGATCTGCGGGACGCAGGGGATCGGTCAAGGCTCCAACGGTGTCGATGAACCGTTCCGGGGGGCAGGGATAGGGGGTGTCGACGCGTACGCGCTCGGTGGTCATCTCGCCATCCGGGTCGACCAAGCAGGCCTTGAATCCGCTGCCGCCGATGTCGACGCACAGGGTGATGGAGGAGTCGGAGCGGGCCTTCAAGCTGGAGAAGCAGAACCAAGGCGAGCAGTTCAAGATCCTCGACGCGGCCAACTTCCCGGAGCGGTCGTCGGGCTTGGGGCTGGTCAACCTCTTGGTCGCGGGGTTCGGCGCGGGCTTGGGCTTGGGGTTCGCGTTGGCGCTGCTGCGGGTCATCACGGACCCGAAGATCTACGACCCTGAGGACCTGACGCGCTACGCCAAGCTTGACCTCTTGGTGGTGATCCCGAAGATCGTCCCCCCGCGCCCTGCTCCTTTGGGCGTGGCCTCCAAGGCTGGAAGCGCGTGACCCTCACCCCAAGCCCCAAGCTCCAGGACTCAGCGCATTGGCCGCTGTCCCTCTTTTTGCGCCTCTGCGTGGTCATCTAGGGAGAACATGCACGCAGCCAGGCTCGCGGCGTTGGTCGCATTCACCGAGTACTTCCTCGTGTTGGGCTCGTTCATGGGCGGAGAGCTCGCTCGCTCTGGGTGGGATGGGAGCGAGACTTGGGAGGGCTTCCTGCTCAAGGGCTCGGCCATCGCGGGGGTGATCCAGTTTTGCTTCTACGGCAACGACCTGTACTCGACCAAGGAGGTCTCCAGCAGCTGGGTCTTGTTTCGGCGCTTCGTGGGGGCGATGGCCTTCGCGATCGTGTTGTTGGCGGTGACCTTTTACTTGATCCCCCCTGTCGCGGTGGGTCGAGGCGTCTTGGCGTTGACCTTGGTGTTCTTCACGCTGGGGTTCTTCGCGTGGCGGCTGACGATCCGCCGCCTCTTGGGGGCGCGGTGGCTGGGGAAGCGCTACCTCATCATGGGGACGGGGGATTTCGCCAAGGAGGTCGGGCGC
>CAIOKD010000054.1 GCA_903858835.1 uncultured Verrucomicrobiota bacterium
CCCGAATGGGCCGCGCGGAGCGGGACCCTGCCGGAGAGCATCCTCAGCTCGTGTCTGGGGAAGGGCGGACCGGGCACCAGCTTGCTCGTGGAGTGGGCCTCGGCATCGGCGGGGACATCCACCCATCCGAGCCGGGCCTCGTCGAGGTAGAGGATCTCCCGCAATTCCTCGGTGAGTCGCACCGTGTACCGACCCTCCTTCGGAACGAAGTCGGCATCGCCTCCGAGAGCCACCCATTCGCGCGGATCGGCCACGATGTTGTGGCCCGGGCGGGACGGAAGGCCCACCGGTGCGGAGCTGAGGATGTCGGTCAGGAATCGGAAGCGCGAGCCGTCCCAGACGTACAGGTACGGGCACGAGCCGGTCGGATTCTTGGGCTCGATCAGGTCCACCACCTGCCGGGGATGGGCGCTGACTCCGAACAGCGGTTGGGTGTCGGCCCATCGGGCGATCACCGTCTCGATGTCCTTGTGGCGACCGACGCCGATCTCCACGGGCTTGCGCTGGATGCTGCGCAGGGCGCGCCAGTTGCCCGCGTTGAGCTCGATGCGCAGGCCGATGCCGCTGAAGTTCGAACGGTTCCCGATGGGGCGGAACTTCACGAGGCCCAGGGCGTTGGCCCCGTCGTTGCGGAGGAAACGCACCCCGCCGCCCTGAGTCTCCACTAGGCAATCGATGTCGCCATCCTGGTCGAAGTCGGCGAAGGCGGCATTCAGCACCTGCGACTGCGCCACGGAGCCCAGTCCGAGCGCCCCGGTCATCTCGTGAAAGCCCCGGCGTCCGCGATTGCGCCAGACCCGCAGGCCGTCGGTGCCCCAGGTGACGAGGTCGAGCCAGCCGTCGTTGTCGTAGTCGAGGGCCCGGATGGCCTGGATCCCGTTCTTCTTGGCCGGCATGCGCACCGGTTCCCGGAGACCTCCCAGGTACAGGGCGATCGATGCCTCGGTGACCAGGGCCGTGTCGGAGCGGAGGTCGTTGTTGAAGTCGCCCACGGCCAGGCAGCGGGTCACCGGCCAGTCGGTCGGCTGGGTTCCCGCCGATAATCCGTCCCGTCGCTGGTTCGAAAGCACCCAGGGCCGCTCTCCCTTGCGGGTCAGCAACACGTCGGGGAGGTCGTCGTTGTTGAGATCGTCCACGGTGACCGAGGTCACCCCGGTGACATCGAAACCATCGCCCGGGCTGGGCTTGCGCTCGCGAAAGATCGCGGTGCCGTAATTGGTGAATGCCCGCAGCCGGCCCTCCGGCGTGACCGCGAGCAACGCCAGTTTCCCGGTGATGTCGATGTCCCCGACCGCGGCCGCCGTACCTTTGACGGTCCGGATCCCGCCCAGGGCGGAGCCGTCGGTGATGAACCCGTTGGTGGCGAACTTGAGCAGTTGCGAGCCCTCGGTGCCCACGACGATGGCGTCATCGTAGCGGTCGTTGTTGAGGTCGCCGACGACGATGTCCTGGACCTTGCCGACCGTGGAGGCCAGTGGCTCGGATCGCGCCGAGAAGGTCGCGTTCGAGTTCCACAGCAGCCGCAGCGCTCCCTGGTCGTCGGACAGCAGGACGTCGTTCCAGCCCCTGCGGTTCAGGTCGAAGAGGCCGAACGGACCCCGCAGGCGCCCGGCCTCGGGGCCGAGGGCCCGGGCGGTGTCGTCCACGAAGCGGACCGGGATCGGTTCCGGCTCGGGTTGCTCGAGGGCGAAGGGCGCGAGGATCTCGGTGTACTTGCACTTCTCGAAGAGGGTCGGGTTGTCGGCCGCCTGCGACCTCCCGGCGGAGACCCGCTGGTGCTCGGCCAACTCCGCTGCGGCCTGTTCGCGGGCCCCCTGGCGCAGGTAGGCTTGGCTGAGTTGGTAGTGGGCCGAGGGGTGGTCCTTGTCGAATTCGATGACCTCGACGAACTGCTCGGCCGCATCGGCGAAGTGTCCCCAGCCCGCGTAGGCCAGGCCGAGTTGGAAGCTGACCGTGTTGAGCGTGCGGTCGGCCTGCTTGGCCTCTGTCAGCGATTGGACCGCGTTGGAAAAGGCCCCGAGTCGCAGGTGGGAACAACCGGCCAGGTAGTGGGCGGCACCCCGGCCGGGTTCCACCTGCAGCGCTTCCCGGGCGTGGACCAGCGCCTCGGCGGGTTGGTTGGCCAGCAGGAAGGCGTTGGCCAGATTGAGATGCACGTCCGGATTGGCCGGATTCATTCCCAACGCCAGTCGGAAGGACTCGATCGCCCGTCGCGCATCACCGGCCGCGTGATACCCCCGGCCCGCGTTCATATGGCTGGCGAACTGGGAGTCGTCGTTGGACGTGCGCTGCGACCACCAGGCCACCGCGGCGATCCCCGCGATCAGGACGACGATGCCGACCACCAGCGCCGGTGCGGCCTTAGAGTTCTTGGGAGCGCTCATGGGCGTTGCCGGTACCGTACTTGGAATCGGCGAAAAGCAACACCCCGGCGCATCGGATCCGGCCACCGAGTCCAATATTGGCCCCGGGCCGTCTCAGACCAGGATCCGCCCCTCGAAGACGAAGGAGGCCGGTCCGCCGAGGCGGACATCGCTGAAGGCGCCGGCGGCGTCGCACTGGAACGAGACGCTCAATTCGTCGCCACTCTGCACCTGGATGCGGATGGGCGACGTGAAGCCGTGCAATCGCGAGGCCACCAGCGCGCTGGCCGTCACCCCCGTGCCGCAGGCCAGGGTCTCGCCCTCGACGCCGCGCTCGTAGGTCCGGACCCGGAGCCGGTTGGGGCCCAGCACCTGGACGAAGTTCACGTTCGTGCCCCGGGGCTTGAAGTGTTCGTGCCAGCGCAATTCCGACCCCAGGGGCTGGACCATCGCCTTGTCGGCGTCCTCCACGAAGACCACCGCGTGCGGCACCCCGGTGTTGATCGAGCTGACCTTCAGTACGCCGGCCTGGGTCGTCACCGCCTCCTCCACGCGTAGGTCCTGCGGGGCGGTCAGGTTGATGGTCACCCGCTCTCCCTGAAACTCGGCCGTGATCACCCCGGCGGCGGTCTCGAAGGTCACCGTGGGTTTGGTCCACCCGGTGACCCGCTGGATGTAGCGGGCGAAGCAGCGGGCCCCGTTGCCGCACATCGCGGCGTCGGAACCATCGGAGTTGTAGAAACGCCAGGCCCAGTCGGCCTTTCCGGTGGTGCTGGGCACCAGGAGCATCAGGCCGTCGGCCCCGATCCCGAATTGCCGGTGGCACAACCGGGCCACCTGCTCCGGAGTCAGCACGATGCGCGCGTTGCGGTTGTCGAGCAGGATGAAGTCATTGCCGGCCCCGCTCATCTTGAGGAACTCCAGAGTCATGTCGGGGGCCCATCATAGGCCCGGTTGCCGCGCCGACAAGGACCCGTGCAGCGGGCTCACGGCGGGGAGCGGCCCGGGACTTGAACTTCGGGATCCCGATTGCACGCTGTCGGCATGCGAGTGATCCGGTCTCCCCAGTCGATGCAACGTCAGGCGCTGCAATGGCGTCGTCAGGGAGTCCGCGTCGGCTTCGTGCCGACCATGGGATACCTGCACGCGGGGCACCTGAGCCTCGTCGCGGAGGCCCGCCGGCGGGTGGGGCCCGAGGGGATGGTCGTGCTGAGCATCTATGTCAATCCCACCCAGTTCGCGCCGACCGAGGACCTGGCTCGGTACCCGCGCGATTTCGCCCGGGATTCCCGCCTTTGCCGCGAGGCGGGCGTGGACGTGATCTTCGCCCCGAACGACGCCGACATGTATGCGGGACGGGAACAGGGGTTGTATTCCACCTATGTGGTCGAGGAGACCCTCACGCAGGGCCTCGAGGGCGCGTCGCGTCCGACCCATTTCCGCGGGGTCACCACGGTGGTGACCAAGCTCTTCAACTGTGTGCTGCCCGAGGTCTCGGTCTTCGGGGCGAAGGATTGGCAGCAGGCCGCCGTGGTGCGTCGCATGGTGGCGGACCTGCAGTTCCCCATCCGCATCGTCGTCGCGCCCACCACGCGGGAGCCTGACGGCCTTGCGATGAGTTCCCGCAACCGGTACCTGCAGCCCGCCGAGCGTGCCCAGGCCACGGTGCTTTGGCGGTCGCAGGCATGGGTGCGGAAGCAGGTCCGCGGCTCCGGATCCGGGTCCACGGCAGGGCTCCGGCCTGAGGCCTTGCGCCAGGGGATCCAGGCGCTGATCGCCGAATGCCCGGCGGCTCGGTTGGACTATGTCGAATTCGTCGATCCCGACACGCTGCGGCCGGTGGATCGGGTGCGGCGTGGTTGCCGGATGGTCATGGCGGTCTTTGTCGGCAAGACCCGGCTCATCGACAACGGGGCGATCTGAGTCCGGCGCACGCTGGTCGTTCCCTCGCCCGATCAACGCTGGAGTAACAAAAAGGCCGCCCGGTTTTAGGGCGGCCTGTTCGAAAACGCTGTATGAATGATCAACCGGCGATGGCCCGGTCGAGGCTGGCCTTGAGGTCCTTCTTCGACTTCAGACCGACCACCTGTTCGACCACTTGGCCACCCTTGAAGAGCAGCAGGGTCGGGATGGCTCGGATGCCGAATTGACCGGCCAGATCCTGATGGTCGTCGATGTTGACCTTGGCGATCTTGGCCTTGCCCGCGTATTCGGTCGCCAGTTCATCCAGGACCGGGGCGATCATCTTGCAGGGACCACACCACTCGGCCCAGAAGTCGACCAGGACGGGTTGACCGGAGCCGATGACTTCAGCGGGGAAATTCTGGGAAGTTGCGGTGATGATGTTGGCAGCGGCCATAGGTAGGAAAAGAAAGCGCGGAAAACTCAGTTCGCAACGAAGAATTGGACGGCAACGGCGGCAATCCCAAGGACCATCGCGGCGAAGGCCAACCCCATATCAAGACCGCTGATGCTGGCAGCCTTGGCGGCAGGCCGGGCGGCCGGGGACGCGGGCTTGGCGGCAGGGGCGGCGGCCGGAGCTGCGGGTGCGGCCTTCGCGGCGGGCGCCGCAGCGGGAGCCGGGGCGGCGGCGGCCGGAGCGGCCGGGGAGGGAACCGCAGGAGCGGCAGGGGCGGAAACCGGGGCTGGAGCAGGGGCCGCAGCGGCGGGGACCCGGATCGAAGGACCACCGGCTGGTTTCGGCGGCAGGCTGATGCGCACCGTCTGCTTCTTCTGGGCAGACGCCTCGGCCGGCTTCGGGGGTTCGGGGGAGGCGGGCGGATTGACCGGAGGCGTGGTTTCGGACATAGGCTTCGTTTCGGAAACGCTAGGAATCGGGTTTCGGGGTGTCAACGGGATTGCGCAGAACGCTTCATTTTCGTCCGGATTCCCTCCAAGCTTCGGCGGTGCAGAGCAAACCCATCATCGTGACCGGAGGCGCGGGCTTCATCGGCTCGCATCTGACCGACCGTCTGCTGGAGGCGGGCGAGCAGGTGGTGGCGGTGGACGACCTTTCCACGGGTTCACGGTCCAATCTGGAATCGGCCGAGCGCCATCCGCGGTTCAGCCTCCGGGCCTGCCGTGTGTCCGACTGCGAGGATCTCGAATCGTTGGTGGCTGGAGCCTCGATGGTGGTGCATCTGGCGGCCGCCGTGGGGGTGGAGCAGGTGATGCGGTCGCCCGTGCGCACCATCGAGACCAATCTAGGTGAGACCGAGGTCGTTCTGGCGGCCGCCGCGCGGAGCCGGACCCCGGTGTTGCTGGCCTCCACCTCGGAGGTCTACGGCAAGAGCCCCAAGCCGGTGTTCTCCGAGACCGACGACCTTATGATCGGGCCGTCGACTCTGGGGCGATGGAGCTACGCCTGCTCCAAGCTCATGGACGAGTTCCTGGCCCTGGCCTACCACCGCGAGCGCGGAGTGCCGGTGCGGATCGTGAGGTTCTTCAACACCGTGGGTCCAAGGCAGTCGGCGGCCTACGGCATGGTGATCCCGCGCTTCGTCGAAGCGGCGCGCGCCGGTCGTCCGCTGCGGGTCTATGGCGACGGGTGCCAATCCCGCTGCTTCTGCCACGTGGCCGATTCGGTCGAGGCGGTCCTGCGATTGATGCGCTGTCCGGAGGCGCTGGGGCAGGTCGTGAACGTGGGCAATGACCAACCGGTGCAGATCCGGGAACTGGCTGATCGCGTCATCCGGGCCATGGGTTCCACCTCGACCTTCGAGTTGGTACCCTATGAGACCGCCTTCGGCGCCGGTTTCGAGGACATGCGCCATCGCAGGCCCTCGTTGGATCTCCTGGAGCGGCTCACCGGTTTCCGTCCCGTTCGCAGCCTCGACGAGATCCTCCAAGACCTGGCCCGGGGCTGAACCCGCCTCGATTCCCCGCCCGGTTTCAGGGCTGCCAGCATGACGGAAGTGTCGCTGAGGGAGTACCGCCCGGATTTCTCGCCAGGGCCAAGAATCCGCCGGGGAATCCCTTTCCTGGAATCCCCTCTCCTGTGAACAAAACCTGAAAACAAAAAAGGCACCCCGGAAAGGGGTGCCTTGAAGGATCAGCCAGAGGCCGATTCCGACGTGGTCAACTTAGTTGCCAGCGGCCGGGAAGATGAAGTTCTGAGCGCCCGAGGCGGCAGCGGCGTCGCGGATCTGGTCGCGGACGCGGCCCGAGGAAACCTGCTGCACGGAGCCGTCACCCAGGAGGATGTTGCCGGCGTTCTGGTGGATCGAGCTGGTGTAGCCGATCTTGGCCAGGACAGCCGCGGCGATGCCGCCATTGGCGTCGGGGTTCGCGAAGATGATGTGCTTGGTGGCCAGCTGAGCTTCGGTCGAGCCGTTGGTCAGGTTGCGGTCGCCGCCCAGGATGCTCTGGGGCTGCTCTTCAGTGGCGGTGGTGCCGAGGAAGTAGCTGGGAACCTTCTGGTTGTTGGCGATGGCCAAGCGCTGCACGCCCACCCAGGTGTTGGAGGCGGTGTAGCGGCTGCCGTCGGAGGGGCACCAGACGATCTTCGGGGTGCTCAACTCGTTCGAGACGGCCGCGAAGCAGGCGGTCACGTTGTTCGAGATGGTCGTGGTGGCGGCGCCGGCCACGGTGGCGGCGATCAGCGAAACACCACCCTGGGCGGGATCAACCTGCCAAGGATAGGCACCGCCGAAGTCGACCGCGAAGGTGCGGAAGGCCAGACCGATGTTCTTGAGGTTGTTGACGCAGGAGATGCGGTTGGCGCGGGCCTTCGCCTTGGCCAGAGCAGGCAGGAGCATGCCAGCCAGAATCGCGATGATGGCGATGACGACGAGCAACTCGATCAGCGTGAAGGCGCCGAGACGTTGTTTGCGGAGACGATTCATAGGATGTTGTGTGAAGTTAGGGGCTTAAGGTGGCGGCGACTGTAGGCAGTCAACCTAGGGTGTCAACGCCATTCCTCCCAATTCCAGCACCGACGGTGCCATGGGTGAAAACAGCAGCTTTTGCGCCCGTTTCCGAGGTTTTCTGGTGAGGTGCGATCTCGCGCCGCGTGACCTGGACGCGGATGCGGGGATATTTTTTCGCAAGGTGTTCCGGAACCGGTGGTCGGTGGCCTGTTGAAAACAAAAAACCCGGGCCGAGGCCCGGGTTTGAAAGGATTACCAGTTGGCCTTCCGAGGCCCGCCGTGATCACGGGGTCGGCACCGTGGCGATCGTCTGCAGGATCCGGCTGGCGATCGCGTACGGGTCGCCCTGGGAGTTCGGGCGGCGGTCTTCGACGTACCCCTTGTAGTCGTTGTTCACGAAGCTGTGAGGGACACGAATCGAGGCACCGCGGTTGGCGACGCCGTAGCTGAACTTGTCGATGGACTGGGTCTCGTGAAGACCGGTGAGGCGCAGATGGTTGTCAGGGCCGTACACGGCGATGTGCTCGTTCTTGTACTTGTCGAACGCCGCCATGAGGGCCTCGAAGTAGGCTTTTCCACCCTTCTCGCGCATGTAGGTGGTGGAGAAGTTCGAGTGCATGCCCGAACCGTTCCAGTCCACATCCTTACCCAGAGGCTTGCAGTGCCAGTTCACATCGACGCCGTACTTTTCGCACAGGCGCATGAGGAGATATCGGGCGATCCACACCTGGTCCGCCGCAGTCTTCGAACCCTTGCCGAAGATCTGGAATTCCCACTGGCCCTTGGCCACCTCGGCGTTGATGCCCTCATGATTGATGCCGGCATCGAGGCAGAGGTCGAGGTGCTCCTCGACGATTTCACGGGCGATGTCGCCGACGGCCTTGTAGCCGACGCCGGTGTAGTATTCACCCTGCGGGTACGGGAAATTGTCGAGGCCGGCGGGGAAACCGAGCGGGCGGCCATCGCGGTAGAGGAAGTACTCCTGCTCGAAGCCGAACCAGGCGCCCGGATCGTCGAGGATGGTCGCGCGGGTGTTCGACGGATGAGGGGTCACCCCATCAGGCATCATGACTTCGCACATCACCAAGACGCCATTCTTGCGGGTGCTGTCCGGGAACACGGCCACCGGCTTGAGCACACAGTCGGAGCTGCGTCCCTCGGCCTGACGCGTCGAGCTGCCGTCGAAGTTCCAGAGCGGCAACTGCTCGAGCTTCGGGAAACTCTCGAATTCCTTGATCTGGGTTTTGCCGCGGAGGTTGGGAACTGGCTGGTAACCATCGAGCCAGATGTATTCCAATTTGTATTTAGCCATGGATGTGAATGGTAGAGACTGCAGCGAATCGTCCCGATGCAGCGGAATCACACAGCAGCGTGGGTGCCAATGATGGATCCGCAGCAATTCCCGTCAGGGAATGGTCCGTTTTCGGCGCGAATCCTAGGCGGAAGCCCAAGGATCGCATCCTTTTTTTGATGAGATTGGGAGGCTTGAGGTGTTGGGTGTTGATCGTGTTGGTCAAAAAGATTCAGTGCGGGAGCGCCAAGGAGACTCTAAAAAAGAACAAGTTCAGCCAACTTCGGTCGCGTGGAAGGTGCTGAGGTTGTGGCGGAATCACCGCAGGGGCTTAGGTTGAAGCCATCAATATGCTGAAGGTCAAAGACACCCTGCGGTCGACGGTTTACCTCAGCTTCGATGGCAAGGTGATCAAGACCTACCATGGTCCTGACGCGTTCAGCCGGTTTGAGACCGAGGCGCGGGTGCTCAAATATCTGGAGAGTCGCGGGTGTCCGTTCGTACCTCGCCTCCTTGACCAAAACCCGGTCCTTCCCCAGATCGTGACCACCAACTGCGGTCAGAAGGTCCAGCATCTGGATTCGGAGCGCCTGGACAGCCTGTTCGCCGAGCTGGAGACCTTCGGCGTGCGGCATGACGACAAGGACGCCCGCAATGTGACTTATCGCCATTCCGACGGCCGCTTCTGCATCATCGATTTTGAGTTTGCGACGCTGCTGGATCCCACCTCCCCTCCCATTTCCTGAATGTCAGACGCCTTCTCCGATCCCTCCAATCGCCGTCTCCGTTGGTCGGGTTGTTCCGACCGGGGGAAGGTCCGCGCCAACAATGAGGACTCCTTCGTGGGCTTGAGGTTCAATCGCGAGGAGTTGGAGCGGTTGGGCAAGGAAGGCGAGGCATCCCTTCAGTCGGCCGATTTCGTCTTCGCGGTCAGCGACGGGATGGGCGGAGCCCAGGCGGGCGAGTTGGCCAGCAAGATGGCCGTGGAGAAGGTGCCCTACATCCTCCCGAAGGGGTTCCGCCCCCCCGAGGCGAAGGGCGTTGCCGATGGAGGTGGGGCGCTGCTCCAGGTGCTGTTCCGCGAGATCCATGCCGCCCTCGTGTACCTGGGGAAGAGCTACGAGGAGTGCCGCGGTATGGAGACGACCCTCAGTCTCTGCTGGTTTTCTCCCGGTGTCATGCATTTCGCCCATGTCGGCGACAGTCGGATCTACCACTTGCCGGCATCCGGGGGCATCCGACAGCTCACTGAGGACGACACCTACGTGGGGTGGCTCTTTCGGCAGGGAAAGATCAATGAACGGGAGGCCCGGACCCACCCCCGCAGGAGCGTCCTTCAGAAGGCACTGGGCGGCGGCAACCAGTTCATCGATCCCCAGATCGGCCGGGTCGAGGTCGGGTGCGGCGACCGGTTCCTGCTGTGCTCCGACGGACTGGTCGATGGCTTGTACGACGCCCACATGCTGGATCTTTCCTGTTCCGGCGAGCCGTCGTCGGACTTCGCCGGCCGCAGTCGAAGGCTGGTGGAGGCCGCCGTCGCCGCCAGTGGCCGGGACAACACCACCGCGCTGCTGGTGGAGGTCGGAGGCTGCTGATGCGATGTTCCGCGCCCGTCTGGGGTATCCCGGTAAACAAAAACCGCGCCGGTTTCCCGGCGCGGTGTGCGTTTGTTTGGTTGGGTTGGGCGGAGAATTCCTTCAGTGAACTGAGGTCGGGCTTCAGCCGTGGTAGCCCTCTTCGCCGTGTTCGGCGAGGTCGAGGCCGTTGACTTCCACTTCCTCGGTCGGGCGGAGCCCCACGACGGCCTTCACGATGAAGGCGATGATCGCTGTGGCCACCACGCTCCAGACGATGGTCAGAACCACCGCCTTCAGCTGCGCACCGAGCAGACCGGCCTTTACGCCGGACACCACGGAGTTGGCCTTCTCGTCGGCCATCAGGCCGGTGAGGATCGCACCGAGGGTGCCGCCGACGCCATGCACCCCGAAGGTGTCGAGGGCGTCATCGTAGCCGATCATCTTCTTCAGGAAGGAGCAGGCGAGGTAGGGTACGATTCCAGCCAGCACCCCGATGATCACCGCCGAGGTCGGGGTCACGAAACCGCACGCCGGAGTGACCACCACCAGGCCGGCGACGATTCCCGAGCAGAATCCAAGGACGCTGGGCTTGCCACGGGTGATCCACTCGATCATCGGCCACACGAAACCAGCGGTCGCGGCGGCCAGGGTCGTGGTGGTGAAGGCGTTGGAGGCGATGGCGTCGGCGCCGAGGGCGGAGCCGGCGTTGAACCCGTACCAGCCGACCCACAGCATACCGGTGCCGACCATGCAAAGGGTCATGGAGTGCGGGGTCATCGGCTCACGACCGAAGCCCTTGCGCTTGCCGAGAATGATGCAGAGCACCAGAGCACTCCACCCGGAGGTCATGTGCACCACCGTGCCGCCGGCGAAGTCGAGCGCCTTGATGGCGGCGTCCTTGTTGAGCGGACCGCACATCAGGCCGGTGGTGGACCAAACCATGTGGGCGAAGGGGAAGTACACCGCGAACATCCAAAGGGCCACGAACACCAGGACCGCGAGGAATTTCATACGTTCGGCGATGGCACCGATGATGAGGGCCGGGGTGATGATCGCGAAGGTGAGCTGGAACATTGCCCACATGGAATCGCTGATCCAGTAGTAGCCGGCGCCCACGTTTCCGGGCTCCACGCCCTTGAACATCGCATAGGCGGTATCGCCGATGATCGCGTTGCCCGTCCCGAAGGAGAGGCTGTATCCTATCGCCCACCAGAGGATCGTGACGAGGCCGGCGATGCCCATGCACTGGGCCAGCACCGACAGCACGTTCTTCTTGCGGACGAGGCCGCCGTAGAACAAGGCCAGTCCGGGCAGGGTCATGAAAATGACCAGCGCCGTGGAGGTCATCTGCCACGCATTGTGGCCAGGACCGGGACCGGCGATCTTGCTGGTGACGTTGGTGTTGCCGGCAGTGGCCCGTGCGGCGTTGTTGACATAGGCCTCGAGGTCGGCGAGGCGCTCCTCGACGCTGGGGTCGGCGGCGCGGAGGTCCACGGCCGTGAAGGCCAGCAGGGCGCAGGACAGGAGAAGCAGGAGTTTTTTCATGGGGTGTGGGATGGGCGGTTTCGGGTTGCTGGGGGCTCTGGCCAGGGGCTCAGACCGCGTGGTCACCTTTCTCTTCGGTCCGGATGCGGATGGCCTCGGTGATGTCCGAGACGAAGATCTTCCCGTCGCCGATCTTGCCGGTCTTGGCCGCCTTGATGATGGCGCCGATCGCCTCGGCCGTCTTGGTGTCCGAGACCACCAGCTCGATCTTGATCTTCGGCAGGAAATCCACCG
>CAIOKD010000055.1 GCA_903858835.1 uncultured Verrucomicrobiota bacterium
AGGAAGTCCGGCTTGCCGTCCTCGAAGGATCCACCGGCCTGGACCAACCGGGTCATCTCGTGGATGCGGACTTCATCGATCAGGGACAGCCTTGGATTTCCCTGGCCATCGAGGTGCTCGAAGGTCGCCTTGTAGTCGATGAACAGCCCTTGGAGGGTCGAGGTCATCAGCCAGCGCGCGACACTGATTCCGCCCGGCGGAATGGTCCCGAAGTTGGCGGTCAACGTCGGGGTCAGGTTCTGACCCGCGACCTCGGTTGCAATGATCCGGAAGTCGATCAGCAATCCCTTCTCGTTCTCGACGATCTCCGGCTGGGCGGAGGTGATCCGGAAGTTCTTCGCCTCACCCGCCCCGCGGTTCTGGACCATGATCGCCAGGTTGAATGGAATGCTCGGTTCCACCTGATCGGTGAACGGGTCGTCCGAGTACACGTCGCGCTGATGGAAGTAATCCAGGGTCAACCGCGCGGTCGGATTCACCGTGATGGGCACCGGTGCCAGCGGCACGGTGACCAGGAGACCGTTGAGGCTGTAGCGGAACTCGCCACCCACGAAATACACGGTCGGCTCCAGCGGGGCCGCATCCACCGTCGGCACCAACACCCAACGGGCCGTGCCCGAGGCTCCTCCCACCACCCGGCCATTGCCGTTGACATCGGTCAGTCCGGTCAATTCGGGTTCCCGCAGACCGAACATGGACGCCGCGTCGTTGCCCTGGCTGTCGGTCACCCGCACCACCACCCGGATGTCCTCGAGGGAGTTCGCGGTGGCATTGTCGATGTCCAGGGTGGCCCGGAAGGCTTCGCGACTGAGGACCGCCGCCTGATCGAGCTTGATCTTGACCTTTGCACAGACGCCGCCGTCCTGGCCTTCCTGGCTCCGGATCCGATACGTCTCGACGATGGCATTGATGGGATCGGTGAAACCCGCCGCAACCGCCTCGGCGTGATAGGCCGAGGCAAGGATCAACTTCGACTTCAGCTCGACGGTATCAATGAAGTCGAGGTTCGAACCGGGCGGCGCATCGTCCGGACGCAGGATTCCAAGAGCCAGCATCGCCACCGTGCGGTTCCAGCGATCCATCAGGCGGTTCACTTCCGAGGCCGCCACTCCCGGGGGTTGAACACCTTCCAGCAATCCCTCCCGCTCGCCCTTGGTGAGGGTCCGGCCTCCATCCGATCCCGGCGCACAGGCCGTCTGGAATCGCGCGTACCAATCTCCGGTCGTCGTGTCCGCAGCCGGGTTCAACCACACCCCGTCCGGCGCGCCCGTGATGAGGTTGAAGGCATCCAACTGCGCCCGCACCCCGACCTTGTAGAATTCGATCGGATCACTCTCCGGTCCGCTGATCAGCACGTTGGATCCCGCCGCGACCGGGGTGATGAAACATCGGGTCAGCGAATAGATGCAGGCGGGGACGCCCGCACCCGGTACCAGGCACCCCGCGGCGCCCACACCGCAATCCAACACATCCAACCCCGAGACACCATCCGCCAGGCTCATCCCGCAGGAGAAGCCACTGGCGAAACATCCGATGGGCCCCGGAATGCAACCCGCCGCCGCCAGCAGCAGACAGGTGGGATCACAGCCCACCTTGATGCCAATGGATGGGGCGCTGTAACTGGTGTTGACGCTGCCGCCGCCACCACCACCGCCGCCGCCGCCCCAACCACTCCAACCGCCACCACCGCCTCCCCCCCCTCCACCGCCTCCACCGCCCCCG
>CAIOKD010000056.1 GCA_903858835.1 uncultured Verrucomicrobiota bacterium
GTCATCCGGGCGGCCTGGAGCGAGACGGCCACCCGCCTCACCATTGTCGGGTCGCCCCGGGAGGACTGGGAACGGGGTCAGGGAACGATTTCCGATTTTTGCAGCTTTCATTCGAAGGCCTTCATCCACGCCTGGATCTCGGGTGAAAGTCCCCCGCTTGCCCGTGTGGAGAGTTTCCGGACCTGCGCCGAGACGTTGTCACCGCTGCGCAATCCGAGTCGGTCTGCGATCCACGATTGCCGTAGCGAGGTGCGCCGATACACGGCCCAAGCCACCGCAACCCGCCGCAAATCTCCGCGGGGTAGAGCCAAGAAATCTTCGCGACGGCCCCCGTTCACGCTCTCCTTCGGCTCAGGGGTTGGTCGTTCCCGGGGTGGGTGGCAGGCTCCGGTAGGTGTCCGGCTGGTCGGATGGCCTGGCCCAGGCCTGGTCCCTGCCCAGCGGCCCGAAGGTGACGGAGTCGAGGAGCGCGTTGAACCGGTTGTCGCGATCCACCAGCAGCAGGGTCTCGCCATCACGGTCGAGCTTGAAGTTGGCATGCAGTCCCGGGGCGTCCGATCCGTCCTCGTCCAGCCATACCAACAGGAATCCTCCGGGCTGGATCACGGCCTCGTCGGGGAAACGCCACTTGCGCGGTTGGGTCGGATCATCGCTGAGGTGGCACCCGGCCAGCGAGACCAACGCACCCGAGGTGTTGTGCAGTTCCACGTAATCCTCGAACTCTCCCTGGGGATCGCGGAGGACCGTCCCGTTGTCGGCCACCAGCTCGTTGATCCTCACCGGTGATGCCCCGCCTTGGGCGGGGGTGACCAGATAGGCCAAGGCTCCACGTTCGGTCCGGGGCGGATGGAACTTCGCCGTCCGCGCCGCGTCGGCGGCCCGGGCCTCCACGTAGTAGGCGACCCGCGTTCCGGCTGGAAAGGCCGGGATCGTCGCCGCATGGGTGCCATCCCCGGCGGCGCCATCGCCGCTCTTCCCGTCGTCGGGCATCTGGATCCGCTGGAATCGGCCGGCCACCCCGGCCCGGTAGTGCAGCCAGACGGAGTCGATCTTGCGTCCGGGCATTCCCGAACCGACCCGGGCCGTGATGAGGGCGCCCGTTTCGGGGGTCGGCGACGGCGGCACGGCGACGGAAAGGATCGACGGCGCGGCCGCGTTCAGTTCGGGGTGCTTCTTGAGAAACGCGTACCGATGGGTCACGAATTGCTTCATCTCCCTCAAGCCATCCCGGTATTCCGCCTCGCTCATGGGACGGATGGGATCGGCGAGGATCGCCGGTTCGCTCAGCGCGGCCAAGCGATCGATCCACGGCGTGAGCACCTCGGGATTGAAGGATTCCTCCAGCACGGTCCGCATGTGCGCCAGGTAGCGCTGGCGCCATTCGGGTACCGACAAGAGCTGCTTCAGGATCGGGCGGTTCGGGTCGTTTTCGCCCTGGACCGGGGACAGTTCGGTGAAGGAACTCACGAAGCCCTCGTTGCCATCGTGTTGGATCGGATGGATGCGCCCGCTCTCGGGCTCGTGATAGAAGCTGTAATCGGCCCCCTTGTGCCAATAGCTGTCGTCCTCGACGAAGAGGTTCTCCAGCACCAGGAACCAAAGCCAGGCATCGACGGCGAAATGGGTGTCCAACACCTCCGCCCGTTGGGCCGCCGGGGTGTTGTTGAGCACGTCGATGGCCCGGACCAGACGCTGCCATGCCTGGGTCGGGTCGGGGGTGGTCTTCAGTTCGTAGTGACGCTGATAGTCGACGATATTCGTCCCGATCCACTGGAACGACGAGGCGCCCTGGGTCTTGTTCGGCGTCCGCCAGCGGTCGCCCTTCGCGCTGGGAAACCACTCCCGGATCAGGTCGGAATCCTCCTGCTGGGCCAGTGAATAGACACCCCGGTTCCGCCCGTTGACGAACACCCGGGCCATCGCCGCCCTCGGCCCCGGGGCATAGCGGGTGAAGACGCCGAAATAGATCGCCTCCCGGAGCAGGGTGGGGTCGCCCCATCCGTTGTTGAGGTTGATGGTTTCGTAGCCAAGCAGGCGTTGGGTCGGGATCTGGAAATCAAGGGTGAGGTTGAGCGAGTTCTTGTCCCGATCCGGCGCGAAGGAGCTGTATCCCTTGTATCGGGCCCCCACCCCTTCCAGCACCCGACCATTGTCGACCTCCAGGCGGCACACCACGTTGGAATCGGTGCCATGGGCCTGGACCAGCAACTCCTGCCAATTCGGTTGCTGGAACGTCAGCTGGAATGTCCGGACGAATGAATCGTCGAAGAGCCCCGCGGTCCGCACGGCCCGGATGAAGGCGAGATCGCCCGCACCCGGGAGCGGGAGGGAGCGCTCCGTTGCCAGCGCCGCCGGGCCCGAGGCCAGCGGGGCCGCGGAAGGATCCCGGACCCATCGGGTCAACCCGGTGGAGGATTCCAGGAACCATTCGTCGCTCGCGGATCCGACGAGGGAGACCTTGGCCTCGGTCCCGACCCATAGCGATCGGATGCGGGCCGGGTCCGCGCGGAGCGCACCGCCACCCACCCACCCGGCGAATCCGAACAGCATCGGCAACCAGACGGCGGTCCAACGGCGCCGGCAGCGCTGCGGCGTGCCCGTTGTGAACGGCTGCGGGACGGAATCCATCATGCAGGATGATCCGTCCGAAAGGATCTTTCGGATGCACCGTCCTGCAACTCCAGTGGGGTTGTCGGACTTGGGGCAATGCAGGGAGTTGGGGTTCCTTCGAGGGTTTGGAACGTATCGATGGCGGTTGCTCTCCGCACGGGAGGCGGTGTCAGGAGTGCCAGATCGCCGGATCTCCCATGTCCAAGAATCCGTGCGACAAACTGTCGGCGATCCGCCTCGCTGTCCTCGCATCGGAAACGGGCCAGCTCGTCTGTCACCGCCATCCACGGAGGCCGCGCCTCGGGCACCACAGCGTAGGCCTGGACGAGGCTGCTCCAAGGGTGGTCCATCAGGCCCTGGAATGATTCGGTCGACACCAACCCGGCTCGAACCGGATTGAGGTGGATGTCTTCGAGAAGGGCCTGCAGGTATGAGTCGCCACTCGTTCCGCCGCGCAGCACCACGACAGGATCCTCAACGGTGGTGCTCAGGGTGCCGGTGTCTGGCAGATTTCCCGGTGGTCGGCCTTCCGGAACAGCAGCGCCGATGCGGCGAACATCAGACCGTTCATTGCATTGCCGAAGAATCCTCGCCATTCCGGCGGGGTCCAGGTGGTCACCTCGGGTTTTCGGAGCATCAGGAGAACCACCAGGACGGCGAGCACCGAGATCTGGGCCAGCGCGGTAACCCCTAGGGCCCGGGCCATGCCACGGGGGCGTAGGCGGGCCACCGCGGTGCCGACGAGCCCCACTACGGGTACGGCGAAATACATCGCCGCGAGGGGATTCACGTCGGCCATCTGCACGAAGTTGCCCCACAGGAGGATGAATCCCGCCACGAACGCGATGCCCACAGCGGCCCGGTATTCGCAGGTGTCCCACCGTCGCGTCACCCACTGGTAGACGACCCCCAGCGTGAACACGAGGCCGCCGACCACGACAAAGGCTTGCGGAGGCCAGTGCCAATCATCGATCCGCCAGCTCGCCGCCACGAGGAGCGAAAGGAAGATCGCCGCGACCGCCGCCGGCCCTTTCCACAGGCTCCGGCGCTGCCCGCCGTGGTGCGTGTCCGAGTTCACAGGGGCAGCGCGTTGGGCCGATGGATGCGGCCTACTGCCCGCAGCACTTCTTGTACTTCTTGCCGCTGCCGCAGGGGCACAGGTCGTTGCGACCGACGCGGGGCACGGCACGCACGGGTTGGGCCTTGGAGAGCGCTTCGTTGGCCTCGCTGACCACATCGCCCGAGCCGCCGGCGGAAGCCGGGTCCTGGAACGGGGCGGCGGTCTCGTGGATGGTCGTCTGCGGCAGGTTGTGGAGGAACTGCTCGAAGGCCATCAGGCTCGAGGCGCTGCGGAAGATGTTGTGGCAGATCTCCGACTTGATGTTGACCATCAGGGCGTCGAAGAGCTTGAAGGCCTCGGCCTTGTACTCGATGAGCGGGTCGCGCTGGCCATAGGCCCGCAGACCGATCGAGTTGCGCAGCGAATCCATCCCGTAGAGGTGCTCCTGCCAGAGGCGGTCGATGGCATCGAGGATGGTGTAGCGCTCGATGTTGGCCAGGGCGTCGGCACGCTCGA
>CAIOKD010000057.1 GCA_903858835.1 uncultured Verrucomicrobiota bacterium
CGGTGCGATGGCCGGAGTGCAGTTCAAGTTCTGAACCGGCCCCCTTGGGGCACGCCGGCCGCATCGGGATCAGGAGAACAGATCCAACTGCGGCGGCGGTGCCAGTTCCTGCAGGGCGTCGCGCTCGACCCGGCGCACCCTGCGGGAGCGCTGTCTGTCCGATCCATCCGCGTCCCCGGTCCCAGGGGCGGCCACCTGTTGCAGATTGAGTTCGGCCTCTTCGAGCACCCTCAGGATGCTCTTGGCCCGGTCGATGACCGGCCTTGGAACGCCGGCCAGTCGGGCGACCTGGATGCCGTAGCTCTTGTCGGCGGGGCCGGGTTGGATCTTTCGCAGGAAGATGATCTGGTCGTTCCACTCCCGGACCGCGACGTTGTAGTTGCGCACCCGCGGCAATCGCCCGGTCGGGGGTTCGGGAGTCTGGGCCGCGGCCGGCAAAGATGCCGGCGTTTCCGGTGATCGCGTGCCGTGGGGCGTGGCCAGCTCGGTCAGTTCGTGGTAATGGGTGGCGAAAAGCGCCTTGGCCCCCACCTGATGATGGAGGTGTTCCACGATGCTCCAGGCCAGGCTCAGTCCGTCGAAGGTGCTCGTGCCGCGGCCGATCTCGTCGAGGATCACCAGGCTGCGCCGGCTGGCGTTGTTAAGGATGTTGGCCGTCTCGCTCATCTCGACCATGAAGGTGCTCTGGCCCCGCGCCAGGTCATCGCTGGCCCCGATCCGGGTGAAGATGCGGTCGCAGAGATCGATGCGCGCCGACGCCACCGGCAGGAAGCACCCGGTGTGGGCGAGCACCGCCAACAGGGCCACCTGACGGATGTAGGTGCTCTTGCCCGCCATGTTGGGGCCAGTGATGAGGGCGATCTGATGGTTCTCGAGGTCCAGTTCGGTGTCGTTGGGCACGAACCGTTCCTCGGTCATTCGCAGCTCCAACACGGGGTGTCTTCCCTCCTGGATCCGGATCCGCCCCTCGTCCCGCACCTCCGGGCGGTTCCACCCCTGGACCCTCGCCATCTCGGCGAAGCCGGCCAGCACGTCGAGCTGGCCCAAGGCCGAGGCGGTCTCTTGGATCGATCGCAGGTGGTTGAGCACCTCTTCGCGCAGGCACAAGAACAGGTCGTACTCCAGCTTGGTGGCCCGCTCCTCGGAGCCGAGGATCTTCGATTCCATGGCCTTGAGGTCCTGGGTGATGAAGCGTTCCGCGTTGGCGACCGTCTGCTTGCGGACGTAGTCGACGGGCACCTTCGACAGGTGAGCCTTGGTGACCTCGATGTAGTAGCCGAAGACCGAGTTGAAGCCGACCTTCAGCGAAGGGATGCCCGTGCGGGCGATCTCGTCCAGCTGGAGCTTGGCCAACCAGTCCTTGCCGCCCCGGGCCGCGGAGCGGAGTTCGTCGAGTTCGGCGCTGAAGCCGTCCCGGATCATCCCGCCTTCCTTCACCGCCAGGGGCGGCTCATCGGCGATGGCATGCCCGAGCAGTTCGACCAGGTCCGGCAGTTCGCGGAGCAGGGAACCCAGGTGGGCCAGTTCGGATGACGCACCGGTGTCCTCGGGTGACGGCTCCGGGAGAAAATCGGCCTGGGCGGCCTCGGGGCCCGGGAGGGTCGCCTCGGCGACGGCGGCCTTCACCGAGGGCAACTGCTCCAGTGCCAATCGGAGCGCCAGCAGGTCCCGGGCATTGCCGCTGCCGAGGCTCAATCGGCTGACCGTCCGCTCCAGGTCCCGCACCTCGGCCAATCGCGCCCGGAACGCGGTCAGTGCCGCCGGATGATCGAGCCAAGCCTGGATGGCGTCCTGTCTGCGGCGGATCGGATCCAGGGCTGCCAGCGGTTGGGTGAGCCAATCCCGCAGGCGGCGGGCACCCATCGGGGTCACCGTCTGGTTGAGGGCCCCGAAGAGCGTGGTGTTGCGGGGCGCGTCGGCGTGGAGCGGTTCGAGGATCTCGAGGTTGCGGAGGGAGATGGCGTCCAGGATCAGGTAGTCGGCCACCTCGTAGTATCCCAACCGGGTGAGGTGCGTCACATCGCGCCGCAGGTGGGTGCCCAGGTACTGCAGGATGGCTCCGGCCGCGCCGATGGCGGCGGTCCGGTTGCGGAGGCCGAACCCGTCCAGCGAGGCGACCTTGAAATGTTCGCGCAGGGTGAAGACCGCGGTCTCGGGCAGGAACACCCAGTCGTCATGCGGGGACCGCTGGGTTGGCGTGGGTTCGAGCAATTCGGCCAGCGACTTGGAGGCGCCCGGGAAGATCAACTCGGCCGGGCGAAGGCGTTCCAGTTCGGCCAAGAGCGGCTTGCTGTCGGTGAGTTCGGTGAGGCGGAAATCCCCTGTGGTGAGGTCCACGCAGGCCAGGCCGTAGGTGTCGCCGTGGAGGGCGACGGAGGCCAGGAAGTTGTTCCGCTCGGCCCGCAGCAGGCGGTCGTCGAAATGGGTCCCGGGCGACAGGATCGAGGTCACCTCGCGCTGGACCAGCTTGCCGGGCTTGGCCTCCTCGGTCTGGTCGCAGATCGCGACCTTCCGTCCGGCTTTCAACAGGCGACCGATGTAGTTGTTGGCCGCATGGTAGGGCAGACCGCACATCGGGATGGCGTTGCGCCGGGTCAGGGTCAGTTGCAGGAGTTGCGAGCCGTCCACCGCGTCCTCGAAGAACATCTCGTAGAAATCCCCCAGTCGGAACAGCAGGAGCGCATCCTTCGGGAGTTCCCCCTTGATCCGGCGGTATTGCGCCATCATCGGGGTCAGCGTCGCTTCGGCAGCCATCGGATCGAGGGTAGGAAAGCCGCCCTGAAATAAAAAGCGGACAGGTGACGGGCGATGAAAGAGTGGGCGGCCGGCGAGCGAATCCTTGGATGATATGAAACTAGCCGAACCTCCGATTGACATGAGCGTATCACCGCATCAGTGTATCAAAACATTCATACCCATGAGAACGACGCTGACCTTGGAGGACGACGTGTACGAGGCGGCCCAATCGATGGCCCAGGCCTCGGGCAAACGTTTGGGTGAGGTGGTTTCCCTGCTGATGCGCCGGGGGTTGAAGGCCTCGAGCGAGGCTGTCGCCGGCCGGTCCGGATTGCCGGTGTTCCCGGCGGCGCCCGGGGCGCCGATCATTCCCGGCAACCGGGCCCACGAACTCCTGGCCGAGGAGTTGCCGTGAAGCCAGCCCTGCTCGACGTGAATGTGTTGCTGGCCTTGGCCTGGCCCAACCACCAGCACCATTCGCTGGCCCACCGGTGGTTTTCCCGAGAGTCACGACATGGCTGGGCGACCTGCGCGGTCACCCAACTCGGTTTCATCCGGCTTTCCTCCAATCCGGCCTACACCCCCTCGGCCGTCTCCCCATCCGAGGCGGCAGGTCTGTTGGAGCAGTGGTTGAAGCATCCGCACCATGCCTTCTGGGATTCGGCGCCCGCCGGTCGGGCCGGGATCTACTCGCGGGCCGTGGGGCATCAGCAGGTGAACGATGCCTGGTTGGTCGAGGTGGCCCGACAGTCCCGGGGGCGTCTGGTGACGCTGGATCAGCGGTTGACGTTCCATGACGCCCAGCGTGTGCACGTGACCGTGATTTCCGACGGATGAAGGCCTCACGCAGAGAACGTTCTCGGCTGGTTTCGTGTGGACGTGTGTTGGCGAATCTCCGGCGCATCTCCGGGGTTTATTCGGGTGCCGCTCAACGATAGGTTCCTCGCGTAGCCTCGAGTCATCCGCCGCGTCATGAACACCTCGTCTTCCGTCCGTAGGATCACCGCTGTCGTCGTCGCCGGTCTGTGCCTGGGTTCGGGGTCGACCTGGGGTGCCGACGATCCCGATCTCGCCCTGGGTGTCCGCAAGACCGAGCCGTTGTCACCGGCCGAGCAACGGCAGGCCTTCCGGCTGCCGCCCGGGTTCGAGGCCCAGCTGGTGGCTCACGAACCCGACATCCACAAGCCGATGAACCTCGCCTTCGATGCCACGGGGCGGTTGTGGGTCACCACCAGCATCGAATATCCCTGGGCGGCCCCGACGAACCGCGTGGGTCGGGATCGGGTGATGATCTTCGAGGACTTCGGTCCGGATGGGCGCGCCCGCAAGGTCACCCAGTTCGCCGACGGGCTCAACATCCCCATCGGGGTGTATCCCTTCCGGACGGATGACACGCATTGGAAGGCCTTGGTGTGGAGCATTCCTCACATTTGGTTGCTGGAGGACACCGATGGCGACGGCCGGGCCGACAAGCGCACCGCTCTCTACGGTCCCTTCGATCACACCCGCGACACCCATGGCAATCAGGCCTCGTTCCGCCGCGGGTTCGACGGGTGGCTCTATGCGACCCACGGGTTCAACAATGATTCCCATGTCACGGCCCGCGATGGCAGCCATGTGGATCTGAACTCAGGCAACACCTACCGCATCCGTCTCGATGGTTCCCGCATCGAGCATCACACGCATGGGCAGGTGAATCCCTTCGGCCTCGCGTGGGATATCCGCGGCAACCTCTATTCCAGCGATTGCCACAGCGCTCCCCTCTATCAACTGCTGGCCGGCGGCTGGTACCCGAGTTTCGGCAAGCCCCACGATGGACTGGGATTCGCCCCGGTGATGCTGGAACACGCCCACGGCAGCACCGCCATCGACGGTGCCGTGTACTACAACGACAATCTCTGGCCCGCCGAGTACCGCGATACCCTGTTCATCGGCAACGTGATGACCAGTCGGTTGAACCGCGACACCATCACCTTCCAGGGATCCACCCCCAAGGCCTCCGAGCAGCCCGATTTCCTCACCTCGACCGACCCCTGGTTCCGGCCGGTGGATGCCACGCTGGGGCCCGATGGCGCCCTCTATGTCGCCGATTTCTACAACCGGATCATCGGGCACTACGAGGTGCCCCTCACACATCCCGGCCGGGATCGGGAACGGGGGCGTCTCTGGCGGGTGGTCTACAAGGGCGCCGATGGCAAACCCCGTCTGCGTTCGCCCGCACTGCCCTCCGACCTCGACGGTCTGGTCGCCGAATTGGGATCGCCCAGCCTGAGTCGCCGGATGCTGGCCATGGGCGAGATCCAGGACCGGTTCGGGTCCAAGGCCTTGCCGGCGATCCGGCGATCGGTGGCCAAGGCTCGCAAGCAGGCCGGCCGACCCGGTTCGGAGCCGGCGGAACGGGCCGCAGCCCTGCGGGTGTCCGGGCTCTGGCTCCAACACCGCCTGGGTGGCTTGGAGGAGGGGTTGAACGGGGCCGCGTTCCTGACCGACTTGACCGATGCCCGCGATCCCTTGCTCCGTGTCCACGCCCTTCGATTGATCGCCGAGCGGGGAATCCTCGCCCGCGAGAACGAGGCGCAAGGCCGGCGCAACGCGGTCGATCCGCGGGTCCTTGAGACGGTCCGGTCTCGCCTGGCCTCGTCCGACGGGTTGGAGGTCCGGTGCGCCGCCGAGGCCCTCGGCCAATGGCCCCGGCCCGAGAACCTGCGGGCCATCCTCGATGCCTTGGCTGCATCTCCGGCCGCCGATACGCACCGGATCTATGTGCTGCGCAAGGCCTTGAGGGATCACCTGCAGGCGCCGGGTGTCTTCGCCCGAGTGGGTTCGCGCCAGGATTGGTCCGAGTCGGATCGTCGGGCCTTTGCCGACGTGGTCCTGGCCGTGCCGTCCGCCGAGGCGGCGTCCTACCTGATCGGCCGTCTGGGAAGCCTCGACGACAAGACGGTCCCCACCCTGGGAGAGGCCCTTCGCCACGCGGCCCGGTATGCCCCGGAGACCCAGTGGCCCGCCTTGTCCGACTTCGTGCGTCGCCGTTTCGCCGACCAGCCGGATTTCCAGTTCGCCCTGTTCCGTTCCTTGGATCAGGGACTCCAGCAACGCGGGGCCTCGCTCACCCCGGCCCTGCAGTCCTGGGGGGCCGAATTGGCCACCCTACTTCTGACCTCGGGGGCCCGTTCGAACTGGATTCCGGTGCCGCTGAATCCGCCGACCGAGAGTCCCTGGGATTTTCAGGAGCGTCGACGGGCCGACGGGCAGGCCCTGCGGGTTCTCTCCAGTCTCATGCGGGGAGAACAGAAGACCGGAATCCTCCGGTCGCCCGAGTTCGATCTCGGGGGCGACATTCGCTTCTGGTTCTGCGGTCATGATGGGTACCCCGACAAGCCGGCCAAGCGGGTCAACGGAGTCCGGCTCAAGGATGCGGTCACCGGTGCGGTGTTGATGGAGGCGCGTCCGCCCCGGAGCGACACGCTGGTCCCGGTGGCCTGGGATACTCGGGCGCATCGGGGGACCCGCGGAGTGATCGAGGTGGTGGACGGCGACACGGGGGATGCCTACGCCTGGGTGGCGATCGGAGGGATTGATGGGGCTCCGCCCTTGCCGCCGGTGTCTCCCCGAGCCCTGGTCGAACGTGCGGCCGGGGCTGCGGAACTGGCCGCCCGGCTGGGGCTGAAGGCGTTGGTGCCCGAACTGGAGGGCCTGGTGTCCCGCCCCGGTGAGCCCGAGGCCCGCGCCGCGGCCGCCAAGAGCCTGGTGACCCTGGATCCGCAGCGGGGCGTCGCGGCGGTGTCGGCCGTGCTGGCCGACGCCACCCCACCGCAATCCCTGCGGGAACGCCTCGGCGTGATCCTGGCGGAACGCAACACGCCCGAAAGCCGGGCGGCGGTCGCAGCAGCATTCAAAGGGGTGCCCCATCGGGTCCAGACCCAATGGGCCGTCGCCCTGACCGCGAATCACGAAGGGGCCGAGACCTTCCTCGGGGCGGTCGAGCAGGGGGTGGCCTCTCCCCGGATCCTCCAGCAGGCCGGCGCGCGCGAACGCCTGCAGCGGGCCAACCCTGATCGATGGGCGGAGCGCTTCGAGAAGCTGATCCGCGGACTCCCCCCGGCCGACGAGTCCAGGGAGAAGATCCTCGCCGCGCGGCGCGACGGGTTCGATCGA
>CAIOKD010000058.1 GCA_903858835.1 uncultured Verrucomicrobiota bacterium
ACGGCCCAGAACGGGTTCATCCCCGAGCCGCCGAAGGAGCGGGTCGATGTCATCTACCTGTGCTCGCCGAACAACCCGACCGGTGCCACGGCCTCCCGCGCCCAGCTCGAGGCTTGGGTGAAGTACGCGCTGGCTAACCGCTCGATCATCCTCTTCGACGCGGCCTACGAGGCCTACATCAGTGATCCGACCATCCCGCATTCCATCTATGAGATCCCGGGGGCCCGCGAGTGCGCCATCGAGTTCCGCAGCTTCTCCAAGAACGGTGGGTTCACCGGGGTCCGGTGCGCCTTCACGGTGGTGCCCAAGACGCTCCTGGCCTCGACGGCTTCGGGCGAGTTCAAGCCGTTGCACCCGCTGTGGTCGCGGCGCATGACCACCAAGTTCAACGGTGTGTCATACCTGGTGCAGCGCGCCGCCGAGGCGCTCTATTCGCCGGAGGGCAAGGCCCAGGTCGCCGCGCTGGTCGAGCACTACATGGGCAATGCCAAGATCCTCGTGGCCGGCGCGAAGGCGGCGGGTCATCGGGTGTTTGGAGGCGTGAACGCCCCGTACATCTGGGTCGATGCTCCGAAGGGTCACACCAGCTGGCAGGCCTTCGACCGCATCCTCAATGAGGCCAACGTGGTGATCACCCCGGGCAGTGGCTTCGGCAGCAATGGCGAGGGCTGGTTCCGCGTCAGCGCCTTCAACAGCCGTGCCAACGCCGAAGAGGTTTCGCGCCGCCTGCAGGCCCTGCGTTGGTGACGGGTGGGCGGGCCGAAGTTGGGCATTGGAGACCGGGGCGAGGTGGCCTAAATTGAGGCCACATGACTCGCCTCCTGTTGGTTCTCCTGACGTTGGCTCTGCCTGCCTGGCTTTCACCGCTGACCGGAGCCCCGTCCGCCAAGGATCCCGCCCGCTGGATCGCAGCGGTATCGCCGGGGTTGTTGCAGGTGGAGTTCACGCTCCAGTTCGACCGAGGTGACGCCCCGCACGGGATCCTCGACCAGGATCCCCGATCTTCCGGCCCGCGCTCCAACAGCCTCGCCGACCTGGTCGCCGAGGAACGCCCGCTCGAGACCACCGGCTTCCTGGTGACGCCGACGACCGTGGTGGCGATGGATCCCTGCGTCCATCCGCGGTTCATCAAGGCCATCGTCGTCCGCCAGGGGAGCCAGCGTTCCGCGGCCCGCGTCAGCGCCTACGGCGTGGACCAGTGGTCCTTCGTCCTGACGCTCGACCAGCCGATCCCTGGCGCGAAGCCCATCGAGTTTCCCGCCAAGAGCACCGAGAACCCCGCGGCCTTGGTCAGCTACTACCGTCAGGACGGCCAGATGGTCCGTGTGGCCCTGCCCTGGGGTGGTCAATACCTCGAGACCGAATCTGGCAAGTCGTTCCGCGTCCTCGATCATCAGGGGGTGGCCATCAGCCCGCAGGGACGACCGCTCGGGCTCGTCATGAACCACCGCCTGGAGTCCGACAACCGGTGGCGCGGCAATCCGATGGCTTGGAAGAGCCTGGAGGCCTCGGCGTTCGCCGCTCAGTTGAAGGATCTTGAGTCCCTGACCGCGCAGACGCTGGTGCGGGTCCGACTGAGCCTCCGGAGCCCCAAGGCGACGCCGGGCCAGAACCCCATGCGCATGCGCAATCGGGGGGATGAGGAATCGGACGATTCGGCCACCGAGCGCAACGAGTTGGGCGTCCTGTTGCCCGGCGGACGCGTGGCCGTCTTGGCCGCGCTCAAGAGCGGGGTGACCGCCCGTCTGGAGCGCATGTCGATCCAGCGCGAGGGCAAGCCGCCGGTGCCTGCCAAATTCGTGGCCTCCTTGAGGGATTTCGGGGTCTTCGTGGTGGAGCCCGAGCAACCGCTGGGCGAGGCGCTGAAGATCGACACGACGCACCCGGCCGACCGCATGGGACAACTGCTCCTGCGGGCCGAGATCGACCTCCGCGGAGAAACCCGCTCGGCCTATTTCCACGAGTCCCGGATCGCCGGGGTCCGCGTGGGCGCTCGTCAGGAGGCCTACCCGGAGCTGCCCGATCCCGAGGTGAAGGACACCTTCCTCTTCACCCTCGATCGTGCCTTGTACGCGCTGCCGATCACCCGCCGGGAGCTGTTGGGCGGTATCCGTGATCCCTTCGCCGGTCGTCGGCAGTTGACCACCGCCCGACAGTTGGCCGAGGCGGTCCGTCGGTTGCCAGAGACCGCCGATCCGGCCAACGTGCCCGTGTCCGAGGCCGACGAGAATCGCCTCGCTTGGCTCGGGGTCGAACTGCAGCCATTGAGCCGCGAACTCGCCCGGGCCAACCAGGTCTCCGACCAGACGCGGGACGGTCAGACCGGCGGCCTCATCACCTACATCCACCCCGATTCGCCGGCGGCCAAGGCCGGCATCAAGGCCGGCATGGTGCTGCTCCGGCTGCGGACCGCGGCGCAACCGGTGCCGATCGAGGTGCAGCTCGAGGAGGATTTCGCACGATCCCAAGGGTTCCCGTGGGAGCGCCTCGACGACATCCGCGACCAGTTCTTCGAGCGCATCCCCACCCCCTGGCCGCCGGTCGAGACGCCGCTGACCCGCGCCCTCACCGACCTGGGCTTCGGCACCCGCGTCACCGCCGAATTCGTCGAGGACGGCAAGCTGTTGACCCGCGAGTTCGAGGTGGTGCCGGGTCCGACCCACTACGAGTCGGCCGCGCGGTTCAAATCCGAGAGCCTCGGCATCACCGTGCGCAACCTGACCTACGACGTCCGCCGCTACATCCAGCGCAAGGCCGACGAGCCGGGAGTGGTGGTCTCACGGATCGAACCCGGCGGGCGGGCCAGCGTTGCCGGGGTGAAGCCCTACGAGTTGATCACCCACGTGCAGGACCAGCCCGTCTCGACGGTGGCCGACTTCGAGCGCCTGGTGGCGGCCGAGAAGGGAGACCTCAAGCTGACCCTGAAGCGGATGGCCAAGGGTCGCATCGTCACCATCCGGGCGGTTTCGACGGAGGCCAAGGAATAGGCGACCCATGAACCCCAGGAAGGCATCCGAGGCACGGTGGACCCCGACCCAGGGAACGGCAGGAGGCGAGGCTTCTCGCGGGTCGGGATCCTTGTCTCGGGGGGCGCGGTCGTGCTGGGGTTCGCTGGGCCGAGCCGTCCTACGGGTGTTTTCGGCCCTGTGCGTCCTGGGGCATCTCCAGGCGGCGGAGACGCCTTCGACGGGGCCCCACTGGGCCTTCCAGCCGGTGGTTCACTCGGCGCCCCCGGTGTCCGGGGCTTCGGCAGTCGTCCGCCATCCGGTGGATGCATTCATCGAGAGTCGCCTCGCCCGCGCCGGGTTGACCCCGTCGCCCGAGGCCGACCCGACCACCCTGATCCGCCGGCTCCATCTGGTGATGCTCGGTGTGCCCCCGACTCCGGAAGAGGTCTCGGCATTCCTGGCCGATACCCGGCCCCAGGCCTTCGAGCGCCTGGTCGATCGGGTCCTCGAGGATCCCCGCTACGGCGAGCGCTGGGGGCGGCACTGGCTCGATGTCATTCGATTCGCCGAAAGCAATGGGTTTGAGACCAACCGCGAGCGCCTCAGCGCCTGGCGATTCCGCGACTATGTGATCGACGCCTTCAATACCGACAAGCCCTACGACCGCTTCCTGCGCGAGCAGATCGCCGGCGATGCCCTGGGCGTCGACGTGGCCACCGGATTCCTGGTGGGAGGCCCGGTGGACATCGTCAAGAGCCCGGACATCGCCCTGACGGCCCAGCAGCGCGCCGACGAAATCGACGACATGGTGGGCACCACCGGCACGGCCTTCCTGGGCCTGACCCTGGGCTGCGTGCGTTGCCACACCCACAAGTTCGACCCCATCACCCACTCCGAGTATTACGCCATGGCGGCGATCTTCTCGGGCGTCCAGCACGGGGAACGGTCGTTGCCTCTCCCGCCGGAGCGTGCCCACGAGTCGGCCCGTCTCGAGGCGCGGATCCGGGACCTGCAGCAACGGTTGGAGGCCTTCATCCCGAAGGCGTCGCCTGCGGCCCGCGATGCGAAGGGGAGCCAGCGTCCCGCCGTGAATCCGCGGCAGAATGAGGATCGACTGGTCGCCTCCGAGGTCCGGTTCTTGCGATTCACCATCCTGGCCACCACGGGCGGTGAGCCCTGCATCGACGAACTGGAGGTCTGGTCCGGCGAGCGGAATGTCGCCCTGGCGTCCGCAGGCGCCAAGGTCACCGCCTCGGGCACCCTGGCCGGCTACGAGATCCACCAGTTGCAACATGTGAATGACGGGCGGCCCGGCAACGGCCGTTCTTGGATCTCCAACGAAGCCGGCAAGGGGTGGGTGCAGTTGGAGTTCGCTAAACCCGAAACCATCGACCGCGTGGTTTGGGGCCGTGATCGCGAGGGGAACTGCAAGGATCGCTTGGCAACCCGGTATCGGATCGAACTGGCGAGCGAGCCTGGGGTGTGGAGGACGGGAGCGACCTCCGACGATCGTGCACCCCATGCCGGGGAAGCCACGAAACCCACGGGGCCGGAGTACCGCTTCGAGGGTTTCGCGGCGACGGAAGCGGCCCAGGGGCGCCAGTGGCTGGCCGAACTCGAATCAGCCCGCAAGGAGCGGGACGCACTGTCAAAGGCGCCGGCGGTGTATGCCGGGACCTTCTCCCAGCCCGGCCCGACCCATCGGTTGCACCGGGGTGACCCGCTCCAGAAGCGCGAGGTGGTCGCGCCCGGGACACTGTCCCTGTTCCAACCGCAACTCCCGCCGCTGGTCCTGGCCACCAACACGCCCGAGCAGGCCCGTCGGCTGGCCTTGGCCGACTGGATCGCTAGTCCCGACAACCCGCTGACGGCCCGCGTGATCGTCAACCGGGTGTGGCAGCATCAGTTCGGGGTCGGACTCGTCGACACCCCCAACGACTTCGGCCGCAATGGCGCGCGACCCACGCATCCCGAACTGCTCGATTGGCTGGCCCTCGACCTGGTGGAGCACGGCTGGAGCCTCAAACACCTGCAGCGGCGCATCCTGACCTCGGCGACCTGGCGCCAGTCGGGGTCGCCTCGCAAGGAGGCCTTGGCGGTGGATGCCGGAAGTCGGTTGCTTTGGCGTTTCCCGCCGCGCCGGCTCGAGGCCGAGGGCATCCGCGACAGCATCCTGGCCGTCAGCGGCAACTTGGATCTGGCCCGCGGAGGCCCGAGCTTCTACCTGCATGAGGTCGACCGCGAGAACGTCTACCACTACCACCCCAAGGAAGCGTTCGGGACCGCGGACACGCGCCGAATGGTCTACGCCTTCAAGGTGCGCATGGAGCAGGACGGCATCTTCGGCGCCTTCGATTGTCCGGACGGCAGCCTCGTGATGCCGAGGCGCAGCGTCTCCACCACGCCGTTGCAGGCGCTGAACCTCTTCAACAGCCGGTTCATCCAGGATCAGTCCCGGACCTTCGCCGACCGGCTCCAGCGCGAGGCGGGCGACGCGCCGGACTCTCAGGTGCGGGCCGCGTGGCGACTGGCCTTCAATCGCTCCCCCCGACCGGTCGAGGCCGACGATGCGGTGGCCTTCGTCCGCTCCGAGGGTCTGCAGGCCCTTTGCCGGGGAGTCCTCAACGCCAACGAATTCCTGTTCATCCCATGAGCGCGCCGACGCCTCCTCCGCCCCCCGCCTTCTTGAGCCCGTTGCTGAATCGGCGGCGGTTCCTCGGCGACACGGGCCTGGGGCTCGGATCGATCGCGTTGACCCACTTGCTCGGTCGCCAGGGGCTTCTGGCCGAGACCGTCGCCCGCAAGGAACCCTTCCGGCCCTCGATCGATCCCGGCCGCCCTTATGGCGCGCGCCAGGCGCATTTCCAGCCGCGTGCCAAGAACGTGCTGGTGATCTTCTGCAGCGGGGCCTGCAGCCAGCTCGACACCTTCGACTACAAACCGGAGTTGATCCGCCGCCACGGCCAGCCGATGCCGGGCACCGAAAAGCTCATCACCTTCCAAGGGGAGCAGGGGGCGCTGAACAAGAGTCCGTGGGAGTTCCGTCCGCGCGGTCAGAGCGGCAAGATGATCTCGGACCTCCTGCCGCACCTGGGAGACCTGGCCGACGAGATGTGCTTCATCCACTCGATGC
>CAIOKD010000059.1 GCA_903858835.1 uncultured Verrucomicrobiota bacterium
CCTCCAGCGGCTCTACCACCTGCTCTTCCGTTCGACTCTGGCCAGAGCCGAGCGACTCCGACGGGCGACCGTCGAGTTCCCCCAGGCGGTCTGCCAAGAGATGATCGACTTCGTTGCGGCTTCGAAGCGGGGCGTCTGCACGGATCCGGGCCGGTGGGACGATTCCGGTTCCGAGGACGGGGCCTCCACCGACTGATCCGGTTCCAAGCACTTTTCGGTCCTTCCTCACGCCCTGTCACCCGATTTTCCCAGGTTTCCGAACAATGTCCTCCGCCTATTCGCTGGTCGCCTTGGCCAACGGCACCACCAGCATCCGCTCCCTGGCCGAGGGCGAGACGTTCCACCCCGTCATCGGTCCGGTCGCCGAGGCCGAGGCGCTGTACGTCCGACAGCTACGGCTTCCGGAACGTCTGGCCGCCGCCTCCGATCCCGAATGGGTGGTCTGGGACGTGGGGTTGGGCAGCGCCGCCAACGTCACCACCGCCCTCCGACACCTGGCCGAAATCCCCGGCAAGATCCGCATCGTCAGTTTCGACCACACCCTGGAACCCCTGCGTTTCGCGCGGGACCACTCCCAGGAACTGGGCTACCCCTTGGGATTCGAGGCCCCCATTGCCGAGCTGCTGGAACACCAGCGGTCCGAATTCACCCATGGTCGACTCTCGGTATCGTGGCAGGCCGAGGTGGCCGATTTCCCGGCGCGCATGCGGTCGGAGGCGCCATTGCCCGCCCCCCACGCCATCTTCTACGACGCCTATTCGCCAGCTCGGAATGCAGCCATGTGGACCCTGCCCCTGTTCCAACACATCTTCTCACGCTTGGATCCCGATCGCCCCTGCGCGCTCGCCACCTACTCTCGAGCCACCCTCTTGAGGACCACTCTGTTGCGGGCCGGCTTCTGGGTCGGGACCGGCGAGGCCACCGGGGAGAAGGAGGAGACGACCCTCGCCGCCAACACCCCGTCATTGATCCCGCAACGCCTGGGACAACCTTGGCTGGCCAGAGCCCTGCGCTCGACCAGCGCCGAACCCCTGGCGGAGGGCACCTACCGGCAAGCGCCGCTGTCCGAAATCTCCCGATTGGCCCTGATGCATCATCCACAGTTTCGTGGGGAATGACACAGAACGCTCCGAGTCATCACTCGTGGCATCCGGTCCCATACACGGCACCCCGGATATCAGGCGGGGATTTCTCACTCCAGTCGGATTGGTTCAACCCCATGGCATCCCCGGGGTTCCCTTTTCAGAAATAGCCAGGAAACCGATCCTGATCGAACAGTCCGATGAATCCCAGACCGCTCAATCGGGACTGGTTCATCGATTCGACATGGCCATCGAAGAACCACCCGTTGGCACGATTGGAATGACGACCGTGGATCTCATAGTCCTCATCGATTCGGAAGACATGGAATTGTCGGGCGGTGATGCCCAAACGCCCCCGGCTGGTGGTGTCAGCCACATGAAGATATCCTGCGGGTTGTTCAATCCGATCACTCTGGAGGAATTCCTGAAGGGGACCGCTCCGCAGGGTCTCGGGCGGATCGACCCAGACTCCGAACGTCTGCAGCCAATTGGTCCAAGAATAGGGCGGATATATTGGGCAAAGAAACATTGAAAACGGTAAACTCTGAGCCGAGGACAATGACTGGGACCAAGTGTTGGTGATCGCCAACGGGGATTGGAGGCGGAGGGCACCCCGGTGATCTTGTGCATAGATCTGAGAGGCCAATCCCGATTGCCTCAAGTTGGCTTGGCACCGGATAGATCCGGCTTTCGCCTTCGCAGAGGCCAAGGCCGGAAGCAGCATCGCCGCCAATAGGGCGATCACGGCGATCACCACGAGCAGTTCCACCAAGGTGAATGCGCGTGCAGATGCGGGCGAAGGCCTCATCAAACGACGGTAGGTCAGACGTCAGCGGCGCGCCACCCAATCTTAGCGGCCACACCCTTGGATCGATCGACTCGGATGCCGTGCAGCCGGCCCTCAGGAACAGAACATGGGCAGCGCAATTCCGCCGTTCAAAGACAACGATTGGATCTTCAGTACTCTTCTGTAGGCACAATCGGTTTTCCGTTCCAACAGCATCCGTTTGTGGCACCAAAACCTCCTGTTGGGTCAATGATCTCCAGTCATGTTGTTAACAGACAGTTCACAGGGTTATTCACATATCATTTTACCCGTGCGAAACCAAACAGAATACAACCCTTCCCGAAAGGAAAACACAGCCGAGAATCACAATTTTGCTCAGTTTTTTAAACATCATGAACTGCCGTATGCCTTCATTTATCAAACTCGAAACAGGTCCATCTATGGTTCGTTTTCTGGCCAAGACACCGGCGCCAAGGAAGGTGGTGTTGTTTTGTTTTTTCTTGCTCTATTATCCCTCCAAACTAATCTCAAAGCACTACGAGTCACTCCGACTGTCATCGGTACAGAGTGGCACGGTTCGGAAAATAGAAAATACGTCTCCATTATGGATATCACCAAAGAGATCGAACGGCAGACGCAGGAACTCCAGAAGAAGCTGGAGCTATTGCGCGACAACAACCTCCAGGAACTGGTGGCCAAGAAGGCCTCTCTGGAAAGCCAATTGGCCGATGTGGAAGCCGAGATTGCCAATGCCTGCAAACGCCTTGGGATTTCTTCCACGGCCGGCGTGGCCGCACCGGCTCGCGCCGAGAAGCGCACGCGCATGAGCGGCGAAGTGATCCGGGCCAAGATCGTGGAAGTGCTCAAGGCCACTCCGCAGGGTATCTCCCAGATAGACATCGCCAAGAAGACCGGCGTGTCGTATGCGAGCGTGATCAACTTCCTGAAGGACAATCAGAGCCTGATCCGCACACAGGGTGATCGCAAGAGCAAGCTCGTCTTCCTCAAGTAAGCTCCCTTCCTCGCCTCCTCTCCCGGGTTGATTCGAACCTTCTTGGAGAAGTGATCAGCGAATGTACTGTTAGAGCCGGTGTCCGCCTTGCGGTCACCGGCTTTATCGTCATCGGAAGGGCGGAATCAAGCCACAGACGACCTGCCAGAGTCGAACGTGCCTGCCATAGGCAATCAAAGGGCACTCACGGGTTCAGCAAGCGAAGCACCTCGGCATGCAATTCCGGCGCAGTGGCCACCATGGAGGTGGCTCCGGCATGATTGGCCGGTCGGCCCTGCCAATCGGAAACCCGAGCCCCGGCCCCTTCCAGGACGGGCACCAGCGGCAGCAGATCCCAAGGGTTCATGATGGGATCGACCATCACATCCACCCAACCGGAGCATAGCAGCAGGTATCCGTAACAATCACCGAAGCCCCGGTAGAGGCGCACCGACCGGGTCAGGGCATCGAATCCGGCACCATTCTGGTACTTTGCCGGATAAAGCGGGTCGGTGGTCAGCAGGGAAGCTTCCGAAAGGTGCGGGCAGGCGCGTACCCGAACCGACTGGCCATTCAGGGTGGTGGTGGTGCCGTCACCGACCATCCATTGGCCCAACACCGGCTGGTGAATGCCCCCCAACAGAGGCTGCCCCCGATGGAGCAGGCCGATGAGCGTGCCGAAGAGCGGAACGCCCAGAATGAAGCTCTTCGTGCCGTCGACGGGGTCCAGGACCCACACATATTCGGCGTCGCCCTTCTCGGTGCCGAATTCCTCGCCGACGATCCCATGGTCCGGGAATCGCCTCGAGATCATCTCCCGCATCACCTGTTCGGCACCGCGATCGGCGAGGGTGACCGGTGAGGAGTCGCTCTTGAGTTCCAGGCCCATGTCCCGGGCTCCGTAGTGGGGCAGGATCACCCGGGCGCTGGCCTCGGCAAGTTCCCGCATGAAGGCGGCTAAGGGCTCGTGATTCATGGACGGCGACGGATCGAAGCAGGAAACCTCCCGATTGAAAACCCAAAGCCCCATTTCGGGCATTGATCCACCGGAAATCGGACCCACGGACACCGGGCAGGCTTCCCCCGGAGGGATTCATTCCCGGGACTTGGACAGGAGGCGCTCGGCCAGGCGGATCCCGAGACGTTCAGCCTCCCGGACAGGGGCCTTGTCGTCCCCGAAGCACCCCTTGCCGTTGTCGAAGACGGCCGCCCGGAGGTGCAGTTGATGCCCGACCACCCGGGCGTATCCGGCGATGGGACTCCGGCACCCGCCGCCCATGGCCCGCAGGAACGCCCGTTCGGCCAAGACCGCCTGCCGGGTGTTGAAATGATCCAGCACCGACGCGATCGGGCCGACCTCCGCATCGCCCACGCGGACCTCGAGCGCCACGGCTCCCTGCCCCACGGCCGGCAGGAATTCCTCGGGCTCTAGGATCGTGCCCAAGATCCCCGCAGGGGGCGGCTCGCACAGGGCCTTCTGGGCGGGGCTCAACCGGGGGTCCAGCCGGAGCGCCCCCGTCGGTGCCAGGTCATAGCAGAGCCGAGAAAGGCCAGCCGCAGCCAGGATAGTCGCATCGATGCGGTCCTCCTGAAGCAACTTGGCGAGCCGGGTGCCCACGTTGCCACGGAAGGGCACCACCGACAGGTCGGGCCGCAGCGCCCGCAGGAGGGCCGCCCTTCGGCTGCTGCCGGTGGCCACCACCGCACCGGTGGGCAGATGCTCCGGACGCAGACCCCGACCAAAGCCCGAACGTTCACGGCTCCCGGGGCTCCATTCGGCCAGCGGATCCTTCTCCGTCGCCACCTTCGCCCCGTCCCGGTACAGCAGGACCTCGCGCACATCGGCGCGCGGGCAGATCGCCGCGAGCATCAGCCCTTCGGGCAGGTCGGTGGGCAGGTCCTTGAGGCTGTGCACCGCGAGATCGGCGCGACCGTCCAGCAGGGCGACCTCCAATTCCTTGGTGAACAACCCCCTCGACAGCGGCGACGCCCCAGCCTCGGCGGGGACCGATGCCTGAAGCTCGTCACCGGCGGTCCGCAAGACCTCCAGTTCGAAGCGATCGGTGGGAAAGGCCGCACGAAGGTGTGATTGGACCTGACGTGCCTGGGCCAGGGCCAGAGGGCTGCCTCGGGTGGCGATGCGGACGGTGCGGTTCAAGGGCATGAAAACTGGTTGAGCGACGAGTGCGGAGCCCGTTGGGGGGTGGGGCGCTGGGCCTCCCAATCGGCGGCGGACTCCCGGATGAGCGTCTCGCACCGTGCGATTTCGCCCCGCCGCCGATGGGTCTCGGCCTCGGCCACCGACTGGAGATCATCGACATTCGCCAGGACCACCCCGGGGATACGGGCCACCGACGGGTCGATATCTCTGGGGACGGCCAGATCAACCAACAGGAGCGGTCTTGTCCCTCGGGCGGCCATGGTCGGTTCGAGAAGGCTCCGGTCAAGGATGGGGTGTGGAGAGCCGGTGGCGCTCAGGACGATGTCCACCGATTCGAATTCGCGCGCCCAATCCTGGAATCCGACGACCTGTCCCTCCAGTTCTCCGGCGAGGATGGCCGCCCGGTCGGGGGATCGGTTGGATACCCGGATGCCCTGCACGCCCCTGGCACGAAGCGCCCGAGCCGTGGTGCGACCCGTGTCGCCGGCACCGATCACCAGCACCCGGCGGCGGTCGAGGTCGCCGAAGAGACGTTCGGCCAACCCGACCGCGACCGACGCGACCGAGGTGTGCCCCCTTTGGATGCCGGTCTCCGAGCGGAGACGCTTGGCCAGAGCGAAGGCGCGCTGAAACAATCGGTTGAGAAGGATCCCGGTATGTCCGGAGGCCAGAGCGACCGAATAGGCGCGCTTCATCTGGCCCAGGATCTCGGTCTCCCCGAGGACCAACGAATCGAGGCCGGAGACGACGCGGAACAAGTGCTCAAGCGCCGCGGTGTCGGCATACGAATAAAGGAGCCCGGGAGACTCGACCGACTGCCCACGGTCGGCAGCGAGGAATTCCCGAAGCCGTGCGGCCAAGGTTTCCGGGTCGGCCGCGGACGACGACGCGTACACCTCGACCCGATTGCAGGTCGAGACCACCACGGCTTCGTCGGCGATCCCGAGCGAGCGCACCCGTCCCGCTGCCGGCGCAAGATCGGCCTCATCGAAGGCCAAGCGCTCCCGGATCGCCACCGGGGCGGTCTTGTGATTCAGGCCGACGGCGACGAGGGGCATCGGGGAAGGCATCGGGACGCGCACACCGGCCCGGGGCCCGGACCGACGGCAACGGGCGAAGGGCGACGACGCGGACCCCCGCCCGCTCCGGCCGGTTCAGTGCTTCTTGACCCGCACGTTGCGGTACTGCACCACCGACTTGGGATCATGCGCCTGGAAGGCGATGGTGCCCTCGCTGAGCTTACGTTCGAAATCCTTGCCGGCCTTGCGACCCGGCTCCTCGGTGAAGTCGTTGACGAGCTTGCCGTTGAGGAAGATCTGGATCCGGTTGCCCTTCACGATCACGTGGTGGGTGTACCACTCGTTGTCACGGACCACGCCCTCGAGCTTGTCGGCCTTGACGTCCTGCACCGAGTAGATGCTGCCCGACTTGCGCCAGTCGCCCTGGGTCTGGTTGACCTGGGTCTCGTAGCCGCCCCAGGGCCATCCGGAGTCTTGGTACTTGGTGTGGATGTAGATGCCTCCGTTGGAGTTCGGGGCCGTCTTGACGTCGACCTTCAGCTCGAAGTCTTTGAACGGAGCCAGAGGGCCGGTGTAGAAATTGTGGGACCGCTCGCCCTGGGCCTTGAATCCACCGTCGGCGAGGCTCCAAGAGGCCTGGTTCTCGTTGACCTTCCAACCCGTCCAAGTGCCGTCGGAGATCAGGGTGAATCCCTCGGAATCCACGTGACCCAAATGGCCGGGCTTGGCCTTCGAGGCTGCGGAATCGGCGGCGTTGGAGGCGCAGCCGGCGAGAATCGCGGCGGCCGCGAGGATCGGAAAGCACTGGGTCTTCATGGCAACGGTATTGGAACCGTCGCCACCATGCCCCCGGAGTCGCAGTCGGAGCAAATAGGAATTCGTTCCCGGGATGGATTGCCGGCAGGCCGGCTTCGCGGTGAAGTGGGGCCGTGTCCGACACGACACCCAACACCCGGGCCCGCACCGAAGCGACGGCCCCCCGGAAGCAGGCCGGGGCCTGGCAACCGTTCTCCGGGGCGGGGATCTCCCGCTTCGCCGACGCCCGCGCCGGTCGCACGCTCGGATTCCTCGGGGGATTCGCCCTGGCCACCGCCCTGGTGCTCGGCTGGGCGCTGCATACGGCCTGGTGGCCCGTGTTGGACCGGGCGGTCCGGGAGTTTCCTGAACAAGGGGCGGCCCTGACCCGCGGCCGTCTCGTCTGGCCCGAGTCCAACGCCCGCCTCCTGGCCGATTCACCGCACCTGGGAGTGGCCGTCCGTCCGGAAGACCGCGAGACCCTGGGACGGACGGCGGACCTCCAGTTCGAATTGCTGCCCGGGACGGTGCGGCTGGCGGGGATCGCCGGCTACGTGGAGCTGCCTTGGCCGAAGAACACCGACCTCCCGCTCGGACGACTCGAAGCCCGGGCCGCCTGGGAGGCCTGGAGGAAGCCCGTGCTCGGAGCCGCAATCACCACGACCACGACCCTGATGGCGGGTCTATGGGGGTTGTGGGCACTGGCCCTCGCGGCACCCGTGCGGATGGCGGCCCTCGTGCTGGGAAGACGGATCACCCTCGGCGGTTGCTGGCGACTGGGCGTCGCGGCCTGCATGGGCGCCTCGCCGGTGCTGAACCTGGGGCTC
>CAIOKD010000060.1 GCA_903858835.1 uncultured Verrucomicrobiota bacterium
CCGACACCGTGATGGATCTGTCCACGGGCAAGAACATCCACGCCACCCGCGAGTGGATCCTGCGCAACTCACCGGTGCCGATCGGTACGGTGCCCATCTACCAGGCCCTCGAGAAGGTGGGCGGCAAGGCCGAGGAGCTGACCTGGGAGATCTACCGCGACACGCTCATCGAGCAGGCCGAGCAGGGCGTCGACTACTTCACCGTCCACGCTGGGGTGCTCCTGCGGTTCATCCCGCTGACCGCCCGCCGGATGACGGGCATCGTCAGCCGCGGCGGCAGCATCCTGGCCAAATGGTGTCTGGCCCATCACCGCGAGAACTTCCTCTACACCCACTGGGACGAGATCTGCGAGATCATGGCCGCCTACGATGTCAGCTTCAGCATCGGCGACGGCCTCCGGCCTGGATCGATCGCAGACGCTAATGATGAGGCGCAGTTCGGGGAGCTCCAGGTGCAGGGCGAGCTGACCCGCCGGGCCTGGGACCGCGGGGTGCAAGTGATGAACGAGGGGCCCGGCCACGTGCCCATGCACATGATCGAGGAGAACATGGCCAAGCAGCTCGAGTGGTGCCACGAGGCACCCTTCTACACCCTCGGACCACTGACCACCGACATCGCGCCTGGATACGACCACATCACCAGCGGCATCGGGGCCGCCATGATCGGATGGTACGGCTGCGCGATGCTCTGCTACGTGACGCCGAAGGAGCACCTGGGCCTGCCGAACAAGAAGGACGTGAAGGACGGGGTGATCGCCTACAAGATCGCCGCCCACGCAGCCGACCTGGCCAAAGGTCATCCTGGCGCCCAGTACCGCGACAACGCGCTGAGCAAGGCCCGGTTCGAGTTCCGCTGGCAGGACCAGTTCAACCTGGGCCTCGACCCGGTCACCGCCCGCGAGTTTCACGATGAGACCCTCCCCCAGGAAGGCGCCAAGACCGCACATTTCTGCTCCATGTGCGGCCCGCATTTCTGCTCGATGAAGATCACCGAGGACGTCCGCAAATTCGCGGCCGAGCAGGGCATCGCTGCCGAGGAGGCCCTGAAGAAGGGCATGGAGGAAAAATCCCGCGAATTCGTCGAGAAGGGCGCCGAGGTGTACTCCAAGGCCTGAGGTCTGAAGTCCGAGGGAGACTCGAGACGTCCATGGAAGAGCGGGAGAGAACCCCGCGATCTAGGACCCGACGCCAACGCCCGAGACCGGGGGAAACCCGGTTCGGGCGCACTCGGAAGCCGCCTGCGCCGCGCAACGGTCTGATCCGACTCAGGCCTTGCGGACGAAGCACGCCTTGAGACCCACGGCGACCCCGTCGATCTTGCAGGAGATCTCGTGGTCTCCCTCGACCAGACGGATGGGCTTCGACTTCGATCCGCCCTTGAGCACGCCGGAGGATCCGCGGAGCGGAAGGTCCTTGATGAGGATGACGCAGTCTCCGTCGTTCAAGACCGTGCCGTGGGCATCTTTGACCACCCGGGGGCCTTCCGGCTTCTCGGGCTCGGCCTCGCGCTCCCACTCGTGCCCGCAGGTGACGCACTCCCATCGGTTGGGGTGTTCCATCACGTCGGTCATCTCGCACATCGGGCAGGCGGGTTTGCTCATGAAGGGGTCACCGTATCCCTGGTGAGGTCGGGAAGGAAATCCAAAGCCCCGGGCATCCCGGGTCCGAATCACGAGATCCGTGAGTTCAAAACGTGAAGGTCCACTCCACCCAGGCATACAGCGGATCGCCATTGGGATTCGCGTTCGGGGCATTCTCCAAAAAGGACCCCTTGAAGAGCGTGGTCACGCCGGTGTCGAGGCGGCAGTTGCCCGGGACGATATCCCAACGGATCCGCCCCTCGAGTTGTTGGCCCACATAGGATCCGGAGCGGCCGGAAGAGTCCCGGACTCCGGCGGCGGTGAATGCGTCGAAGGGGCTCTCCAGCCAGATCCAACGGTGGGACAGGCTGGCCTCGACGGATCGGATCGGCCGCATCGAGGCCCGGATTTCCGGGGACCGGAGGTTGGATCGGGCGATGGCCCCATAGATGCCGGTTGGACCGAAGTCGAAGCGTCGGGCACCGAACAGGGAGTCGAAGCGTTGGTTCACCCCATCGTTGGGATTCCGATCGCCACTGGCCTGGTCGACCCTCACTCCGAGGCGGGGAGAACCGAAGGCCTTCCAGGTGTACCCGACCCCGCTCTGCAACAACCACGCCGTGTGATCCAGATTCGGGGAGATACCGGTGCCCGAGCGGGAGGACCCGCGCTGCAGTGACGCCTCGACCTCGAAATCCCAGTGCCCGGGCTGGGCGTTGCGGAACAGCCGGCTGCCGGAGGTGTGCAAGCGGCGATGGCGGCGCGAAGGATCGGCGTCCTCGAAAAGGCCCAGCCAATAGGCCTCGACCCGGGCGTCGACGGCCAGGCGGGGCGAGGTCGCATACACCCCATAGAATTGCTGGCCGAAACTCAGGGTGTCGGCCGAGATCCGGTGGTCGAGGAGGGAGGGCACGTCTTCCGGTAGGCGGCGCACCGGCAGGAAAGCGAAGCTCCGGATCGACCCCCCGGAATCGCTTGTCCATAGCCAGTCCGCCCCGGTGAACGCATTGATGGTGTTGCGATAAGCATTTCGGGCAACCAACCGGCGGTTGCCCAGGTCGAGGGTTTCACGACCCAGCTGGATGCGATGCTTGCCGCCGGTGAAGAGGGGTCCGGCATCCCAACGAACATGGGCCTGAAGGAGCTCCAGGGCGTTCACCTGGGTGTTGTCGATGGGGCTACCGGTGTCGGACAGGTACTGCCGGGAGTCCATGACCTCCGTCAAGAGGCCCACCGGCTCGGTCTTGATCTGTCCGAGGAGGCTCGAGCGCAGGGCCAGGGCCTGGTCGCTGCCCGGCTTGCCGGTCCGGAATTGGTTGCCCAGGGACTCGTAGCGAATGCGGTGTTCCAAGCCCAGGTCGGCCCATTTCGGAAGATCGAGGGCCGAGCCCAGACGCCAGGGACCGTCGGTACCGTTGGCCGTGATAACGGCTGCGACCACGAGGAGGGCGCGCAAACCCAGGCGATCGGGAGATGGGGCGATCATGCAACCGGAGGAAGATCAGAATGATCCGGGGATGCGGGGTGAAGCCTTTTTGAGGCTCCGCCGGAATTAAACCCTCGACGGCGTCCCGGCGGGGCGAGATATCCCTTCCATGCCGCCGCTCAATCTCCCGGCCCGAGCCCTGATGATCTTCAAAACGCCGCCCGCCCGCGTCGCCACTCTGGCCGCCGCGCTGATCTCGACACCCGTGTGGGGACAGGCCCTGTTCCAAGACTCCTTCGAGTCCAACACCTCGGCCAATTACGACCTTCGGGTGGGTTACTACGCCGGCACCTCGACCAACGACTACACCCTCGACTGGTCCTTCGACTACGCCAACCAGACCTTCAACCGGTTCGCGTCACAGACGGCGGCCCCCGAGACGCTCCCGGTGCCAGCAGCGCCGAACTCCGCTCCGGGTACCTCCAAGGGCCTGAAGATCACGGTGAACAAGAACGACAACGAGGCTGGGCGCTTCGCGGTGAGCCTCTATCCGAAGACGGCCAACCTCACCGGGGACTACGTCCTCAAGTTCGACGCCTTCCTCAATCATGCGTCCTACGCCGACAGCGGCGTCGGAACCACCGAGTACCTGACCTTCGGCCTCAACCACTCCGGGAACCTCGTCAACTGGGGAGTCCTGTCGGGAGTCGAACCGCGGGAGGATTTCGCCACTGAGGCGGTCGGAGGCGACGGCAGCGACGGCGTCTGGTTCGCCCTGGTGGGCGACGACGGGGCCGTACGGGGTCTCCAATCCTGGGAGGGCCAGCAGGGGCAGCCGAGCCGGTTCCTGGACGGCGAGGCGGGCGGCATCCCCGACCGGGATGGCAATGGCACACCCGATGCCAATGGCGGAGAGCCGTTCCTGAAGACCTGGTTCCCGGGCTCCCGTTTCGAGGCGCCCGGCGTCCTCGGCAAGCGGTGGCTCCAGGTGGAGGTGAGTCAGGTGGGCGATGTGCTCACGTGGAAGATCGACGGTCGGATCCTCAGCCGACGCATCAACACGAGTCCCTGGAAATCCGGGCGGGTGATGATCGGATACATGGATCCCTTCGCGGGGGTGGCCGAAGTGAAGGGGGAAAGCTGGCTGCTCATCGACAACCTCCGCGTGGAACCGGTGCGGACCGTGGTGGTCGACACCGCTGACAACGCCTCGCCCGCGGGCGACGGGAAGACCTCGCTGGCCGAGGCACTGAAGGACGTCCGGTCCAACGACCGCATCACCTTCAACATCCCGGGAGCCGGGCCCCATTACCTGGTCACGCCGGCAGCGGGCTATCCGGTGATCCGGGCCGATGGCGTGGTCATCGACGGCTTCACCCAGCCCGGTGCTGCGGCCAACACCAACGCCATCGTCGGCGCCGACACGGCCCGGCTGAAGATCGTCCTCGACTCCCGCGCCGGCGGGCGCTTCGCGCTGACCGAGTATGGCGACCACGGCTTCGGCGACAGCGAGAGCGCGATCCTCCCCGTGCTGGATTCACGCCGCTTCACGCTCCGTGGCGTGTCCGTATTGAGCGCCACCGGTGGCGACTCCGCCGAGGATCCGTTCATCTACGGGGTGGCGTTGATCGGGGCCTCGACCGACGCCCGCATCCAGGGATGCTGGTTCGGAGTCGATCCGGCCAAGCCGACGGCGGCGGGAGTCCGCGGTGGTCGGGCGGCGGTGGCCTCCTTCAAGTGGGACAACGACATCACCTCCGAGGGACTGGTGGTCGGCACCGACTCGGACGGATTCGGCGATGTCGCCGAGCACAACCTGATCACCGGCCAGTTGCTCGCGCTCCACCTGGAGACGCCGTACACCCCGGGTGTCGGGCAACCGGTTCAACTATCTGCCCGATGGATCTGTTTTCGATTACTCCCAAGTGGCCGGCTACCTCGGCAAGTTCACCGACTTCGAAGCCATCGAGAATGGCCGTGGCCACTTCATGCTCATAGGCACCGATGGCGACGCGGTCAACGATGCCGAGGAACGCAACTATTTCGGCCCGCTGAACTACGACGTGTTGGCTGAATTCTGGCGGACGGCCACCGGCGTGGTGATGGCCGGCAATTCGTTCGGGTACGGCCCTTCGGGTTCAGTGCTCTTCACGAATCCGACCCCGATCAGCCTCGCGGTGGTCCGGAGCTTCTCGACCCTGCGTGTGGGCACCGATTTCAACGGGCCCACGGAGTCCGATGCCTGGGAGGCGAACTACCTGGCCGGGATGGGAGCGCCAATCATCCGCTTCCACGGGAGCAATGCCAACGCCGACCAGCCGGCCCGCGTCTCCTTCCGGGGCAATGTCATGACCGGCAACCTGGGCAATGCACCCTGGGATGCCGCCAGTGGACTGGCCTCCGAGAAATTCTACGGACTCACCTTGGCGGAACCGGCCGGTGAGGTTCGGCCGGTGATCCAGACCAACTCCACGGTGTCGAAGCTTCAGGTCGTGGTGCCCGTGCGGAATCCGGCCCTGGCCGTCGGGGGCATCCGCATCGATGTCGCCTTGGCCGACCCGGCAGGCTTGGCGGCGATCTCGGAGGCGTACCCGCAGGGCTCGGTTCAGTCGATCCGGCACCTGAAGCAGGTGACCCTGGACGGTTCCTTCGACGGGGGTGCCGCCGAGGTGGACCTGACCGGGATCGATTTGACTGCGACCGATCTCCAGAGGGTCATCGTCTCCGCCAGCTATGGGCTGGATGAAGCACCGGCCACCGACGCATCCCCTGCCGTCCCGGCATGGATGGTGACCACGCCGTTCTCCGCCACCCTTGGGGGATTCCAGGCGCCCACGACGCCGATTCGGGTGTCGGCCGGCCTGTCGGCCAACGGCCTCGGGCTCTCGTGGTCCGGAGGCCAGGGTCCCTACACGGTGCAGATGCGTGACACCCTCGCGGCCCCGTGGCGCGACCTGATCACCACCGGAGCCACCAACACCACGGTTCCGCTGACCAACGCGGCTGCGTTCTTCCGCATCGGCGGCCGCTGAACGGCTGCCGGCGACGCGACCCGCGGCTCCCCGGCCAACGGCGGCCGGGCCGCTGGGTCGTCGGTTCCGATGTTCGCATGAAGCTGGTATTCTCCGAGGCCGAGTCCGATCCGGGCCGGTACGTCTACCCGTATGCCGTCTGGGCCTTCCCGGAACCCGGGGAGACCCCGGCCGACCTGTTCGCGTCTGGGTTCCTGCCCTCCTCCCCCGATCTGTCCCGTTTCTACCTGGGCCGCCAACTGCGGGTGCCGTTGGCGGAATGGCGGGCGTCTTCCGAGAACCGCCGCGTGTTGCGGAAGGCCGGTCACCTCCGGTGCGAGCTGGTGCCGCGGGATCGATTCGAGGTCACGGACCAACGTCGCGCCGCATGGCTGGCCTTCGCTGAGGCCCGCTTCGGAATCGGGGTCATGCCTGCGGCCCGTCTGGAACGGCTCCTGGCCGGCCGGGTGATCTCCCACTTTCTGGTGTTTCGTGACGGCGCGACCTCGGATGGTCCGGAGTGTGGGGTGGCCCTGCTGTACCTGGAGCCGCCGCGGATGGCTTATTACTACTACGCCTTCTACGACCTGCGCGAATCCACGCGGAATCTCGGTATGGCCATGATGACACGGGCCGTGGCCTGGGCCCGAGACCAGGGCCTGGACCACCTTCATCTGGGCACCTGCTATTCCGAGAAGGCCCTCTACAAGACGCAGTTCGAGCCGATGGAGTTCTTCAACGGCCATCGTTGGTCCCGCAACCTCGACGAGCTGCGCCATCTGCTGCGCACGCGCCCGGAGACCCATCGTCTGGAATCGGCCGAATACCAGGCATTTCTGGAGGGGGGACTGTCGGGGGCGGCCTCCGCCTCGCCGTTCCGGATCCCGCTCTAGCGCTTGAGGCTCAGCTCGATGGCCTTGAGGACCGGCTTGCTCCAGGCCTCGTAGCCTGCGGCATTCAGGTGCAGTCCATCTGCCGCGAAGAATTTGGGATCGGGCAGTCCCTGGGCGTCGAGCAGCGGCGAGGCGACGTCCACCAACACCACCCCGGATCGCGTGGGGACCAAACGCTGGAGCCGGAGATTGAACTCCCGTTGGGCCTCCATGAGGTGCTTGCGAGCGGGGCTGGACTTGACGGTCAGCAGGACCACCCGTGTTCCCCGGAGTTCGGTCAGCGCACGGTCCAGGAAGAGGGCTATGTCGCGGGAGACCTCGGCCGGGCTCCGTCCCTCGGCCAGGTCGTTGTCCCCCTCGTAGACCACCATCACCGAGGGCCCGTAGGGCAGCACCACCCGGTCGAAATAAAACAGCAGGTCCTTGAAGGTGGAACCTCCGAACCCGCGGTTGAGCACCGGTCGACCCTGGATTTCCTTGGGAAGACCGGTCCAGAGGCGGATGCTGGAACTGCCGACGCAGAGGATCGGCCGCGGCGGAGGCGGCGAGCGGCGGTCGATGGCCTCAAACTTGAGGATCTCGGGTTCGAAGCGATCAGGCCGGGGTGAATCGACCCCGTGCAAAGGATCGAGGAGCATGAGCAGCGGAAGGAAAGGCAGGAACCAGGACCTCATGTGTGCCCGGGAGGCGAAAACTCATCGGCATGGTACGAGCTGCGGACCAGGGGTCCGGCGGCGACGTGCGTGAAACCCAGGGCCTCGCCCTCCCGCCGCAGGGCCTCGAACGCCGTCGGTGCGATGAACTCGACCACCGGCAGGTGCTTCAGCGTGGGTTGCAGGTACTGTCCCAGGGTGAGGATGTCGCACCGGACCCGGCGCAGGTCGCGCATGGCCTCCAGAACCTCCTCCTGGGTTTCGCCGAGCCCCAGCATCAGCCCTGACTTGGTGTGGACCTGGTCGCCCAGCCGCTCCTTGACCTTGCCCAGCACCCGCAGCGACCGGTCGTAGGTGGCCCGGTGGCGGACCGAGGGCGTGAGCCTCCGAACCGTTTCGAGGTTGTGATTGAAGACCTCCGGTCGGGCTGCGAGGACCGCATCGATGGCCTCGTCGCGGTCCAGGAAATCAGGCGTCAAGACCTCGATCACCGTGCCTGGGTTCATGGCTCGCACCGCCTCGATGGTCCGCCGGAAGTGCTCGGCCCCCCCGTCGGCGAGGTCGTCGCGGGCCACCGCGGTGATGACCACATGCTTCAGGCCCATGCGGCGGGTGGCCTCGGCCACCCGTTGCGGTTCGTCCTGCTCCAGAGCCAAGGGTTTGGCGGTGGAGACCGCGCAGAACCCGCAGGCGCGGGTGCATCGGTCTCCCGCGATCATGAATGTCGCCGTGCCCCTGCTCCAGCATTCCCAGTGGTTGGGGCATTTCGCGCTCTCGCACACGGTGTGCAGGCCGAGGCCATCGAGCAGGGTGCGCGTGGCCGTGAAGGCGCTGGAGGTCGGCAAGGGTACCTTCAGCCATTCCGGCAGACGGCGCCGGGGAAGCATGGGGATCGCGGCCAGTGGGGCCGCCGCCGGGGTGGAACACGAACTCATCGGAGGCGTGGAAATTCAAACCGAGCCCGGTCGTTGGCAACTGCTTTCCGGAAGGTCCTCTGGCGCCCAGGGTCGCCGGCCGGCCTGGCGTTCGACGAAGTCGGCGGCCCGGGCGGCGAGCACTCCCCAGTCGAGGTCGGCGGCCACCCGAGCGGCCGCAGCCCTGCCGATTTCCCGGCGACGGGCGATCGGCAGGTCCAAGAACCCCAGGACGGTCTCGGCGAACGAGCGGCCGCTCCAGCCCGAGAACCGGATCGCCGGCTCCCCGGCGAAGTAGCGGGAGAGGTTCTCGAGCGGGGTGCTGACGCAGGGGATCCCGCAGCCCAGGTACTCGACGGCCTTGGCGACAAAGGCGCAGTGGACGCCCTGCGACTCCTCGTACGGTACGAGCCCCACCGATGCCCCGCGTAAAGCCCGGGCCATCTGCTCGTAGGGGACGAACCCGGTCGTCTCGAGTGGGATGCCCGGGGCGGCGGCCCGGACCTCGCTCACGAGCCGTTGCAGCGCCGGCGTCTCCTTGCCGACGAATCGGAAGCGCAGGTGGGGTTGGCGCGCGTGGAGGATCAGCAGCGCTTCGCGGGCGATGCCACCCAAATGATGCGTGTCGAACGAACCGTGCATCACCACCACAGGCGGCTCGGCCGAATCCGGATCGTCGTCTGCCTGCGGATCGGGCCGGAACAGGCCGGCATCGTAGCCGTAGTGGATGACACGGATCCGGTCGGCGGGAAAACCGGTGGCCTGGAAGCGCTCGGCCAGAGGGGTCGACACGGTCATCGCGCCTTCGGCGTCGAAGCGCCGCGGCAGCGACAATTCGAAGCGGTTGAGCCAGGGAACCAACCCGGACTTCGTGAACACCGCCGGCCACGTCTCCATGAACCCGGTGAGGTAGTCGAGGAAGTTGAGGATGATGGGAACACGCCACCGGCGTTTCAGCATCCCGGCAGCCACCGCCGAGATCGTGTGCTGGGACAGGAGGGCGTCGAAACGAACGTCGGACCCGGAGGAGCTGCGCAGCGCCTGGAGGGTCCGGTCGGCGTGCCGGGCCAGCGCCAGCGGATAGGCCAGGTACTTGAGGTTCCGGTGCGCCGTGTAGCGGCCCATCGCCCACCCGGTGAATGGATGGACGATGATGCCATGGGATCGGGCGATCGACTCCGAGTCGGGGAAGGCCGGACAAAAGAGGTGCACCTCATGGCCCCGCCGGACCAGTTCCCGGATCAGGTAGACCGCCTCGGCCGAGCCCCCGCCGCTGGGCGGAAAGTACGGTTCATGGGTCAGGAAAGCCAGGCGCATGGGATGGGGGAATCCGGGGCGGACCTGCGCTCAATCGAGGCCGCGTAGGAACCGCTCTAGGATGCCGATCGAAGATTCCAGTTGGGAGATGGCCAGCCACTCCTTCCCGGTGTGGGCCTGGGCGATGTCGCCCGGACCGAACACCACCGAGGGGATTCCGCCGGCGGCCAAGGGTGCGGCGTCGGTGAAATAATGGACTCCCCGGGTGCCACGACGGCCGGCTGCACGGGTGAGCGAACGGACCAGGGGCAGGGCCGGATCGGTGTCGAGAGGCTCGCAGGGGTTGGTCCGGAGCGTGTCGAATCCGGCCTTGAGCCCGCGCCGTCGGAGCAGGCCGGCGATCTCGCGGCGTACGCCGGCCTCGGTCTCGCCCGGCAGGGTGCGCCGGTCGATGTCGATGGTGCACTCGGCGGGCACGATGTTGGGTTGTCGGCCCCCCTCGATGCGGCCGACGTTGATCGTGGGCCGACCTAGTCTCGGATGAGCCGGCCGCGAGGCCAGCTCGCCTGCGTATTCGGTCTCAAGGGCCAGGACGATCCGAGACATGGCCGTCACGGCGTTGCGGCCCCGGTGCGGTGTCGCCCCGTGTGCCGGTTTCCCCACGGCCCGAAGCCGCAGCCAGACGTCGCCCTTGTGCGCGGTCACGATCTCGAGGCCGGTCGGTTCGCCGACCACGGCGAGGTCTCCCTTGGGCCCGTGGAGCGCGAAGTGGCGCGAGCCCAGCTGCATATTCTCCTCGTCGACCAGACCCACGAAAAGGATTTCGGTGTGGGCCGGCCGCGGCCCCGAACCGGTCACGTTCAGGAGGGCTTGGAAGAACGCGGCCACCGAACCCTTGGTATCGCAGGCCCCGCGGCCGAAGACCCGACCCTCGCGGACCACGGGCTTGAGCTGCTCGGCGTAGGCCGGTTCGCCGACGGTATCCAAGTGGGGCGCGAGCAGGACCCGCTGGCGCACTTCGCCTCGGGGCCTCAGGCGTACGAGGAGGTTGGACCGCCCGGGAACCACGGGTTGGATTTCTACCTCGAGGCCTTGCCGACGTCCGGCCGCCGCGAGGTACTCCGCCACCCGGTGCTCCCCGTGCAACTCGGGATCGGCGAGGAAGGCGGGATTCACGCTGGGCAGCGCTATCAGATCCTGGAGCAACCGGACGCTGGCGGGTTGGGAGGCCACGGTTCCGGCAGGATACCCTCGGGTCCCATCCCCGGCGATGATCAACTTTTGCCACCGGCGGCCCGCTGGGTCGGTGTGGCCATCGGATACAGGCCCGGGCAGCAGCCGAAGGTCTGGTGGAACGCGGCGCTGAAGTGGCTCAGACTGGAATAGCCGACCTCCAGCGCGGCCTCCGTGACGTTGAACGATCCGGAGCGCAGCAGGGCCGCAGCCTTCTCCATCCGAAGTTGCCGCAGGTACTGGGGGATCGTCTGACCCATCTCCTTGGAGAAGGTGCGGCTCAGATAGAAGGGGCTGCAGGCGGCCTCGCGGGCGATGGCTTCCAGCGTCGGCGGGTTCGCGAGGTCCTTCTTGAGCGCCTCGACCACGGTCTCGACCCGGTCCAGAGCCACCCGCTGTTGCCGGTGGCAGAACAGCTCGGCATCGGCGGGCGGGACGAAGAAGAATTCGCTCATCAGCTCCCGAACCTTGGCGCCGTACCAGAGCTTCTGCGCCCCGGCCAGGACGGGCGGTTGCCGCAGGGCCATCACCAGGTCGCGCTGGCGGGCGGTCAGGGGCGCGGGTTCGGAGATGCCGGAAGTGGCGGGCTCGCCCCGAAGCGAGTCGCGGACCAGGGGGTGGAGCGTCTCCCGGCTGTCGGAGAGTTCACGGCCCAGGAAATCGGGCCGGAACTCGACCGTGATGAACCGGTGGGTCTGGCCGGCGGCGCGCATGGCCGAGAGTGGAATCCGGCCCTGACGGTAGAATCCCGCCGTCTGGTTCCCGAACCGGGCGGCCCGATTTCCGGCCTCGACCGAACCCTCGCCCAGGAGGTTGAGGCAGAGCTCGATGCTCCCGGGATGGAAGCTCCGGGCCCAGTCGATCGGATCGTTCGCCTGGAAGTCATGCCACTCGAGACTGAACCCGAGGTCCCCGAAACTGCCGAAGAGCTGGCGCCAACCGGCCCCTACCGCAGCCCATGCCGCGACCTCGCCTTCGAAGCGGGGGGATGGGGCCTTTGAGGAACGTGGCATGTCTATCGGTCGATGGTCGCCGAGGGTAGGCCCGGAGAGGGGCCGCCACAAGGCCTGCCGGGCCCCGCCAGCCGGTCTCCCAGGCGTTATCGGAGAATTCCCCCGGGATCCTCGCGGCGGAATTCCCACACGCACGATGCCTTTCTATTTTTAAGCGAAGCGGTAAAGTGTCGGTTCTTCGCATGGCCCTGCGCTTGTTCAACACGCTCCATCGTCAGGTGGAGGAGTTCTGCCCGCTCTTTCCCGAGGCCGAATCGGTCGGGTTCTACTGTTGCGGGCCCACGGTGTACGATTTCGGCCACATCGGGAATTTCCGCACCTTCGTCTTCGCCGACCTGCTCCGGCGGTACCTCGAATTCCGGGGCTTCCGGGTCAACCACGTGATGAACATCACCGACGTGGAGGACAAGATCATCCGCCAGGTCGCCGCCACGGGCCTGACGTTGGCCGAGTTCACCGGCAGGTACACCGATGCGTTCTTGGCCGACCTGGGGACCCTGTCCTGTCGCAGACCGCACCACCTGCCCAGGGCCACCGACTACATCCCGCAGATCATCGAGCTGATCCGGCGGCTGGAGGCTCGAGGCATCGCCTACCGGGCCGGCGATGGATCGGTCTATTTCAGCATCAACAAGTACCGGGCCTGCGGGTGCCGCTACGGGCAACTGGTGACCCTCGACCCGGATGCGCAACGACGCACCGAGCGGGTCTCGGGCGACTCGTACGAGAAGGACGACCTGGCCGACTTCGCCCTATGGAAGGCCCGGGTCCCGGGCGACGGCGAGGTCTTCTGGGAGAGTCCCTGGGGCGAGGGTCGCCCCGGCTGGCACATCGAGTGTTCGGCCATGAGCATGGCGATCTTGGGTTCCAGCTTCGATCTCCACCTCGGGGGCGAGGACCTCGCCTTCCCTCACCATGAAGACGAGATCGCCCAGAGCGAGGGCACTGGTCTGCAGCAGCCGGGAAGGCCCTTCGTGAAGCACTGGGTCCATGCGGCGCACCTGCTGGTGGATGGCAAGAAGATGAGCAAGTCGCTGGGCAACTTCTTCACGGTGCGCGATCTGTTGAACCGGGGATTCCAGGGACGGGAGATCCGGTTCCTGCTGTTGAGCGCCCATTACCGGGAGACCTTCAACTTCACCCTCGAGGGCCTCGATGCGGCCCGCACGGCGCTCTCGCGGCTCGATGCGGCAGTCGCCCAGTTGACCGAGAAGGCCGGTTCGGCGGCGGCATCCGATGTCCCCACGTCGGGTCCAGCAGCCCCGGCTTCCCGGTCGTCCCTGGAGACGGCGCTCACGGAGGCCCTCGACGATGATCTCAACGTCTCCAAGGCCTGGGCGGCGATCTTCGACTGGGTGCGCGAGACCAACGCCGGGTTGGCCTCCGGGGCCTGGGACGCCGCCGCCGCGGCCGACCGACTGCGGGCCTGGAGGCGGGTCGACGAGGTCATGGGCCTGGGAGCCCGCCCGGCCGAGGAATTCCCCGCCGTGGCCCTGGCCCTGTTGGACAAGCGCAATGCCGCCAAGGCGGCCCGAGATTTTGCCACCGCCGATGCGGTGCGTGGCGAACTCAAGGCACTGGGCTGGACCGTCGAGGACTCCAAGACCGGGTCGAGGCTCAAGCGTCTCTGATCACGGCGATGGACGCCCCAAACCCAGGTTCCGAGGTCCTGGCCCCGTGGGAGGCCTCGGTGTTGAGGCACCTTCTCCTGGCAGAGCCCGACGCCGCGCTGGCCACCCAGCTCTCCGGTGCCACCGTACGGGGCCGAGACCGGCTCGGTCCGGCCCTGATGATCCGCCTCCGACCCGCGGTGGGTTCGTTCCCCGCGGTCCGGGGTGGCGTCTTCGGCGGCCACACCTTCGCCCGCGTCGACGGGTGCGTGGCCAGGGCGGCATTCACGCTGCACCTCGACGACCGGGGGTGGGTGAGCCACCTGCTGGCCTTCCTTGAAGACGATTCTCCGTGGCCCGACGCAGCGGCGAGGGTCGAACTGATGGCGACCACCCGGGGCCGGTCCGGGGGAGAGGCCCTCTAGGCATCGAGGGTGGCCCGGGCCACTGCCCACACCGACACCTCGTTCGCACCGAGTCCCCGCAGCACCGTGCATACCGCATCGGTGGTGGCCCCGGTGGTCAGGACATCATCGACCACCAGCCAGGATCCGCGGATCCGCTCAGGACGCGATGGCCCGAAGGCGGACCGCACGTTGCGCCTCCGCTCCTCCCGGCTCAACGAGGCCTGGCTTGCGGTCGGCTCGAGGCGTCGGACCCGGTCGGTGACCAGGGGCACCCCGAGGGCCTCCGCCAGGGGCCGGGCCAGACGTTCGGCCTGGTTGAACCCGCGTTCCCGAAGGCGCACCGCGTGGAGCGGCACGGGCACGATCCCCTGGATCGGTCGGCCCGTGAGGTCCGGAAGGGCTGCCTCGAGCAGGAGCGCCGACAGAAAGGTCGCGAACCACGGTTCGTTCCCGTACTTGAGCCGATGGATGCACTCGATGCCGATACCCTCGGCCACGATGGCGGCCTGGGCCCGATCCCACGAGAAGCGGCCGTCCCGACAATCGGAGCATGGGCCCGGCTCGGCCGGGACGGCACCCGAGAAGGGCTGACCGCATCGGGGGCAGCAGTGTGTGCCGATCCGGTGGACGCGCTCACGGCAGGCCTCGCACACGTATCCCGAGGCGGCCCCCGCCCGCCGACCGTGGCAAAGGGCGCAGACCTCTGGATACACCAGCCCGAGCAGGGTCTCGCCCACGGATCCCAGGGCCTTGCCACATCGGGCGATGGATGTTTCGGCGGGCCTCATCCGGGGGTGAGTCGGTCGTCATCGGTCTTGGCACTGCCGAGGGTCCGGACAAACACCAGGGCGGTGAGGGTGAGGACCATGAATGTGACCCATCCATCGTGCATCCGGGTCGATCCCCACCACCAACCGCCGCGATCACCCCGGGCGGTCGCGTTCGTGAGGAACTGGTAGGACTTGAACCAGAAGATCCATCCCGCGTGCAGACCGAACGGCAGCCAGAGCGACCCGGAGCGCTCGCGGCACCAGGCGAGCAGGCCACCGATCAACGCGAGGGTGAGGATCCCGGGAAACAGCGCCTCCCCGTCGGCCAGCCCGCCGAGCATGCGACCGAGCATCTCGAACCCGGTCCATGGACCCACCGAGGCGGGCGGTTCGGGTCTCCGGAAGAAGTGGACCACCGCGAAGAGTCCGGCGCTGAGGATGGCGGAAAGCACGAACGAGAATCGGCGCCGGAGCGATCCGAAGACCATACCGCGGAAGAGGAGTTCCTCCAGGAACGAGACGGCGATCGCCGCGCCGAGGGCCCTCACCAGGTGGTTGAGGAACTGGCCGGAAGTATGGTCGGGATCCCAAGAGCGGGCGCCGAAGCCCAGGGCCAGGGTCGCCACCGCCGCCAGCGAGGCCATTCCCCCGACGAGCCCGAGCACCAGTTCGCGGAGCGATCGCGGTTCCCACTGGAAACCGACCGAGCGCCAGTCCGGGAACCGGCCGGATCGCGCCATCGGCCAGAGGCCGAGGATCGCCAGTCCGAGGAGGCTCCGATCGACGTAGCGACGGAAGGGTTGTTGGGCCAATGCGGATCCGGGAACCAGCGTCTGTGCCAGCGACCAGAGCCAGGGGGCCAGCAGGGCGCCGCCCAGGAAGACCCCCAGCAGGTAGCCGCCGAGAACCCATGTTGGGTTCGGCATGTGACGGCCTTGAGGAGCAGGGTTCATCGGTTCGACGCGTTCGCGCTGCTGGGGGCGATCCCTGTCCGCATCGGAGGATCAGCCAGGCTGGCAGGTGGGACAGATCCCGAAGAATTCCATTCGATGGGAAATGCCCGAGAACCCGTGGCGCCGCGCCAGTTCTTCCTGGAACCGGTCGAGGAAACAATCGTCGAGTTCGATGACCTTCGAACAGCGGGTGCACACGAGGTGATGGTGGTGCGCATCACCCTCGTCGGGCGAAAGCTCGAAGCGGGCGGCGCCATCCCCGAAGTCGTGCCGACGCACCAACCCCATCCGCTCGAGCGTGTGCATGTTCCGGTAGACCGTGGCGAGGTCGCAGTCGGCCTTGCCCAGCGCCCGGCGGATCTCCTTGGTCGTCAGCGGCGAGGCATGCTTGCGAAGGACCTCGAGGATTGCCTGCCTGGGCGCGGTGATCTTGAGCTCCCCCCGCCGCAGCTTGTCGGTGAGATCCGACAGGGGCTGCTGGATGAGCCGGTGCGGGTGCTGATGCTGGGGACAGGGGCGACTCATGGGGCGATCCGAGCGGGCCGCCGGGCGCGGCTTGCCACCAGCGACCCGATGAACAACGTAGCCAGAGTCAGGGTGATGCAGGGGCCGCTCGGCAGGTTCAAGGGATAGGAGAGGGCGACGCCTCCTCCCGCCCCGAGGATGCCCAGCAACAGGCTCAGCAGGATCTGTTGGCGAAGGCTGGCCGAGAGATTGCGGGCGGCCGCCGGCGGGATCACCACCAGTGAAGTCACGAGGATGATCCCCAGCAGCCGGATGCTGAGCGCCACGGTGAGCGTGAGGAGCCCCACGAAGGCGTAATTCAGCCCGCGGACTGGTACCCCGGAAACATGGGCCAGATCTGCGTGGGCCGTCATCAGCGCCAACGCATTGAGGCGGAGCAGCAGGACGGACCCGACGCCGACCAGGGCGCCCAGGGCCAGCCACACGTCGCTCCAGCCCACCGACAGGATGTCGCCGAAAAGGTACCGGTCGAGTTCGCCCCGGAATCCCTTCAGCAGGCTCAGGATCACCATGCCGAGGGCCACAGAACCGCTGAGCAGCAGCGCCATGATGGTATCGTTGAGCAGATCCGTCCGCTCGCGCAGCCAGAGGATCAACCCGGCGATGAGCAGGCTGAAGAGCACCATCGGGACGGTGGGGTCGGCGAGGCCGAGCCAGAACCCGAGGGCGACCCCGGCCAGCGCCGCGTGGGCGACCGTGTCGCTGAAGAACGACATCCGGCGGGCGGTCACGAAGACCCCGATGAACCCGCACAGGGGCCCGAGGAAGAGCGCGGCCAGCAGCGCGCGCAGCATGAAGGGCTCAAGGTCCATGGCCGCCGTGGGTGTGGTGGTGATGGTGGTGGTAGGGCGTGAAATGGATGCCGTAGGCCCGTTTCAACGACTCGGCATTCATGACCTCGTCGGGTGAACCCTCGCAGCAGATGACGCCATTCAGGGCGTACACGCGACTAGCGTGCCGGTAGACCATGGAGAGGTCGTGCGACACCAGCACCACGGTGAGGCCCCGTCGGCGGTGGACGTCCGCGATCAGCCCATAGAAGTCCTCTTCGCCCGGCGTGTCGACGCCCGCGGTCGGCTCGTCGAGCAGCAGCAGCTCCGGTTCGTTGAGGAGGCTCGAGCAGATCAGCACCCGTTGGAGCTGGCCACCGCTCAAGCCCGCCACCGGCCGGTCGAGGAGACGGGTCACATCCATCTCGGCGACGGCTTCGTGCAGTTGGTCGTCGACGAAGCGCGAGGGCCTCCAGAACCAGCCTGCGGTGCCCGGCCGCCGGATCGCGAGGAATTCGCGGACCGTCAGCATGAAGCTCGGGTCGAGCTGCAGGCGTTGCGGCACGTAGCCGACCCGGCGCAGCAGTCGTGGGCCAGGAGGGCCCTCACCCAGCAGTCGGATGGAGCCCCGGTGGGGTTGCTGCAGGCCCAGGAGACAGCGGAGCAGCGTGGTCTTGCCCGAGCCGTTCGGGCCGATCAGGGCGACCATGCGACCGGCCTCGATCCGCAGATCGACGCCCCGGAGCACCGGGTTCCCCCCGAGGCTCACCTGGAGGTCCCGCACCTCGATCGAGGCGGATCTCTGGGGTCGGAAGGCGATGTCCATGGCTCAGCGAAGGGCCGCCTCGAGCGACCGGAGATTCCGCTCAAGACCGTCGATGTAGAAGGTCCTGGAGGCGATGCCCGTCTCCAGGACGTCCAGCTCGGCGACCCGGATCCCCAGGTCGTCGGCGAGCCGCCGAACGATCCTGGGATTGAACTGGGGCTCGGAGAAGACCACGCGCACCTTCTCCCGACGGATCGCCCGGGACAATTGCGCAAGATACCGGGGCGATGGATCGACATGGGGCACCTCCTCGACCACGCCCACCAGCCTCAGGTCATACCGCTTGCAGAAATAGGGGAACGCGTCGTGGAAGGTGACCACCTTCCGGTTCTCCAATCCCTTCAGGGCTGATCGGATCCGGATGTCGAGTGCGTCCAGCTCCCGCAGGTAGGCATCGCCGCGGCGGGAGTACCCGTCGGCATGGGAGGGATCGGCCTGACGGAGCGCTTGGACGATGTTGGAGACGCAGTGCTTGGCGAGGATGGGGTCGAGCCAGACATGCGGATTGGCCTCGCCGTCCTGGCTGTGATCGTGGTGGTGATCGTGGGCGGCCGCGGTCTTCCGGGACCCTGAGGGCTGTTCGACGGCCAGGGGCGTGAGGTGGTGGATCAGTTGGCCACGAATGCCGTCGGTGACCGTCGCCACGCGACGGGAGGGCTTCGAGTCGCCCTGAGCCACCGCGCGGTCGAGCCACGGATCGACCCCCAATCCGTTCATCAGGACCACGTCCGCCTGGGCGAGCTTACGGAGGTCGGAGGGCCGGAACTGGAAATCGTGGGGCCCCACATCGGCCGACAGCAGGCACTCTACCGTGGCGTCTTCCCCGGCGACGTTGGCGGCCCACGAGTGGATGGCCGGCAGCGTGGCGAGGATCCGGGTCCGGGACTCGAGTCCCGGGGATTTTGGGGCCCGGGACGTGGGGGTCTCGGCCAGGCCAACCAAGGGGCGGCCCAGGGCGAGAATCCACACCAGCAGCAGGAGACCGGGGCAGTTCACGGTGGGGAGGATAGGAATCGGGGAAAGGATTGCAAACCACTTGCATTCCCACCGGCGCGGGCAAAAAAAACCCGCGGGTGGGCCGACGGGTCGCTGAAGGGGGTGATTGGGAGCCACGTCCGAAGCCCGCGGGCTTTCGCCCGGGTACGGCCATGGATCCAAGTGGGCCCGACAGGGCCGGATCACTTCATCAGGAGCATCTGCCGAGCGCGCTTGATCGCCAGGCTGAGCTTGCGCTGAAAGGGAGCCGGCAAACCGGTGTACTTCCGGGGCAGCACGCGCCCGTTGTCGGTCACGTACTGCTTGAGCAGCGCGACGTTCTTGTAGTCGATGGCGTCGATCGTGAACTCGACCTTGGGCTTCGGACGCGGGGTCCGCGCGGCGGTCGATCGGCGCTTCTTCTTCTCCTCGAGCTTGGTCTTGCGGGGCATGGTTACTTGATTTCGCGGTGCAGGGTATGCCGACGGAGGAAAGGATTGAACTTCTTCTTTTCCACCTTGTCGGTCTGCAGCTTCTTGTTGCGGGTCGTCTGGTAGCGGGAGACGGGTTTGCCCTCCTTCTTCGCTTCCGTACATTCGATGGTGACTATCTCACGCGGCATAAATCAGTGTTCTGTGGATCAGGTTTCTTTTTCCTTGGCGGGCTTCTCCTCGACGTCGCCGTCGTCGTCCTCGACATCCACCGAGGCACCGGCCTCGACGGAGCCCAACGAACCGAGACGGTTGCGCTGGCGCAGGACCCCCTCCTTCTCGAGCTGGGCCTGCGATTCCACGGTGAAACGGGTCCACGGGATCGCCTCCAAACGGGCCTTTGGAATGACCTTCTGGGTCAGTTCGCAGACGCCGTAGGTGCCTTTTTCGATGCGTTTGAGGGCCTCCTCGATCTCGTAGACGGCGTCCTGGTCGGAAGACAGGAGGCTCAGCGCGAAATCGCGGTCGAAATTGTCGGTGCCTGAGTCGCCCATGTGGAGGCTGTAGCTCTCCATCTCGGACTGGGATTCCTTGGCCAAGCCGCTCATCTGACCCCGCAGTCGTTCGTGCAGGTCGAGCAGGTTCTGGTAGAACTTCTGCCACTCGGGCTTGACCCGGGAAATGGGCATCCAGCTCTGGGTCTCGGGCGTGGCCTTGCCGCCGGGCTTGGCCAGGGGACGCCCAAGGATGGCCGCGGCACTGGCCGCACCCACCTTATGATGATGCACGACCGGCTTCTTGCTCGGAGCGGAAGCCTTCGAGACGGGTGCCTGTTTCTTGGCCATGGCGTTTGGTTCCCTGTTTGGTTGCCGGAGGCGCCCGTCCACCGCGAATGACCTATCCGCCGGGCGCCGGTTTCCCCAATTTTTTATCGAGGGCCAAGGACAGTAGCCAATGAACGGTGGAATGCCACCAAAATCTTCGGGACCATGGATTCGTGGGGTCCCGGCAGGGGCTGAGCCGGAAGGGGAACCCTCGCGGTCGCACCGTCGAAGAGGCTTGGACGGGGTGGCTCCTTGTCGGCACTCTGACGCGACCATGTCCGAGCCCGCGCCCAAGCCGGTGACGGCCTCCACGCGCCTGGCGGCGGTGTGGGGTTCGCCCATTCGGCACTCCGCATCCCCGGCGATGCACAACACCGCCTTCGCGGCGCTGGGTCTCGACTGGCGTTACCTGGCTTGCGAGGTGGCGCCCGAACGGCTGGCCACGGCCCTGGAGGGGGCGAGGGTGATGGGCTTCTGCGGCGTGAACCTGACGGTGCCCCACAAACGCCTGGCTCTGGAGATGATGGACGAGCTCGATGCCTCGGCCCGGGCCTGGGGCGCGGTCAATACCGTGGTCTTCGAGGCCGAGAACGCCGAGGGCGTCTGGACTCCGGTGGGCCTGCTGAGAAACATCCAGGGGCCGGTGCGGATGCGGGGGTACAACACCGACGCCGACGCGATCGTGCGTTCCCTGAACGAGGACCTTCACATAGAGCCACGCGGGGCGCGGGTGCTGCTGATCGGGGCCGGTGGGGCCGGCCGGGCGGCGGCGCTGCGGTTGGCCGACGAGGGCGTCGCCACCCTGTGGCTCCAGAACCGCACCGAGTCCAAGGCGGAAGAGCTGGCTGCCGAGATCGCCGAACGGTTTCCGGCCGTGGATGTGCGGACCGGCCTGCCCGACACCGACGTCGAGATCATCCTCAATGCCACCTCATCGGGCCTGAAGCCGGAGGATCCCCTCCCGATCGATCTCGGCGCCTATCCGCTGAGCCGGGCCGACGCGGTGTACGACATGATCTATCGCCCGGCCGAGACGCCGTTGTTGAGGCAGGCCCTCGAATCCGGCTGTCGCACGGCGAACGGACTGGGGATGCTGTTGTACCAGGGGGCGGCGGCCTTCGAGTTGTGGACCCATCGCCCGGCCCCCATCGACGTCATGAGGGCGGCGTTGGTCCGCGAGGTGTACGGCAGCGGGGAATCGCGATGAACTGGGAAGACGAACTCTACCGGCACCACGGACCGCTGGGGCTGCCGTTCCATTTCTGGACCTGCTTCGTCGCGATCTTCGGGGCGATGACCGGCAGCTTTCTCAATGTGGTGATCCACCGCATGCCCCGGGGTGAAAGCATCGTCCGTCCGCCGTCCCACTGTCCGTCTTGCAACCACCGCATTCCGATGTGGCAGAACCTGCCCATCCTGTCCTGGCTGATGCTCCGTGGCCGATGCGCGTCCTGCAGCAGCCCCATCTCGCCACGGTACATCGGTGTCGAAGCCCTCACCGGGGTGCTGTTCGTCGCCGCCTGGCTGCGCCACGGCGAAAGCGCCCCCTGGGCCGCGGCCGCGGGGTCCATCCTGCTGGCGGGGTTCGTCGCGGCGACCTTCATCGACTTCGAGCACTTCATCATCCCCGACGAGATCACTCTGGGCGGCATCGGCGTTGGATTCCTGCTGTCGCTGGCCGCCCCGGAGCTGCACGGGCAGTCCTCGGTGCTGGCCGCCCTGCGGAGCAGCGCCTTGGGCATCGCGGTCGGCGGCGGGGTCGTCTATGGGGTCCTTCGCCTCGGCAAGTTCCTGTTCGGTCGCGAGCGGATCGCCCTTGAGCCGGGCAGCCGAGTGGTGTTCCACGATGCGGGCATCCGCTTGCCCGACCGCGAGATTCCCTTCGAAGACGTGTTCTACCGCGAGTCCGACACGGTGGTGATGGAAGGCCGTCGCCTGGAACTGGCCGACCGCTGTTACCCGTCTGCCAAGATGCGGCTGTCGCCGAAGTCGTTGAGCATCGGTGACGAGGTGCTGGAACCGGAGTCCGAGCCCTACCTCTCGGCCGAGGTGGAATCGTTGACCCTGCCGCGCGAGGCCATGGGCCTGGGCGACGTCAAGTTCATGGCGGCCATCGGTGCTTTCCTTGGATGGAAGGCCACTCTCTTCAGCCTGATGTTCAGCTCGGTGCTCGGCGCGGTGGTGGGTCTGGGCCTCATCGCCCTGGGTCGCCAGCACTGGTCGGGCCGATTGCCTTATGGTCCCTACATCGCCGTGGCCGCCACCGGTTGGTTCTTCGGTGGATCGGCCCTCTGGGAGCGACTGTTCGGCGGCCGCTGAACCGGGCAATCTCGAGCCTACCGACGGAACGAGGCCGCGAAATCGGCCGCGTCGCCGGCCACGGTGCGCTTCACGAAACGGGATCCGGCGATGAGTTCCTGGAGCTTGCGGGCATAGGCCTCGGCATCGAGAGGTAGCGGCACCGTCTGCCCGATCAATCCGGAATAGAGCATGCCATTGGCCAGTTCCACGGAAGCCAGGCCGTCGCGGCCCGGGGCGATCAACGGTTTGCCCTCGAGGATGGCCTCGGTGAAGTTGGTCATCAGCTGCGCGTGCGGTTGGTCGGCGTTGTCGAAGGGGATCTCCACATTCCAGGACTCCGGCTTGGCGAAGCCCGACTTGGAGGTGCGGCTGAACTCGGTCATGTCGCACAGATTGCGGATGAAGCGCAGTTTTCCGTCCTCCAGCACGGCCCGACCCCGGGTGCCGGTCAATTCGAGTCGGTTGGTGCCCGGAGCCTCGCCGGTGCTGGCCACGAAGACGCCCGTGGCGCCCGAGGGGTATTCGAGGAAGGCCGTGACATTGTCCTCCACCTCGATGTCGTGGTCGCGGCCCAGGGTGACTTGGGCCCGCACCGCGGACGGCATGCCCAGCAACCAAGCCAGGATGTCGAGGTTGTGCAGGCATTGGTTGAGCAGCACGCCGCCGCCCTCGCCGGCCCAGGTCGCCCGCCAACCGCCGCTGGCGTAGTAGGCGTCGGTGCGGAACCAGTCAGTGTTGATCCAGTTGACCCGTACGATGCGGCCAAGCTCCCCCGATTCGATCAGGGACCGCAGCTTCTGGTACCGCGGTTCCACCCGCAGTTGGAACATGCCGCCGAAGACCGTCTTCGGATGCCGCTCATGCGCGGCGATGAGCTTCAGGGCGTCGGCCTTGTGGGCCGAGATGGGCTTTTCGACCATCAAATGCACACCCGCCTCGAGGGCGGCGATGCCCAGGTCGGTGTGCTGGTAGTGTGGCGTCGCCACCAAGACCGCGTCGATCGTGCCCGAGGCGATGAGCGCGCGGGCGTCGGTCCACGCGGCCATGGGCCGGTAGGCCTCCATCTTGGCCGGGGTCGTGGAACACACGGCCACCAGTTCGCAGTGCGGCACCTTGCCCGCCTGAAGGTAAGCGGCGTGGTGGCGGCCGATGTTGCCGAGGCCGATCAGACCGAGACGAGTGGTTTTCATGGACACCTGAGTGGATGGGGTGGGCCGCGCAGCGGGTCAGTTGTTCTCGGGCAAGCCCTCGACATGCCCGATGTTGTGGACGGGCCGGAAGATCGCTTGGACCTCCTCCAGCAGCCCGGTGTCGATCGGTTCGGCGATCCAGCGGGCCCAGTTGCGGATGTTCTCCGGATTGGCGCTGCCGGCGATGGTGGTGGCGATGTCGGGATTCGCGCAGGAGAACTGCAGGGCCAGCTTGGCGATGTCGGTCCCGCGCTGGGCGCAGAGGGCGGCAGCGGCCCGGGCGGCGGCCTTGACCGGCTCGGGCTCCTTGAGCCAGGCCGGCAACGGAGCGTTGGTCAGCAGGCGCGCGCTGAAGGGGCCGGCATTCATGGCGCCGATCCCGCGGGCCTTCAGGTAGGGCACCGTCTCCTCGGCGAACCGCGTGTTCTGGAGCGTGTACTGATTGTAGCTCAGCACGCAGTCCACCGGGGCCTGATCGGCGATGAAACGGAAAATCTTCTGGGGATAACCGCTGAAGCCCGCGAAGCGGACCTTGCCCGCGGCCACGGCCTTGTGGATGGCCGGCAGCGTCTCATCGACGATCTGTTGCATCGGTACGAACTCGATGTCGTGGCACAGGAGGATGTCGAGGTGGTCGGTGCCGAGCCGGTGCAGGGACACGTCGATGGACTCGGCCACGCGGCGGGCCGAGAAGTCGAAGTGACCGAGGTCGTAGCGGCCGAGTTTGGTGCAGAGC
>CAIOKD010000061.1 GCA_903858835.1 uncultured Verrucomicrobiota bacterium
CGAGGCCCGGTTCCGGGTGAAGCTCGGGGGATCGAGGATGATCAGGTCGAACTGGGGCACCAGACGCTCATTGGGGCCGGTGGTCGTCCGGGCTTTCAACCAATCGAAGACATTGCAGACCTCGAACTGGGTATTGCCAGACAGCCCATTCCGTTCGGCATGGATGCGGGCGGCCCCGATCGCGTCCTCGCTCTGGTCCAAGGCGATGACCTGGCGGGCACCACCGCGGGCGCAGTGCAGGGCGAATCCGCCGAGGAAGGTGAAGCAGTCGAGAACCACCGCATCCTTGGCGATGGCACCCACGCGCGCGTGGTTGACCTGCTGGTCGAGGTACAGTCCGGTCTTGTGTCCGGCGCGCAGGTCGGCGGTGAACTTCAAACCGTTCAGAGTCACGTCCACCGATTCGACCGATTCTCCGGCGAGGAGTCCGGACACGGGGGGCAGCCCCTCATATTGGCGGGAATGGATCTCATTGCGCTCGTACACCGAGCGCGGTTGGAGCACCTCTTGGATGGCCTTCACGATGTCGGCCTTGTGCTGCTCCATGCCCAGCGAACTGATCTGGAGCACCACCACATCCTCGTACTTGTCGATGATGAGGCCTGAAAGCAGATCCCCCTCGGCGCTCACCACTCGGAACGAGGTTGCGCCCGGCATGTGGCGCTTTCGGACGGCCAGCGCGGCGCGGATCCGCTCGGCGAAGAAGGCGACGTTCACCTCCACCCGCTCGTTCGAGACCATCCGGACCTGGATCTTCGACCGGGAATTGAAGAATCCAACGCCGAGGAAGCGTTGGCGATGATCCTTCAACTGCACCAATTCCCCGTCGGTGGGGGGCTGGGAACTGCGCTGGATGGAGCTGGCGTAGACCCAGGGGTGGCCGGCGATCAATCGATCGGCTTCACCAGGTTTCACCACGAGGGTGGTCAGGGAGGTTTCCATGATAATAGACAGAAAATTGCGGGAAAAGACCCGCACGATGCGGTTTTCGAGCGTCAATAGACATCAGTTCCCGGGTGCGGGAAAGCTGAAACGTTACAAAGCGTTACAATATTTTTCATTTTTTTGTTCCGCGGTTGTATTCCGGGGTCGTGGGCGTTTGACCGCTCGGATACCATGATTCCATGCGATGGTTCATCGGCTCCTTGATCCTAGGCCTCGCCGGCATGCTTTTCGCCCAGCATGGGGGAACCGGCCCCGCCTGGTCAGAAGCGACCGAGGGAACCCGGCGATTCCAGTTGGGCGCCGGACTGAAGCTCGAGGTCTGGGCGGCTGAACCCCAACTCAGCAACAGCGTGGCTTTCACCTTCGATGGCAAGGGCCGGGTCTATCTCGCCGAGTCCGACCGCTGGGCCATCAGTGTTTTCGACATCACCCAGAAGACGAACTGGCTCCTCGCCGACATGGCATTCCGGAGCGTGGCCGATCGGGGCACCTTCCTGACCAATGCCTTCGCCACCAACCTCGCCTTCCTGACGCGGGAAAGCGAAGTACTCCGAAGGGTCTCCGACCGCGACGGGGACGGTCGGGCCGACCATTCCGAGATCCTGGCCCAGGGATTCAGGGACGCGGTGGACGGGACCGCCGCGGGCGTGCTGGCCTCCCGGGACGGGCTCTACTTCGCGAACATGCCCAGCCTGTGGCGGTTCCCGCACCCCGAGGCCGCCCCGGGACCGATGCCGATGGAGGCCTCGAGGTTCAAGCCTCTGGCCACCGGGTTCGGAGTCCACATCGGCGTCTCGGGGCATGACCTGCACGGATTGATCCAGGGACCCGACGGGCGCATCTACCTCAGCTTCGGGGACCGGGGAGCGAACATCACCAACCGGGAGGGCCGGCGCATCCACCTGCCGGATTGCGGCGGCGTGCTTCGCTGCGAACCGGACGGACGATCGCTCGAGGTCTTCTGCTTCGGTCTCAGGAATCCTCAAGAATTGGCCTTCGACGACGAGGGAAACCTCTGGACGGTCGACAACGACACGGCCGGAGCCGACCCCTGCCGGGTCCTGCACCTCGTGGAGGGGGGCGATTACGGCTGGCGCACGAGTTATCAGCACATGGAAGGCTTCGGGCAATGGGTGAAGGAGGAACTCTGGAAGGGCGGCCATGATGGCACCCTGCCCCTCGCCGGCACCGTCAGCCAGGGGCCGAGCGGACTGGCCTTCTACCCCGGCACCGGATTCGGCGAACGCCTGCGTGGCACCTTCCTGCACGCCGATTTCCCGGGAGGGGTCTGGGCCTACACGGTCAAACCCTCGGGCGCGAGCTTCACCGTGGATCGGAAGGAGAAGTTCGTCTGGAACTGCTGGCCCACCGATGTGGACTTCGGCCCGGATGGCGCCGCCTATGTCTTGGATTGGGTCAGCGGCTGGGGACAGACCCCGCGGGGCCGCATCTATCGCGTCCTGCCGACCCGGACTCCGACGGCCGACGAGAAGGCCTTGATGGATCAGGTGCGAGGCCTGCTGGCCGAGGGATTCGCGACCAAGCCCGACGACGCGGTGATCGCCCTTCTCGCCCATGCCGATCGCCGGGTCCGTCTCGAAGCCCAGTGGGAACTCGCCCGTCGTGGGACGTCCGCCTCCGTGCGCGACGGCCTCGTCCGGATCTCCCTGACCGACGCCTCCGCCGTGGCCCGTCGCCATGCGGTCTGGGCCCTGGGCCAGATCGCCCGGCGTGATCCGGGCTCGGCGACAACCCGCGCCCTTCAATCGCTGGTGTCGCTGATCGGCGGCACCGACCCGGTGCTGGCCCGTTGCGCGGCGCAAACACTGGCCGAAAACGGAGTCATCGCGGCGCATCCCGCCCTGGTGGCCCTGCTGGATTCGCCCGAGGTCGCCTGGCGCGCGACCGCCATCGACGGTCTTCGCCTCCTGCTCTCACACCGGAGCCGCGATCGGTTCGAGCCGGAATCCCCGGCCCCGGTTCGTCCGAACCGCGCCGAGGCCTCGGCCCCGCCCTTCAACCTCGTGTTTCCATGGAAGGCCTTCCGCCAAACCGTGCTGGCCGACGGCGGAACCGATCTGTTCTTGAGGTCCATGGCCGAGAGGTGCCTTCGCAACGAGCGGAGCGACCTCGGCGGAGGCCGCTCCTGGCTGAGCGAAGCGGGGGCCGATCCCGACCCTCGGATCCGTGAGCTGGCCGTCGGGGCGATCCGCTGGATCCGCAAGGAAGAGCCCGACTTTTCCGGGGAGCCGACCGAGGACCTCGTTCATTTCCTCGCCGACCCCCACCCGGCGGTGGTCACGGCGGCCGCCCGGGCCATCCATGATGTGCCCTGCGTGGAGGGCTTGTCGGCATTGGCCCAGTTCATCACCCGGGTCGACTGCCCCACGAATCTGCTGACGCGGGTCATCCAATCCTGCCAGCGCTTGGGCTCCCCGCAGCATGCCCAGCAATTGGCCCAGTTGGCCAAGCGACGGGATGTCCCGGACTTCGCCCGGATCGCGGCCCTCGAGGCCCTGGCCGACTGGGCGCAGCCGCCGCAACTGGACCCGGTGGTGGGCCTGTGGCGACCGGCCTTCGGAGGCGCCGCGCCGTTCGAGTTGAAACTGCCCATCGAGGCAGGTCCGGCATCGCCCCGCACAGTCAACACGTTGTCGCCCGTCCAACCCGCTCCCCAGAAGGCCCCGTCCGCCCCTTCGAACCCCCTGTTGGCGGCCGCGCTGGAGGCCACCAGCGGCCGCGGCACCGCTCCGATGCCCCTGCCCCGGCTCCCGGCCGACCTGGGGCGTTCCCTGGGCTTTGCCGAGGCGCAGGCGTTCAAACGCAATGCCGAGCCCGCCAAGCGGGCCTTCCTCAAGGTGGCCGGGGAGATCGTGAACCCGCAGACCCCCGACGAGTACGGGTTGCGCCTCGGGGGCACCCCCGCCTCCGCGGATGTCCAGCGGGCCGTGGTGACCACGGCCCTGAAGCTGCGAACCCGCGAGGCGAGCACGCCGCTCTTCGAGCTCCTCGCCCGCGAATCGACGCCCGTGACCGTACGCCGGGCGATCGTTGCGGCCTTGGCCGACCTGCGGGCCGGCCAGACCGACGAAGCCCTCCACCTGGCCCTCCGCGATCCCCGACTGCAATCGGCCGCCCTGCCCTACCTCGATCGGCTCTCCGCGGGATCCGAGTCGGTGACCCTGCTGTCGAACATCGTCCAGAACGCCACGGCAGGCGACTCGCTGAAGACGGCCCAGGTGGCCCTGGCCGTGCTCGGTTCCTCTGGCCAGGAGGGCGCGCTGCCGGTGCTCAGGCAGACCCTCGACCGGTGGAACTCCGGAACACTGCCGCCGGAACTGGAGCTGGACCTTCGGGAGGCGGTGGCCAAGACCCCGCTGTCCAACGCCATTCCCGCCGTTGCTGCCCGACCAGGATCCACCGACACGCTCGCTCCCTTCCGCGCCAGCCTCGTCGGAGGCGACCCCGCCCGGGGTCGGCAGGTGTTCCGGGAACACCCCACCGTCCAGTGCCTGCGATGCCATCAGGTCGCGGGCGACGGGGGCATCGTGGGCCCGAAGCTCGACGGCATCGGTCGGAGGCAATCCCGGGAATACCTGCTGGAAAGCATCGTCTGGCCCAACCAGAAGATCGCTCCCCAGTTCGAGACCGTGGCCCTGACGCTGAAGGATGGAACCCAGGTCGGGGGCACCGTGAAGGCCGAGGCCGACGGAGTCCTGTCCATCGAGACACCCACCGATGACGGCACCGTGGCGCTCCGGAAAATCCCGACCACCGACATCACCCGCCGCGAGCGCGGTCCCAGCGCCATGCCTGAGGGACTGGCCCAGGCGCTGACCGCCCGCGAACTGAGGGACCTCGTCGAATACCTGGCGACCTTGAAATGAACGCCAGGAGTGCTCGCAGGTCGGCTCCCGATTCGGGGCATTCCGCCATCACGAAACTCTGCTTCCACGGCAGGGCTCCGGGAACGCAACCAACGTCGATCAGAGGGACCGAACCCGAGCGCGGCTCCTGAGCGGACCCGAGCATTTCAGGCTGGGATGGGCGGGATCGCGCCGGCCGGGATCACTTGCCCGAGTATTTGCCCAGGGTGGCCTCCATCTGGGCCTTCATCGCAGCCGGGGCGACCTCGATGGCCTTCTTCTGCTGGACGATGGCCTCGGCCTTCTTGCCGCTGTCGAACAGGGCGCGCGCGTAGGTATCGAGGATGGCGGCCTCCTTACCGCCCGAGGCCTCCACCGCCGCCTCGGCGACCTTCAGAGCGAAGGCGAGGTCGCGGGTCTTGATGGCGGGGATCGTGAGCACGTTCCAGGCGATGGCATTGAGGATCTGGGGATCCTTGGCGGCGAGGGTGACCAGGGTGTCGCCCAGCGGAGTCAACCCCGTGGCCTCGGCCTTCGAGGCGGCCTCCATGTACTTTCCAAAGGCCTGGTTCAGTTCCTGCATCCGGGCCTGGGCGGCGGCCCGGCCATCGAATTCCTTCTGGGCGGCGGCCAGGTCGTAGGTCTTGGCAACGATCTGCTCGATGGCCTTGTCGAGTCCACCCATCGGATGCCCGACCCACGCGATGCGCCCCTCCTGATCCACCACGAAGGCCGTCGGGATGCCGTTCTGCTGGAAGGCCTGCATGTAATCCTTGGAGGTCTTACGGTCGTCGTCGAGGGCCACCGCATAATCCATCTTGGCCCCCATCTTCTCGACGAACGGCCGGACCTCATCCTCCGTCTCGTCCGAGATGCCGACGAACGACACCCCCTGATCCTTGAAGCGCTTCTGCAACTCGGTCAGGTGCGGGATCGAAGTCCGGCAGGGCCCGCACCAGGTGGCCCAGAATTCCACCACATACACCTGCTTCCCCTTCCCGGCCGCCAGATCCACCGGCGTCCCCTTCACCGTCTTGACCAGACTCAACGGCTTGGCCGGATCCCCCAACCGCGCCCCGTGGGCGATCAGCGTTGCGGCGAACCCGAGCGCGGCGGCGAGCATCCATCGTTGCTTCATCCCCCCAAGATCGACAAAGCCCACCCCTTGGCAAGGCGCATTCCCAAAAGGGGTCGGTCCCACATATTTACACAAAAGGGGTCACTCCTTACTTTTTCATCCGAGCGGGAAATCGGGTCTCATTGTTGAGGGGACTCCACCGGACCAAGCCAGCACTCGCTCGATTCGATTCCGTGAACCCGGCGCTCAAAGGCGCACACGGAGCAGACGCAGGCTGTTGAGGACGACCAGCACGGTACTACCCTCGTGGACCGCCACGCCGACCGAAAGCGGCAATCGGGAGGTCGCGAGGGAGACCCCGCCCATGAACAAAATGGTTCCCAGCGACAGAGCGATGTTCTGACGGATGATGCGGCGGGATCGGACGCTCAACTCCCGCGCGAAGAGGAAATTCTCGAGCCGATCGTTGGCCAGCACCACCTCGGCCTGCTCGATGGCGGCATCCGAACCGCGCGCTCCCATGGCGATGCCGACATCGGCTGCCACCAGGCACGGGGCGTCGTTCACCCCATCACCGATCATGGCCACCCCCTGGCCCTGGCGTTGGAATTCACGGATGGCCGCGACCTTGTCCTCGGGCTTGAGCCCGGCCCGAACCTCGTCGACGCCCGCAGCCGAACCCATCTCCTGGGCCGGAGCGATGCGATCGCCGGTCAACATCACGGTGCGGAGACCGGCACGCCGGAGTTGTCCGACCACCTCCTTGGAATTGGCCCGAAGGGCATCCCTGAGGATCAGTCGTGCCAGCAGTCCGCCACCCGCGATCCAGGTTTCGGAGGCCTTCTCCACCGGCGGTGGCAAGGACACCCCGGACGCCTCCGGCGAATGCACGACGAACTCGCGGTTCCCCAGGAACATCGACCGCCCCCGCCATCGCCCCGATAGTCCCTTGCCCGCCACCGTCTCGGTGGCCTCGACGTCGTC
>CAIOKD010000062.1 GCA_903858835.1 uncultured Verrucomicrobiota bacterium
GACCTCCAACCCGCAGAATGCCGACAGGGTCATGAGGATCTCGGAGAGCTTCTCCCGGCACGCCTCGTCCAAGAGCTTCTCCCCACCGACCGTCCGCGAGATGCAATGGTACACCGCCGCCGCCCCCTCCACCCCCTTGATCCGCGCCAACCTCATGGACAAACCATGAATCCCAACCAACTCATGTCAAATACTTTGAACCTGTCACTTTATTTATTTTGACGGCTTGCTGTTGCTGTCGATGTCTTGCATACTCAGAAAAGTGAATCGGGCAGCTCGCTCAGAGATCCCGCGTAAGACGGTCTATCGTTTGTCTCAATATCTGCGATGCCTGCAGCGATTGAAGGCAAATGAAATCCAGACGGTCAGCAGTGAGGCGTTGGCCAAAGCTGCGGGGGTCAAGCCAACCCAGTTGAGAAAAGATCTGACCTACTTGGGGCAGTTCGGTACTCGTGGGCTTGGTTACGACGTCGTCCAGTTGGCGGAAATGATCACCTCCCATTTGGGAACCAATCGGCTTCAACCCGTCGTTCTGGTGGGGGTTGGAAACCTCGGGAGCGCACTGCTGCAGTACCGAGGGTTCGAGCCGGAGGGATTCGAGATCGTGGCGGCGTTCGACCAGATGCCGGATCGCCATCGAGAAATCCCTCTCCGGGTGCCCCTGTTGGGTATGGATCGGCTGGAATCCACCCTCTCAGAGCACCATATCCGCATGGCGATCCTCTCCGTTCCCGCCGCCGCAGCTCAGGAGGTGACCAATCGCTTGGTCGATGCCGGGGTGCTGGGAATCCTCAACTTCGCTCCCATCGTTCCTGTGGTTCCAGAGCATGTGGTTGTGAACCATGTGAACCTCGCCATCGAGCTTGAGAATCTCAGTTACTTCCTCAATGATTGAAGTCGGCCATTCAGGTGGTTCTGTGATCCCGGATGCGATCCGTCTCGAAATGCCCACCATCCACAGGGCTCGGCCAAGCGCGAATACCGGCATGCTGTCGGACATCCGGGACGAAACCCGGGAGTCCTTGGAACTCCAATTCTCGGAATGGCACCAGCCCGCCTACCGCCTCGACCAGATCCTGGAATGGCTTTACCCCCGTCGGGCGGACCAGTGGGAGGCCATGAGCAACCTACCCGGATCGCTCCGGGCACAGATGGCGGCCCGATGGTCCCTGGGCTCCTTGGATCTGGTCCGCAAACAGGGTTCCCATGACAGCACCCAGAAATTCCTGTGGCGATTGACCGACGGGGCCCTCGTGGAAAGCGTCCTGATTCCGGCCAACCCCGCCCTGTACGGTGAGGCCGCCGACCGGCACACGCTCTGCGTCTCCACCCAGGTGGGGTGCGCCTACGGTTGCCGTTTCTGCGCCAGCGGTCTGGAGGGCTGGAAACGCAACCTCGCGCCGTGGGAGATCATCGGACAGATCCTCGGCGTGGAACGTTGGCACGCCCGTCAGAAGGCCGAGATCCCCGGAAGCCCGACCACCGCACGGAGCCCCGGTACTCGACTGATCAACAACCTGGTCATCATGGGTATGGGCGAACCATTGGCCAATTACGACCACCTGCTGAAGGCCCTTCGCACACTCAACGCCCCCTGGGGTGGTGGGATCGGCGCCCGGAAGATCACCATCTCCACCAGCGGACTGGCCCCACGGATCCGCCAGTTGGCCGAGGAGCCTGAGCAGTTCCGCCTGGCGATCTCACTGCACGGGGCCACCGATGCCGTCCGCAGCCAGATCATGCCCGTGAACCGGAAGTATCCGCTGGCCGAGCTGACCCAGGCCTGCGGCTACTACCTCGAGAGGAAGGGCAGGATGATCACCCTCGAATACATCCTGATCGAGGGCATCAACGATGCCCCGGCCGAGGTGAAGCCGCTGGCCTCCCTCGCGCGACGCCTTCACGCCAAGGTGAACCTCATTCCCTACAACTCGGTCGAGGGGTTGCCCTGGAAACGCCCCAACGAATCCCGCTGCCAAGGCTTCGCCGACGCGCTGTCCCGCAGCGGCATCGCCTGCACGCTGCGGCTCGAGAAGGGGCACGACATCGACGCGGCCTGCGGGCAACTGCGGCTCAAGACCGAGCGCGAGTCGGCGATCCGGCCCTCCGATCCCGTCTCCGGCATCGACCCGGCCCCGGTGCGCCCCTAGTCTCCTCCCGGTGATCGCGCTCCTCGATTACGATTCCGGCAACATCCGCAGCGTCGAGAAGGCCCTCCGAAAGGCCGGTGCCGAGGTGGTGCGAACACGCACTCCGGAGGCGATGGCCGGGGCCTCGGGCATCGTGCTGCCGGGCGTCGGTGCCTTCGACGACTGCATCCAGGCACTTGAGCGACAGGGTCTCCTCGACGCGGTCCGCCGGTGGATCGCCGAAGACCGGCCGTTCCTGGGGATTTGCGTCGGATACCAGGCCCTGTTCGAGCGCAGCGACGAATTCAACTCCCGCGCGCGCGGGTTGGGGATCTTCCGCGGATCGGTGGTGCGCTTCCAACCCACCGCCGAGATGCCGAACCTGAAGATCCCGCAGATCGGCTGGAACCAGATCCACCTGTGTCAATCCGACTGTCCGCTTTACCGGGGCATCGCCGAGGGCAGTTGGTTCTATTTCGTCCATAGTTTCCACCCGAGCCCCGAGGATGCCACGATCGTGGCCACCGAGACGACCTACGGCCCCACCTTCGCGTCGTCGGTCTGGCGCGGGAACACCTTCGCCACCCAGTTCCACCCCGAGAAGAGCCAGGACAACGGCCTCCGACTGTTGGCCAATTTCGTGGCCTTGGCCGAGTCGACCCCGCCGCCGGGCCGCTGATCCTTTGGCGGGCCGGTTGTTCGCCGTCGCCCGGACACAGCCCCACCCAGCGCATCGCTCGTCGGTCGCAGATCACCGGGAGCACGCGTCCTCCGCGAGCACCTCCTGGTCCTCCTATCGGCCCTCAGAGCCCGGCAGCCCAGGGTTCCAGGGCGTCCAAGACCGACGCCACGGAGACCGACGCCATGAGCGCGACCAGCGCCTCTGCAGTGCCGGCGATCGGCCGCCCATCGTATCGATAGAACTCAAGATGCCGCCCCCCGATCGCCGGATTGGGAATCAGGGTCCACTCCCGCCGGCGCGGATGGACGGGCGGATTCAGCGTCGGCGTCTCGATCACCCACTGGCGGGGAACCCCCATCGCCGACGCGATGTGCATGAACACGGTGTCGACGCTCAGGAATCCCCCGGCATGCCCCACCAGGGCCATGGCCTCGCGCAGCCCCGGAGACTGCGCCTCCAAGAATTCGGCGCCCGCCGCCCGCAACTCGCCGTGCAGAGCGCGCTCCTCGTGCGCCCCGAACAGGACGATGGGAATCGCCGGATGCCGTCGGGTCCATTCCTGGATCAGCGCGGCATACCGCGCCACGGGCCAACGGCGCAACGCGAGGTTCTTGGTGCCCCCCGATCCGGTGTGGATGCCCAACCAGGGGCGGCCCGCGAGGTTCCGTTCCTCGAGCCATCCGCGGGCCCAAGCCCGCTCGTCTTCGGTGAGGAACACCTCGTACCCGGGATGTCCAAGCCGCGGGGCCAAGCCCAGCAACCCGATCAGCCGGGCGTTGTTCTCCATCACGTGCACCGAATAATCCTGTGGCAGCGAACGGGTCACCAGCCATCGGTCCATCCACGACTGGTTCTCGTATTCGTGACTGAGCCGCGTTTCGGCGCCGATCAACCGGGCGATCAGTCGATAGCCCCGGCGTCCCTGGGTGTGGGTGTTGATGGAGAGATCATACCGACGCCGACGCAGTTCCAGACATCGGGCCACCGATGACAGACTCCCCTCCTTGAGGAAATCATGCCGGATCACCTCGCGGACGTTCGGATTGCTCCGGAGAACCTCTGCCGCACCCGCCCACAGGACCAACACATCGATCTCCGCCGACGGAAACTGGAGATGCAGCTCATGCAACAGCGGGGTCGCCATGAGCGTGTCGCCGATGCCGGAGAGGGACAGGACGAGGATTCGCTTCACCGTGCCGACACGGTATGGACCGGTGACGATGGCCACAAGGCGGGGGAAGATCCGCTCCGCAGGGACCTTCAGGTGCCATCGAGGATGGGCCTCTCCATCGGGCGCGTTTTTGTCGCCCTAAATGACTTGCGGCGACCGGAGTTCAGCACAATCTTGTCTCTCCGCAGGTGGCGACACACTCCTCGAGTGTCGCCCATATTCCCCCCGGTCCTATTTCCGCTCGGAACTGCGTTGGCGTCTTTGAGGACGCTCCCGAGGCAGACCCATCCCAAACCCATTTCCAAGGAACCGTTTCCCAATGCCCCGCGCACCGAAAGACCCGTCCGCACCCAAAAAGGCACGGACGCCCCGAAAGAAGTCCGAGATCCCGCCGGAGTCCGCGGATGAATCGCCGAAATCCTCCAAACCCGAGGCACCGATCGCAGCCGCGGAATCCACCCCCCGGATCAACACCGCCGAGGACACCTCGCTGAACGTGCCGCCGCCCCAGCCCGGACAGGTCCGCACCCGGGAGGCCGACGAGGAGCCCTTGGTCGTCAAAGCATCCCCGCTGCCGCCCCGGGCACGCATGGCCCCGCCCAACGAGGATGCGCCCGTGCCCGATGCCCCCGAGAAACCCCAGGTGGTGATCGAGCCGAAGACCCTCAACCTGCACGAATTGCAACCGATGCCCATCGGGCCTCTGGCCGACGTGGCCAAGCATTTCGGCATCGAGAACTACGGCACGCTCAAGCGCCAGGAGATCATCTTCCAGATCGTCCAGCGCAACCTGGCCGCCGGCGGCATCATCAACACCCGCGGCGTCCTGGAGGTGATGCCGGAGGGCTTCGGTTTCCTGCGTTCCCCGGCCTTCAATTACCTGCCCTGCCCCGAAGACATCTACGTGTCCCCGTCGCAGATCCGCCGCTTCGACCTGGCCACCGGCGACGATGTCGAGGGACAGGTGCGCCCGCCGAAGGACAAGGAGAAGTTCTACGCCCTGCTGAAGGTCGAGCGCGTGGCCGGACTCGATCCCGACAAGGCGAAGGAGAAGACCCACTTCGAGAACCTCACCCCGCTGTTCCCGAATCGGCGCTTCCTGCTCGAGACCTCGCCCGACGAATACAGCACCCGGGTCGTCGACATCGTCTGCCCCGTCGGCAAGGGGACCCGCGGCCTGATCGTCGCCCCGCCCCGCACCGGCAAGACCGTGCTGATGCAGAAGCTGGCCAACGCCATCCTCAAGAACAACACCGACTGCCACCTGATCATCCTGCTGATCGACGAGCGCCCGGAGGAGGTCACCGACATGGAGCGTTCCTGTCGCGGGGCCGAGGTGGTGAGTTCCACCTTCGACGAGCCGCCCGAGCGTCACGTCCAGGTGGCCGAGATGGTCATCGAAAAAGCCCGGCGCATGGTCGAGCACAAGAAGGACGTGGTGATCCTGCTCGATTCGATCACCCGCTTGGCGCGCGCCTACAACACGGTGCAGCCGCATTCGGGCAAGATCCTCTCGGGCGGCGTCGACGCCAACGCATTGCACAAGCCCAAGCGCTTCTTCGGGGCAGCCCGCAACATCGAGGAGGGCGGATCCCTGACGATCATGGCCACGGCGCTGGTCGACACCGGCAGCCGCATGGACGAGGTGATCTTCGAGGAGTTCAAAGGCACCGGAAACATGGAGATCCACCTCGACCGTTCGCTGGTCGATCGCCGCATCTTCCCCTCGATCAACATCGAGAAGTCCGGCACCCGCAAGGAGGAGCTCCTGTACCATCCCGACGAATACCAGCGCATCTCCGTGCTGCGCCGCGCCCTGGTCGGTGTCCCACCCGTGGAATCGATGGAACTGCTGCTCGGCAAACTCAAGAAGACGCCGAACAACATCATGTTCCTGCTGTCCATGGGCGCGCCCTCGCGTTGAGGGCCGAGGCACCGACGCGGTTTCAACCGCGCCCAAGCGGACCATGTGATCCGTGGGCGGACTCTCCGCGCAGGCGATTGAGTTGGTCGCGCAGATCGTCGAGCCCGCCCACCAGAACCGCTCCGATCGATTCGATCTCGGAACGGTAGGCTGCGCTGGCTCGCCCCCCCACCAAGATCCGGGTGGAGGCGGGCAGCAGACGCCGGAGCAGCTTCAGCTCCAGAGCGAGTGACGGATCGCCGGTGGGGTGCACCACGCTCAACCCGACGGCCTTCGCCCCCTGCTCGGTGGCCATTCCGGCGATCTCCTCGGCCGGAAGGCACGCACCGCCGTAGACCACGCGCCAGCCCAGGCCGGTGGAGGCAGCGGCAACGATGATCGCCCCCAGTTCATGCACCTGTCCGGAGGGCGTGGTGACCACCATCACCGGGGCCCGCGGGTGCAGAGCGATCGGCCGGGCGATGTTCCCCAGGAAGGTACGGAGGACCGACGTGGCCACGTGCTCCTGCGACACCTTCACCTCGCCGCGCAGCCAACCATCCCCGATGCGCTCGACCAGCGGCACGATCAGCTCAGCCAACAGCCGCATCTGACCCATCGCCACGGAGGCTCGTTCCAGCAGGCCCTCCAGGCCCGCAGCGTCGGTCCGCAACACCGCCTGGAAGGCTCCCTCCAGGAAGCCCAAGGTTTCTTCGGCGGCTGGCGCGCTCCCGACAACGAAGGGCACTCCGATGCCCCCGCCGACGGGCGAGAATTCTCTGGAATGCTCTACGGAGGCGAAACCCCGATCGGAGCCCGATAGAAGGGAGCGCAGGGAATCGACGGAAAGAGACGCGATGGTTCCGATCGAAAACCCGGCCTCGGTCGCGCGACGCAGCAGAGTCAATCGCTCGATGTCCGCGGCCGAATACAGGCGCTGCCTGCCCTCGGAACGGGCCGGACGAACCGTCTGATAGCGTTTTTCCCAAGCCCGAATGACATGGGGACTCAAACCCGTTTGCTGTGCGACGGTCCTGATCGAATGCTTGACCGCGGGATCACTCATTTCCGAACAACGTTGACCGAAAGTTGAACACAAGCAAGACATACGAATCCAACTTAGACAAAGGATTTCAAAAAGGACCAACCAAACACCAAAAAACCATGAAATCAGGTCTTTGTTGAAAATTGTTAGACATTTCGAAATCCATTTGTTGACATTTCGTCTAAGTTTGAACTAAGTTGGTTGCAGCTCGCTTCCAAAGGTCCGTCCACGGAAATCTCAACTCCAGAAATCTACGCTGATGAAATCCAGAAAGCTCCCCCGCAGCAAGGCGACCTCCCCGTCAAAGCCCTCCAAAGCCACGAAACGGGCCGCCCTCACTCGGGCCACCTCCTCCAAGCGGAAGCTGCAGCGTAAAAAATCAGCCTCTCGGAAAAACATATCGCCCACCCCTCCGGCTCGCCCGGTGACCGTGCGGTCGATCTCCCAAGCTCCTCGCGCGGCCAAGGGTCGCGGTGAACCCGTCGCGCAAAAGCCCGGGGTGCTCATGGTCGACGGAATCCCCGTGGTGCCAACCCCGGCCGAGCCGGTCCGCGACCTGTACGAGTCGAAGAGCGCCCTCAATCTCTACATGCGCGAGGCTGTGGAAGTGCCTCTGCTGACCGTGGCCGAGGAGAATGCCCTGGCTGCGAGGATCAAGAAGGGCGACCCGGTGGCACGTGAACACATGATCCGGGCGAACCTGCGTCTGGTGGTGAAGATCGCCAAGGATTACGACGGTCTCGGGCTTCCCCTGCTCGATCTGATCAACGAGGGGAACATGGGCCTGATGAAGGGTGTTGAACGTTTCGACCCCTCCAAGGGCGGCAAGCTCTCCACCTACAGCTCCTGGTGGATCAAGCAATCGATCAAGCGGGCCCTGGCCAACCAGTCCAAGACCATCCGCCTGCCGGTGCACCTGGTGGACAAGATTTCCCGGATGCGCCGGGTGGCCATGGAACTGCAGGAACTCTTCGGCCGCGAAGCCACGGACGAAGAGATCGCCGAGGAGATGGAGGTGCCGCTCCGGAAGGTGAGGCTGTGGCGCCGGGCGTCCCTCCGCACCAGCTCCCTCGACGAATCCCTTGGCGACGAGGATTCCAGCAAGCTGGGCGACGTGGTTCCTGATGAGTCCTGCCAGACCCCCTACGAGGACCTCGAGAGCCGAACCACCCATCAACTGCTCCAGAACAGCCTGCACATCCTGGACTCGCGCGAGATGACCATCCTCCGGGAGCGATTCGCCCTCGACGGCGGTCAGGAGAAGACCCTCGACGAGATCGGGCAGAAGTTCGGCGTCACCCGAGAGCGCATCCGCCAACTCCAGAATATCGCGCTGGCCAAGCTTCGGAAGAAGATCGAAGCGGTCGAGGCGGTCCGGATCCCGGAGACCGCCGAGGACGGCATCCACTGATCCGCCAAAGGCTTCGAACGAAACCTCCCGACAGCCTCCCGCAAGGGATGCTTCGGGAGGTTTTTCGTTGGGGCCCGCTCCGGCGTGGGGAGGAGGGCAACCGGGTCGATCATCCCTCCAAGATGGCAACGGCCGAGGCGTAGCGGGCCGTATGGGTGAGGTTGAGGTGGAGAATTTGCGCCCCCCTGCGACGGAACAGCTCCGCTCCCGCCCCGTGGAGTTGGACTCGTGTGCTTCCGGTGTCCATTCGCACCACCTCGATGTCGAGCCAACCGATGTCTGCACCGATGCCCGTCCCAAAGGCCTTGCTCACCGCTTCCTTCGCGGCGAACCGGGCGGCGACGTGAGTAGCGGGATCTCCGTGACCGAAGCAGTAGTCGTACTCGGGAGGGAGCAGAATCCTGCGGGCGAATCGTTCGCCCAGTCGCTCGAGCGAATCTCGGACCCGCCCCACCTCCACCAGGTCGATGCCCACCCCGAGGATCATGACGCCGCGACGGAACGGGAAGCCCCTCCGTAACCTTCCATGACTTGGAGGATCTCCTTCACCGCGTTCTCCAGGCCGACAAACACCGCCCGGCTGATGATGGAGTGCCCGATGTTCAACTCCTCCAGGTGCGGAACCACGTGGATGAGAGGCAGATTCTCGCGGTTCAAGCCATGCCCGGCATTCACCCGGAGCCCGGCCCGATGCGCACTCTCGGCGGCCGCCACGAGGCGCTGCAGTTGCCGGTTCCTCTCCGATTTCTGGTGGAAGACCTCGGCGTAGGCCCCGGTGTGCAACTCGATGAACTGGGCACCCACCCGGGCGGATGCCTCGACCTGCGCTGGGTCCGGGTCGACGAACAGGCTCACCTCGATGCCGGAGCCATTCATTCGGCGGAGGGTGTCCCGCAAGGCCGCCTCTTGTCCCACGACATCCAGACCGCCCTCGGTGGAGATCTCCTCCCGCTTCTCCGGCACCAGGCAGACGATGTCGGGCCGGGTCGCAAGCGCGATCTCCACGATCTCCGGGGAATTGGCCATCTCCAGGTTGAGCCGCGTCCGGATGGCCTTCCTCAAGGCGGCGATGTCACGGTCGATGATGTGGCGACGGTCCTCCCGCAGGTGGGCGGTGATCCCGTGGGCACCGGCCTGCTCGCACAAGAGCGCTGCGGCGATGGGATCAGGCTCACCGCGTTCCATGCCCCGGTATCGGGCCTGACGCAGGGTCGCGACGTGGTCGATGTTGACGCCAAGTTTCAGCATGTCGGGCTCAGGGCTTGGCGGTGGTCTTCGGAGCGGGGGCGGCCTTCGGAGCCGCAGGAGCTTGGGTAGCGGGGGCCTCGGGCATACCCATCGGCGCGGGCGGAGCCACACGGACACTCCGAGGCTTGCGGGGCGTGGCGGGATCCAACCAACGGCCCAAGGCGACCCATTCGAGGGCGCTCAACCCCACCGGGGCCTTGCGGCTCCAAGTGAAGGTCCCCGGACCGGACTGCCGGACCTGGGTCACCGTATTGTCCACTTTGCCAAGCCCATCGGTCAGCCAAACGTAGGCCAAACCGTCGCCTGGAGCAGGGTTGAGACCGAGGGACAGATCGCGCGCCTGCAGGTTGGCCCACCAATGCACGAAGTTCTCGGAGGTGACTTCCCAATCGTAGAGCACCAATCCGGGTTGCTGGAGCTGCTGGAGCAATTCCTTGGGAACCGGTTGCACCGAACGTTGTCGGCGGAACATGCTGAAACCCAGAAAACCTGGCTTGTGGTTCTCGGTCCCGGTGAGCATCGGCACGACACCCGGAGCGCTGCTGAGTCCGAGAATCTGCTTCTGGGCATCGTACATCACCAGACCATCCAGCTTGCCGGGTTCGGTGTTGGTGGAGTAGCGGTGCATCAAATCGGCATTGGCGGCCTGGAGGACCGGGGCCGAATCGTTCACGTGCACCACCGCATAACTCTGAAACGGGGATTCAGCCTGGGCCCAGAGGTACATCTGACCGAGTTCCTGACCCTGGAAGTACTGCTCCAAGCCGAGGAGGCCCATGACTTGGGGAGTGACACCGCGGATGGCCGTCAACGAGACCAACGGATCATAGATCAGGTTGGTCGGATACCGCCAGTCGCGCAGGGAAAGCTCGGCCAACCCCGGTTTGCTCAAGGTCCCCGTCCAGGCCACGGACCCATTGGTGGCCACCGCCGTGGCCTGAATTCCGGGCCATAAGCCGGGTGCCTTCTGGAATTCCAGAAGCCGTGACGGATGGGAAGGAGTCGAAAGCACGCGGGACCGGAAGGCCTTGGCCCTCGGCGAATCCGAGGGGCTCACCGCGAAGAGCCAGCCTTTTTCGGCGCTGATCCATGCGCCGGAGACGCCCGAACCCGGGGTCTTCACGACAGCCGAATAACGGTCGTTCCAGATCGGTGCCCGCTCGGCGGTGATGCGCACGGCCACGAACACCTCGCGCCCCCCGTCGCCGCGGCGCCAGACCTCGCCGGCCGATTCATGGGCCAACAGATCGGCCACCAATGGTTGGGCCTGGATCACGGCCGCATCGGCCGGAGTACCGTCCGACAACCACTCCAACGCGACCCGCGTGGCACGGGGACGAAGACGCTCGGCCAGGGCGGGCGCGTTGCTATGCGACAGGAACGTCCTCAACAGCGGGGCCCCGATCTGGCTTTTCAGACCGTCGCCCCCGGCGAAGTGCCATCGGGCCGACAACTCGGGCGCCTCCTCCTTGCACCCGGAGAGGACCGCCACCAATGCAACGGCCAACAGCCAGCGAATCGAGCGTGGGTTCGTCATCAGAACGGTTTGGTTGCCAGAGAAAGCCGCCCGAGGCAATCCGCCTTTGCGCCATCCTCACCCAGGGATCACCTTTGGCACCGACATGAGCGACGAATGGTTCTGGATGGACGCATCGACCGGAGACGCTCCCGGCAACATGGCCTGGGACGAGGCGCTCCTAGAGGCATCCGCGGATCTCGGTCGACCGATCCTCCGGAGCTATGCCTGGGCGACCCCGGCGGCGACCTTCGGATACTTCCAACGGTACGCCGACATCGCCGCTTGGACACCGTTGCGCCCGCTCATCCGCCGGCCGACCGGAGGCGGCCTGGTCCCCCACGAGGCCGACTGGACTTATGCGGTGATCATCCCACCCCGGCATCCATGGTATTCGATGCCGGCGGTCGAGAGCTACCGACGCGCCCACTCCTGGCTGCAGCGGGCCTTCGCCCATGGCGGCCTCGAAACCCGGCTGGCTCCCTGCTGTGATCCGGCCGGGCCCGGACAATGCTTCGTGGGTGCCGAGCGTGAGGACCTGCTGCTGCAGGGCCGCAAGATCGCCGGTGCCGCACAACGGCGGAACAAGTGGGGACTGCTCATCCAGGGGAGCATCCAACCCATCCCGCCGGGCCTCGCGAGGATCGATTGGCACCAGGCCATGCTCCGGGTCGCCGAGAACGACTGGGGAGTCCGCTGGATCCCTTGGCCCGGCACCGCCGAGGCCCTGCTCCGACGCGTCGAGGAACTCCGGCTACGCTACGCCTCCAAGGAATACATCGAACGGCGTTGAGGGAGACTCCCGCCGTCGCCTCGAGCCCGGGGTCCGACGCCCACCGGCACGGATTCACGCCTCCTCCCGGCGGCTTTGACGAAACCGGGTGGGTGTCATGCCCGTGGCGGCGCGGAAGGCCCGGGTGAAGGCGCTGTGATCATAGAAGCCGCAGGCGTGGGCGATCTCGGCCACCGGCTTGCCGGTTTCCTCCAGCAGGCGTGAGGCGGCCGTCAGTCGGGTATGGGCGATCCACTGGCTCGGGGTGGTCCGGAACAGTCGCTTGATGAGTCGAGCGAACCGAACCGGGGGGATGCCCGCCTTGTCGGCCAGGACCGTCGGGCTCAGTTCCTCGTCGTAGTGGGCTTCCAGGTATTCGAGGGCCGCCGCCAGGCCGGCCGGGATCCTGGCGGCACCCGCCGGCACCTGCAGATCGCGGGAGATGCCCACCAGGCCCGCAATCCTTCCGCCGTCGTCCCGGATGGCGAATTTGGTGGTGAAGCACCATCCGGTCTTGCGCCGGGGATACCAATGCAACTCGAGCTTCTCCACGATCGGCCGCCCCGTCCTCAGGACCGCTTCGTCCTGACGGGCGAAACGCGTCGCCAACTCCTCCGGATACACGTCTCGAACCGTCTTGCCCACCAGGTCCTCGGCCCTCTGGAAACCCACCCGCTCGGCGAGAGATCGGTTCACTGCGGTGTAGCGACCCGCGGTGTCCTTCACGAAAAACGCGGTGTCGGGCACATGCTCGAAGATCTCGGCCAAGAGCTTCACTGGAAGTCGGGGCAATCCGGGCGCACCCGCGGCCCCGCCTGTGCGGACTTTGGCGGACATGTTCGGAGGGTGCTGCAAGACCCGCTCCCGGGCGATGTCAGAGTGGCAGCCATGAGCCGCAATCTCACCCCCGGACTCCCGAGGCCCCGATGGATGGTTTTTCCGGGGATCACCGACGGAATCGCACTGCTGCTGTCGTGCCTCGGCCTCTTCGCCCAGGGATCCAAGGACGATTACCAGAGGGCCCTGGGCCTGGCCCAGCGGACCGAGAACACGGTATTCCGTGCGTCCATACAACCGCAGTGGATCACAGAGGGCGGAGGACGGTTCTGGTACCGGGTGGCCACCGATCCGGATCGTCAGGAATACCTGTTCGTGGACCCGGAACGCGCAATCCGTGAGCCTCTCTTCGACGCCGCGGTGCTCGCCACGCGTCTGGCAGGCGCCTCGGGAACGGCCGTCTCCGCCGAATCCTTGAAGCTCGATGCCCTGACGGTGGCACTGGAGGACGGGCGACGGATCCTGAGATTTCGGCACGGCGGAAAACGGTGGAAGGCCACCGTCCCGGAGTTGTCCATTGCGGCGGATGCTTCCCCCGAGGCCCGACTGACACCGACCCCGACCCAACGCATCCCCAAGCGTTCCCGTACCAGCGGCGAAGAAACGGAGATCGTACTGGTCAACCGGACCTCCGAGGACGTGGAACTCTACTGGCTCGACGACCAGGGAACCCGGAGACCCTACGGCCGGCTACGGCCGGGAGCCGAGCGTCGCCAGCACACCTTCGCCGGGCACGTGTGGTTGGGCACCGACCGCAACGGGACGGTCGTGGGAGTCTTCACCGCGCAGGAGGGAGAGGCACGGGCCGAGTTCACGAATCCGCCCGGAGGATCCCAGGAAACCACGGCGGCGGCCGAGACCACGGAAACCCGGCCAGGGCCCCAGGATTCGCCGGACGGTCGTTGGACGGTCGAGGTCCGCGATCACAACCTGTTCCTGCGACCCAGGGCGGGCGGAGAGGCCGTGCGCCTCAGTCGGGACGGCATCGCCGGCGACGCCTACCACCCCGAGGTGCGGTGGTCGCCCGACTCGTCCCACTTCGTGGCACGACGGGTCCGCGAGGTGTCGCCGCACCGCGTGTCCTGGATCGAGGCCGCCCCCAAGGATCAACTCCAGCCCAAGCTCCATTCGCACGACTATTTCAAGCCAGGGGATCCCCTGCCCCGCCCGCGCCTCCGGGTCTTCGCCGTCGACGGGTTCCGCCAGCACGACGTGGACGAGGCGCTGTATCCCAATCCCTTCACGGAGAGCGGGGCGCTCGACCTCCAGTGGTCCCCGGACAGCCGGGAATGCTACGTCGACTACAACCAACGGGGCCATCAAGTGTACCGGATCCTGGCCATCGGCCGCGCCGGCGGGGTCCGCACGGTGGTGGAGGAGGCTCCCAAGACCATGGTGGATTGGACGGCCAAGACCTGGCGGCACTGGCTGCATCCGCGCGGCGAACTGTTGTGGATGTCCGAGCGCAGCGGATGGTGCCACCTGTGGCGGATCGACATCGCCACCGGCGCGGTGAAGAACGCCGTCACCCAGGGCGACTGGGTGGTGCGCTCGGTGGAGCATGTCGATGCGGAGCGCCAGCAGGTCTGGTTCTTCGCGGGAGGCATCCGACCGGGGCAGGACCCCTACTACCTGCACCTCGCCCGGGTGAATTTCGACGGCACCGGATTGACCGTCCTGACCGAAGGCGACGGCACCCACAAGGTGCAGTTCTCTCCCGACCGACGTTGGTTCATCGACACGTGGTCGCGCGTGGACCAGGCGCCGGTCATCGAGCTGCGCAGCGCGGTCGATGGCCGCAGGGTGCTCGAACTGGAGCGGGCCGACATCTCCCGGCTCCTCGCCGCCGGCTGGTCCGTGCCGGAGCGCTTCTCCGCCAAGGGACGCGATGGGACCACCGACATCCACGGCATCGTCATCCGACCATCCCGGATGGACCCGACCTCGAAACATCCGGTGATCGAGGAGATCTACGCCGGCCCGCAGGGCGCCTTCGTGCCCAAGGAATTCGGCCGCCTGACGCGCCAGCACGCGCTGGCCGAATTGGGGTTCGTGGTGGTTCAGATCGACGGGATGGGCACCAGCCAACGCTCCAAGGCCTTCCATGACGTCGCGTGGAAGAACCTCGCGGATGCCGGGTTTCCGGACCGAAAGCTCTGGATGCGGGCCGCGGCGCGATCACGCCCCTGGATGGACCTCGGACGCGTCGGCCTCTACGGCGGCAGCGCCGGTGGACAGAACGCCCTGAGAGGACTGCTGGACCACGGGGACTTCTACACGGTGGCGGTCGCCGATTGTGGATGCCACGACAACCGGATGGACAAGATCTGGTGGAACGAGCAGTGGCTCGGCTGGCCGGTGGACGAGGCTTATCGCCGCTGTTCCAACGTGGAGGATGCCCACAAGCTCATGGGCAAGCTGCTGCTGGTGGTCGGCGAGGTCGACACCAACGTGGACCCGGCGAGCACGATGCAGGTCAGCGCGGCGCTGGTCCGAGCCGACAAGGACTTCGAGCTGCTGGTCATGCCCTCGACCAACCACGGCGCCGCCGAGACGCCATACGCCAGCCGGCGGCGCATGGACTTCTTCGTGCGTCACCTGCTCGGCCGGGAACCGCGCTGGCATTGATCAAGGACCAACGATTCAGGCCAGGAGCGCCTGGATCGGATGGGATTCCTCGACGCCGGTCAGGCGCTGGTCGAGTCCCTGGCTCTTGAAGGTGAACCGGCGGTGATCCACCCCCATGCATTGCAGGATGGTGGCGTTCAGGTCGTTGATGTGGACCGGGTTCTCCACGACGTTGTAGCTGAAGTCGTCGGTCTCACCGTAGGAAATCCCGCCCTTGATGCCGCCACCGGCCATCCACATGCAGAAATTGCGCGGATGATGGTCGCGACCGTAGTCGGTGCGGGTCAGGCGCCCTTGCGAATAGACCGTCCGCCCGAACTCCCCGCCCCAGATGACCAGCGTGTCCTCGAGCAGACCGCGAGCCTTGAGGTCGTGGATGAGTGCGGCGGAGGCCTGGTCGATATCCTTGCACTGGGCCCGGATCTCGGAGGGCAGGTTGCCGTGCTGGTCCCAGCCCCGGTGCAGGATCTGCACGCAGCGCACGCCGCGCTCCACCAGGCGCCGGGCCAGCAAGGTGCTGGCCGCGAAGGTGCCCGGCTTCTTCACGTCGTCGCCATACAGGTCGGTGGTGGCCTTCGACTCGCCGGAGAAATCCACCAGGTCGGGCACGCTGCTCTGCATGCGGAAGGCCATCTCGTACTGGGCGATGCGGGTGAGCGTCTCGGGATCTCCCCAGCGCTCGTGGGTCCGGGCATTGAGCCGGTTGAGGGCATCGAGCATCCCGCGCCGATCCTCGCGGCTGACGCCCGGGGGATTGTCGATGTACAGGACCGGGTCGCCGATGGAGCGCAACGCCACGCCCGTGTAGCGGGTCGGAAGGAACCCGCTGCTCCACATGCGGGTGAAGAGGGCCTGCGCATCGGCCTTGGAGGACCAGTTGGGCGTCAGCACCACGAAGGCCGGCAATTCGTTGTTGTCGCTGCCCAGGCCGTAGGCCAGCCAAGAACCGAGGCTGGCCTTGCCCGGGACCTCGCTGCCGGTCATCACGAAGGTGCAGGCCGGGTCGTGGTTGATGGCGTTGGTCTGGACCGACTTGATCACCGCCAATTCGTCCACGACGCGGGCCGTGTGGGGCAGCAATTCGCTGATCCACCGGCCGCTCTGCCCGGCCTGGTGGAACTTGAACATGGTCGGGGCCACCGGGAATCGGGCCTGGCCCGAGGTCATGGTGGTGATGCGCTGACCATTGCGGACCGAATCCGGAAGGTCCTTGTCGAAATATTCCTGCAGCTTCGGCTTGTGATCCCAAAGGTCGAGCTGGGACGGGGCGCCGTTCATGTGCAGGTAGATCAGGCGCTTGGCCTTCGGCGCGAAGTGAGGGAACCCCGGCAACGGCGGATGAACGCGGGCAACGGCTTGGGCGCCGGTGGCCTTCAATCCGCCCGCGCCCAGCGCGGCCAGGGCCAGCCCCCCGAGACGGATGCCCGTGTCGCCGAAGAACTGACGCCGGGTCTGGTTCCGATGGAATTCGAAGAGAGGATTCATGGTCAGTTGCGGGTCACGGTTTCGTCGAGGTTCAGGAGCAGGTTGGCCGTGAGGGTATAGGCGGCCAGTTCGGTCTCGGGCAGCCCTGCGGGCGGCGCCGATTCGCCGACGCGGATGGCCTTGCGGGCCGATTCCGGATCGGCCTGATACCGTTGCCGGAACCGGTCCAAGGTGGACCGGACGACCTCGAGTTCCGGCGCGGTCGGCGGCCTGGACAGGAGGGTCTTGAAGGCGAATCCGATGCGGTCGTCGGGTCGGGAACCGCCCTCAGTCATCATGCGGCGGGCCAGCCCGCGGGCGGCCTCGAAGTGCTGCACGTCGTTGAGGAGTTGCAGCGCCTGCAGGGGCGTGTTGCTGCGCTCGCGGCGCGAACAGAATTGCTCGCGGTTCGGCGCATCGAAGGTGGCCATGAAGGGCGGCGGCGCGGTGCGCTTGAAGAACACGTAGAGGCTGCGCCGATAGAGGGCCGCCCCCGATTCCTGCCGGTAATTGCGGGTGTTGGAACCGCTGTAGCCCACCGGCTCCCAGATGTTCGGCGGTTGGTACGGACGGACGCCCTTGCCTCCGAGCGTGCCATCCAGGAGCCCGGAGACGAACAGGGCGTTGTCGCGCAACTGTTCGGCGTCCAAGCGGAAACGGGGGCCACGGGCCAGCCAGCGATTCTCGGGATCCCGCTGCAACAGCGCGGGCGGGACGGACGCCGACTGCCGATAGGCCGCCGAGGTCACGAGCATCCGGACGAGGGCCTTCACGTCCCAGCCGGATTCCTGGAAGGTGACGGCCAACCAATCGAGCAACTCCGGATGACTGGGCGGCTCCCCCTGCGAACCGAAGTCGTCGGAGGTCTTCACCAGGCCCACTCCGAAGAACTGCTGCCACAGGCGGTTCACCGTCACCCGAGCCGTCAGCGGGTGTTCCGAGGACACCAGCCACCGGGCCAGGTCGAGACGGTTGGGTACGGGCCCGGAAGGTTTGAGGGCCGGGAAGGCGGCCGGAACGGCGCGGGTGACCTTGTCGCCCGGGGCGTCGTACTGGCCGCGCACCATCACGAAGCTCTCCCGGGGCTTGTCCATGTCGCGCCAGATGAAGGTCTGGGGAATCTGCCCCTGGAACTGGTCGCGCTGCTGGCGCAGATCCGCGACCGCGGCGTTCAACGGATCGAGAACCGGTCGGGTCTCCGAGCACACCTTGCCCAGGTAGTGGTCGCGGAGGAGGCGGGTCTGCTCAGGGGTCCGCTGGTCGGCGGAGACCTCCTTGAGGATCTTCCGCAGGGCCTCGGGGATTTCCTTCGATTCCTTGCCCTGGTTCTGCGCGAGCCAGACCGAGAACGAACTTCGGGGATCCCGGGCGGGGTCGATGCGGCCCGTGATTCCGGCGTGGTCCCAGTGGACCCGGCCGCCATGCTGGGTGTAGGCGATCCCGGTGACGGGCTGCCCCGCCTTCAGCCCCACGGCGTCGGCATCGAACTCGAGTCGCACCCACTCGCCTGCCGCGGGCAACGGACCGGCGTGCTGGCGGCTCGGCTTGCCCTTGGCCCCCCAGTCGGTCGCATCGACATCGCCCCACACCACACGGTGTTCCCAGTCGCCCTGGAAGAACTGGAGCATCACCAACTTGGGCAGCGAGGCCGGATCGAGACGGACCCACGCGAAGACCTTGGCCGAGGCCGGCACCTCCAAGGACAGGCCCTCGTAGACCGTCTGGATCAGTCCGTCGCCCCGCTGCTGGAGCGAGGATTGCCCGGATTTCACGGGGCCTTCCGGGGCTTTCACCCAGACGGGCGATCCCTGCACGCGGGCCCCGGCCGGGGTGCCGTCTTCCAGCCAGATCGTCTCGATGTCCCGGGCCTGGGGCGGCGGCTGGAGCGTCGCCGGATCGGTGTAGGCGAGGCCGCGAACCCGGGTCTCAACCGCCTGTTCGGCCTCCCGGATGCGCCCGTCGAACTCCGCGAGCTTCTGGGCGTCCTTCTCGGACTTCACCGGCACGACCGGGGGCGTGCGCAGCGCGTTGCCATCCATGGCCGGATCGGCGGCGCTGTGGAAGAACGCGTACATCGAGTAGAACTCCTTCTGGGAAATGGGATCGAACTTGTGGTCGTGGCAAACGGCGCATCCGGCCGTCAGTCCCATCCAGGCTTGGGCGGTCGTCGCGGTGCGCTCGACGGCGTAGCGGAAGATGAACTCGGCATCGATGGCCCCGCCCTCGCCCGTGGTGACGTTGTTCCGATTGAAGCCGGTGGCCACCAACTGGTCCTGCGAGGGGTTGGGCAGAAGATCGCCGGCCAACTGCTCGATGGTGAATTGATCGAACGGCAGATTCCGATTGAAGGCGCCCACCACCCAATCGCGGTAGGGCCAGATCTGGCGCTCATTGTCGAGGTGAAGCCCGTGCGTGTCGGCATACCGCGCGACATCGAGCCAGTGGCGGCCCATCTGCTCGCCGTACTGCGGGGTGCCCATCAGGCGATCGACGCAGCGCTCGTAGGCCCCGGGACGCGCATCGGCCAGGAAGGCATCCACCTCGGCCGGCGTGGGGGGAAGGCCCCGAAGGTCCAGGCTCAGGCGGCGCAGCACCGTGGCGCGATCGGCCTCCGCGCCCGGATTCACCCCTTCCTTCCGCCAACGTTCCGCCAGGAAGGCATCGATGGGATGGACCCCGCCCTCGGCCATCCCCGGTGACCGGACCTTTCGAGGCGCCTCGAAGGCCCAGTGCTTCTGGTAAGGGGCCCCCTGCTCGATCCATCGCCGGAGGATGCCCTTCTGCGCGGCCGTGAGTGTCTTGTGGGATTCCGGAGGCGGCATGATCGATTCCGGGTCCTGCGTCTCCAAACGGTGCCACAACTCGCTGGATTTGAGGTCACCCGGCCGGATGGCCACCCGGCCGTCCTTGTTGGGAGTGAATGCCCCCTCCGCGGTATCCAGTCGCAGTCCCGCCTTTCGCTTCTTGGCATCGAATCCGTGGCAGGAGAAACAGTTGTCCGACAGGATCGGGCGGATGTCCCGATTGAAGGTCAAGTCTGCCGCCAATACGGAGAAAGCGGAGGCGGTCGCCAGCGCCATCATTCCCCGGATCGAACACGACACCACACGCTTGGGAAGCATGGGAGTATTGTGTCGGGAGAACGCCGAGTTTCAACCCCCCAACCACCCATTTCAGCCCCATTCGATCTGCAATCAGGGACAGGCTGCACGGATGAGGGGAGACCACCCAGGGGATGCGAAAAATCCTCGGGGAAATATCTGAAAGTGCGCCCCGCCAGGCGCACCCAACAAAAAACCCGGGGAAGACCCCGGGTTTTGAAATTAATTAACGTTGTGCATTTCAACCACCAGCCGAAAGCTCGGCGGGCGGATCAGTTGCCGCCGCCGTTGCCACCGGTGGTGACCGGCGAAGCCACGGGCTGGGGCCGGGTCGGAACCACCGCAGGCACCTTGACATTGGCCGACTGCTGGATCGCAGAGGGCATGCCCGCCGGCAACGGCATAGTGTTGGCCACCACGGAAGCCGCGGCGGGGTCGAACATCTGACCACCGCAGACCTCGTACGAGACACCGCGGTAGGAAACCGTCACGCATCCGGACCAGACCGCAACGGTGCCGTTGTCGGTGATCTGATACTCGGAAGTACGGATCACGGCGGACACCGTCGGGCCCTTGACGATGTAAGAGGACTGCGACGACGTCTTCTTCACGTAGCCGGCGACAGTGCCCACCTTGAGGTTGATCTTGGTGGTGATCACCGGCTCAGCCCCGGACTTGTCGACAGTCAACTCGTCGAAGGAGACCGAGGAGTCGGGGAGAACCACAACGGTGGGGCCATTGTCGGCCAGATAAAGGTTCGCCTGAGCGCCAGCACCGGTCTCGATCTTCTGGCCGGGCTTGATCGACTCACCCACGAACGCGGCTTGACCGTCGATCTTGACACTGCCCTTGACCCCGGTGAGTTCAGCCTTGCCGGTTTCGGCGGCGTAAAGGGAGGAACCCGCCAACATCGCGGAAACGGCGAGGAGGCCGGCAAAACGGGGAGAGAACCCGATCATTTTCATGTTAACTCGTGTGAGAGGTTGAATTGTTGTTGGATGGAAGGTGTGGAACCGACCTCGGGAAGTCAACCGGGAATTCGGTGGCAACCCACCGGGAAACCCAACCGATCTTGCTGGTCCTTGGGCAATCCTGATGGAGCCCCTCCAGGAATCAAGACTTTGCGCCCAGGATTTCACTGTCCTTGGCCCAGATCTCCCATTGGTCCAAAAGGCTCCGAACCTCGTCGGCACCGGGGGGACGCAGGGGCAGACGGACCGGACCCACCGGGATTCCCAGGTGTGTCAGGACGGTCTTGAGCGATCCAAGATACCCCTGGCGGGCGAGGATCTCGACCATGCGGAGCGCATGACCCTGCAACCGACGAGCCCGGGACCAATCCCCTGCCGATGCCGCCGTCTGCATGGCCCGGTACAAGGGGGCTGTCAGATGGTAGGTCGACCCCACCGCGCCGGTGGCCCCCAGAGCCACGGCTGGCAACAATTGCTCGTCGCAACCGAAGAGTAGCTCCTGCCCTTCGCCCAGGGTCGCCACGCACCGTTGCAGGAGCATCAGGTCCGGGTTGCTGAACTTCAGTCCCGCCATCGTGGGAATCTTCCGGGTCGCCTCGGCCAGGAACCGGTCCGATGCCAGATGGATCCCCGTCATTGCCGGAAGGTCATAGGCATGGAATGGCAGCCCCGGAGCCCCACCGGCTAGGAAGGCGGCACACTCGACCCAGGTCCCTACGTCTGCGGGCTTGAAGTAGCTCGGCGCCAGGGCGGCGATGCCAGAGGCCCCGATCCGCTGCGCGTGTGAGGCCAGTTCCCGCCCCTCCCGGAGACAATTCGATCCCACATGAATGATGCACCGGAGGGAGCTTCCGCGCAGGACCTCCACCCAACGCTCGGCCAACTGCATGCGCTCGATGGCGGTCAGCGAGTGGCTCTCACCGGTCGTCCCATTGACGAAGACCCCGTCGACGCCCTGCCGGACCAACCATTGCGCCAGGGCCTCGACCGTCCCCAGGGCAAGGTCTCCCTCCGGGGTGAAGGGGGTCACCGGGGCGACGATCAGCGGAATCCGGGCTGGAAGGGAAGCAGGGGTCAACATGAGGCGGGCAGTGAGTCTCGATGGTGCCCGGGAGCGAATGCAACGAGGGAAACGCCCCTTCGTCCCATCCGGGACATCGGCCCGGGCGACGAATGCGCACTGTCAGCAGGAGTCACTTTCCGAGTTTAAAAAGTACGGATACGTATTATCCTTTCGGGAACCGAGGTAACTATGCCCATCCCCACCGTCGCTCCGGAAGCCGTCGCCGCCGCCAAGAGCCAACTCGACCAGCACCTGCTGGAGATCATCGAATGGCACTTCAATCCCGCCACGGGTTGCCCCTTCTGGCTCGATTGGGCCCGCAAGAACTGGGATCCCCGCAAGGAGATCCGCAGCTTCGAAGACATGCTCAAGTTCCCGCACTTCCAGGACGAGTCGCTGCGCGACCTTCAGCCCGAGGTCTGGGTGCCGGCCGAGTTCAAGGGCAAGCCTTTCAACATCTTCGAGACCGGCGGCACCACCGGCATGCCGAAGCAGCGCATCGGTTGGAACGACTACAGGGTCGATTACTCCGAGTTCAGCGACAAAATCGACGACACCCACTTCCCGCGCGGGGGTGCGTGGTTGATGATGGGCCCGACCGGCCCCCGCCGCCTGCGTCTGGCGATCGAGCACTTGGCCAACGTCCGGGGCAGCTCCTGCTACTTCATCGACCTCGACCCGCGCTTCGTGAAGAAGCTCTTGTCGAACAAGCAGTACGATGTGGCCAAGCAGTACATGGCCCACGTGGTCGACCAGGCCGCCACGATCCTCAAGCACCGCAAGGTCAGCGGCCTGTTCACCACGCCGAAGCTGCTGGAGGCCCTGGCCGAGCAGGTCAACCTCTGGGAGGCGGGCATCCGCGGCGTGTTCTGCGGCGGCACCTCGATGAAGCCGCAGGAAGTGCGGTTCATCGTCGAGGAATTGCTCGAGGGCCGGATCGGGTTCTACCCCACCTACGGCAACACCCTGATGGGCCTGGCCGCCAGCGTGCCGCTGCAACCGGAGGACAACTTCAGCGTGACCTACTACTCGCCGCAGCCCCGGGCGGTCCTGCGCGTGGTGAAGCCCAACGCCACCCAGGAACTGGTGAACTACGGTGAGTTCGGCCGCGTGGAGCTCACCACCCTCACCCGCGAGTTCTTCATGCCACGCTTCCTCGAGCGCGACGAGGCCATCCGCCGCGCTCCGCGTCCGCCCTACGCCTGGGATGGCGTGGGTGATGTCCGTCCGTTCGGCGCGATGGAGAAGACCATCGTCGAGGGCGTGTACTGAGGTTCCGGGCTGTCTTTGCCCGAAGACCCAAGAACAACGCCGACTCCGTGTCATCCACGGGTCGGCGTTTTCACTTTGGGACGGACTTCACAGAAGCCCCGACATCATCCGCAGAGGAACTCAAGGCGCCTAGGCCGCCTTGGGCACCGAATTGGTCTCGGGTTTTGCCGGGTCGGCTTTGGTTCCAGCGTCCTTCTTTGGGAAGTGATAGCGGTGCTTCAACACGTCGGGGAGGTATTCCTCAAGCTTGTCGGCCCTCCATTGCAAGCCGATCAAGCCCGCGACAACCAACGCGCCGTACAGTTTCCAAGGCCGCCGGGTTTCCTCGAACGGATCGACCAGGTCGCGGCTTGATCCGGGAGGCAATTCCGCGATGGCCGTCAGCCGGGTGCCGAAGGGCACGTTGATCCGGGCCTTGGCGTTCACGGCCCAGCCGTTGGCATCCAGGATCGGCCCCAGGTTGCGCTTGCGCAGCTTGATGTAGGTCATCACCAGCGACGGTCCCGAGATCAAGGCCATCACGCCGACGATGGCCCCGACCATGGCGAACGCCCCCTGGGCCCATAGATCCTTGCCGAGGGTGGCCACCGCGGTGAAGAAGCCGCCGATGGCTCCGAAGGCCACACCCAACGCGGCGACCGTGCCCACATCAACCTTCTGCGGAGCGGCGGCTGCCGCCGGAGTCACCGACTTGGTCGCCACCGTAGTAGCCGCGGCCGCGAGCTTCTGGCTGGCGGCGGCATCGGCCTCGGCCGCCCGTTTGGCGATCTGCTCCTCCACCCAGCGGACGAACCGCTTGTAGGGTTGCCAGAAGGCCTGTCGGAGGCTGATGGGATTGGCCACGATCTTGGTGATGGTGGCGTCGTAATCGAGCCCCTTGCGGTCGTAGAACACACCGTTGCGGCCCACCATCAGGTTCTCGTCGTCGCCCTGGGAGAAGATGGCCACCACGGTCAGTTTCTGCCCGGTCGCCTTTCGGAGGCAGTCCACATAGGCCAAGTAGGCTCCGGCCAGGCTGGCCATCACCGCATGCTTGGCGGGATCCACCACGGTGATGCAGAGGTTGCATGACCGCTGGTCGAGATAGAGGGTGCCCGCCTGGAAGATCGCCGGCGATCCCCCGTCGTAGAGGTCGCGGAAATTCACGAAATTGGTGGCGAGCACGATCAGGTCCCGATGGAAGCGTACGAACTTCTCGACCGAGGCGACGCCGGAGGCCTCCATCTCCAATTCCTTATCGCGGGCGATGAGACCCGTGATCGCCGCCCGGGCATCGCCCCGCAGGATCTCCCGCACCCGGGCGATGCCGAGCGACTCGACGCGCATCCCTGCCTTGGCGGTCTGCCAAGCCTCGTACGGGGCCAATCGCGCTTGGACGACCGACCAATCCTCTTCGGTGAGCACCTCGCGCGCGCCCAGCAGCGGTTCCACCGTCGCCGAGCGGAAGGTCGCGATGGCCTGGGCATGGGCGGGATTGAGACCCGAAACCAACGACAACGGTTGCCCCGGGACGATCCGGGATACGGGAAACCCGGAGACCTCCTGCGCGGAGAGGCTCAGATCCTTGGTCAGGAGACCCTTGTACTCCTCCTCAGTGCGGTTGAGCAGCGGGGATAATCGGGCCTCGAACGTCGCCAGGCGGCAGCGACCGAAGTAGTCGTCGATCTTGGCCTTCACCGCCTGCATCGCAGCGGCAGCCGCAGCCGTCGCGGGCCCGGCGGGGAGGATCTTGGCCGCATCGGCTTCGGAGGTGTTCACCCAGGCATCGAACCGGGCCAATTCCGTGAAGAACTCCTCCACCTTGGCCGCATCGACGCCCGGCTTGCCGCTCCGGTCCATCACCGACCCGACCGCCGCCATGGCCTCGCGGATGACCTGCTGGACGGTGGTGTCTTCAGCCGATTCAGGGATGATCACCCCGTCACCGTTGAAGACCGTGTTGGCGAAGCTCTTGGACGCGGCGGCGGCATCGTCGACCGTGATGACCCCGGCCTCAGCCTTGCTCAACTGGCGCAGGATCACCCTGGCCGACCCGAGGATCTGGCGCCCCTCGGGGACTTGGTCGTTGATCGCCGTGAGCGCGACACCGTCCCGGCCTTTCACGAGATCATCGGGGTCCCGCAGCATCGACCCCGCCCATCGGATCGCCGCAATCAACTCCTGCGCCCGGATGCGCCCATCTCCATCGGAGTCGATCAGCGCGGCGGTCTTGGGATCAAACTCGATGCCCGTGGTCGGACAGGCCAGGGCCACCCAGAGTTTCTGGTCCAACTGGTCCAGGTTCATCAGGTCCGCCCCCGTCTGGAGCTTGACCTGGTCGAAACCTCCGGCACGGAAGAACTGCCAGGTGTGCGGTTTCCGAGGAGCGTTGGTCTGCGGCGATTGCATGGCGGGCGACAGCGTTGGCGATAAACAATAGCAGCGGAGCCGGGGCGATGCCACCCAGCGTATCGGTGGATCCCGGGCGGAGCTTCAGCCGGGAATCCGAATCTCGGGAGGCGGCGGCGATTCCTTGAGGCGGCGATGGGCCTCGGGATCCGACCGCTTGAGGAGTTCGAGACGTTCCACTAGACCATCCACCCCGGGGCCGCCGCTATGGCACACGTCGAGGCGGGTGTAGGGCTTGAAGTGCTGGGGCAGGCCGATCACCCGGGCACGATCCGGCGCCCACTCAGCGACCGGACGGCGGTCGAGGACCAGCCAACTGTAGGGCAGGCTCCTCAGATCGATGCCCGCCCTGCGGCCGAACTGGACCCACTCCCCATCGGTGAAGGCCTCGGTCGGAGCCTTGGCGAAGAAGTGGCACCAATCGGATTCCCTGACGGGTGCCTGGAGACCGCAGGCCTGACGATGGGGACAGGGTGCAACGATGTGGAACTCGTCGCGCAACTGTTCCCGCAAGGTGATGAGGCCACGACTGCAGGCATGGGTGCCGGGCTCGAGCCACAAGACACATTGGGCCGCCCTCACGGCCGCCATCAGGCGCGGCAGGTCGTCTCGGTGCAACTCGTTGAGCACATGGCTGATCACCAACGTGGTGCAGGACCCCTGCCCCGAGGGATCGGGTTCGGCCCGGAGACCCGGGAAGCGATCCCGGGCTCGCCCCGAGGCGAACTGCATGGCCAAAGCGGATCGATCGTGCAGTCGGACTTCCGGGAGGTTCGCCTGACCGAACGTATCGACCACACAGCGCGAGGCCACACCGCTGCCGCATCCCCAGTCGAGCATCGGACCCGCGGGCGGCGCCCAGCCCAGGCGCAACAGTTCCGACAAGGCCGCCCCCCACTTCCAGGCGATGCGCTGGGCGTAGGTGAAGTCGTAGCTGGCGAGATCCGAGAGGTTGCGCCAGTAGGGTTCCCGCACCGGCTCGGAGCGCAGGAAGAGGGCCCTCAGCCGGTCCAGAGAGGCCCAGTCCACCTCGTCCCAGGTCATGGTGTTGCGGGGTTCGGAACGGCCGTGGCGGCGGGGACCAGAGCGAAGCCGAGGCGCTCGGCTAGGCGCTGGCGGACGATGCCGTGGAATCGGGCGAACTCCACCACGGCCCGCGCACGAGCCTCGGTGTCACTCGGGGATTTCCGACGAATGGCCGCGATCATCAGGTTCTTGCCCGTGTGTTCGGTGGAGATGAACTCGAAGACGCGGGTGTCATACCCGGCCCACTCCAGCAGCAGGGCACGCAACGCATCGGTGGCGAACTCGGCCTGTCGCTCGCGGAAGATGCCGTGACGCAGCGAACCGGCCAATGGGGCCGGCACCGACAACTGGGGGCGCACCTCCTGATGGCAACACGGCGAGACCAGGATCAGCGGGGCTCCGGATTGGACCCCCTTGGCCAGAGCCTCATCGGTGGCGGTGTCGCAGGCGTGGAGAGCCATCACCACGGAAGCCTCCTCCAGACGGCTGGAGGCGATGTCGCCGGCCTCAAACTTCAACCGGGTGAATCCGCAACGGCCGGCCACGGACCGCCCCTGCTCGACCAGACCCGGGCGCACCTCAACTCCGATGGCCGTGACTTCTCCGGTGCGGGTTTTGGACAGATGATCGTAGGCCGCGAAGGTCAGATAGGCCTTGCCGCAGCCCATGTCCACGAGGTGCAACGGGGCCGCCGGATCGAGTTGGGCCGCGACGAGCAACGGCTGCAGCACTTCGACAAAGCGATTGATCTGACGGAACTTGGCTTCCATGCCCGCCTTCACGGATCCGTCGGCCGCGGTGACGCCCAATTCACGGAGCCAGGTCGAGTGTCCTGGCACGGGCCGCTCCTTGGCCCGATCGTGGGCGAGGTCGGGCACCTCGGTCACCTCGGGCTTGCCCAGGAGCATCCGGGTGGGCCGTCCCTTGCGGAAGGTGAGCTGAGCGGTGCCGGTGGTGGTCGACAAGAAACCGTTGAGGAACTGCTGTCCCAGCAGGTCGCGCAGCAGGTCGATCGCCTCGTCGTACGGGAAATTCTTGGTCACATCCCGCGTCGGGTGGCGGTACACGAAGGACAACACCGGGGCGTCCTTCAGGCGGACCGGCCGGATGAACACGTTGCGGATCCCGTCCGGCTGCACCGAGGCCCCGAGGTTCAGGCGAACCAGGGTGCCGTCTTGGGCGCTCTGGCGCACGCGGTCCAGGAACTCGTCCACCGTCTTGGAACTCATGGGCGCAAGGTCTAACCGATCGCTGGAGCCGGTGACAGGACGCTTTCCGCCGGCAGGGGGCCCGCCAGGCGCAGGTCGGCCACGCATTCCACATGCTGGGTCTGCGGGAACATGTCGAGGGGCAGGACCGTCTCCAGCCGGTAGCGCCCGTCGGCGCAGAGGATCTTCAGGTCCCGGGCCAGCGTGGCGGGATGACAGGAGACGTAGAGGATCTGACCCGGGCCCGTCTTCCGCAGGACCTCCAGACTGGGCGGGCGACACCCGACCCGCGGCGGGTCGAGCAGCACGGCCGTCTGGGCGGGATTCCATTTCGCCAACAGGCCGGGGAGCACCTGGTCGGTGTCACCGGCGACGTAAGATCCATTGCGGATGCCGCGGGATGCCTGGTTGCGACGGGCCGCCTGGATCGCGGGCGCGTCGAGTTCGACCCCGACGAAGTTCTCCACCGTATCGGCGACCTCGAGGCTAAAGAACCCGACCCCGCAATAGGCATCGACCAGGTTCCGCGCCCCGTGGCTGCGCAGGCGGTCTTTCACCACCCGCACCAACTCAGGCAGCAGTAGGAAATTGTTCTGAAAGAAAGAGTGCTCCGGCACTTCCCATCCCGGGGCCTCCATGCGCAACACCGTCTTGATCCCGCCCTTGGGCGGCGGGTTGCGGCGCCACTCCGTGATCGCCTCGTTGATGGCAGGCTCGGCGATGGCACAGGACTCGATGTCGCAGACCAGGCCGCAGTCGGTGCGCATGAATCCCAGGTTCAGCTTCTGGGCGGGTTTGTTCCACTGGCTGCGAACAAGCACACGGTTGCGGTAGTGGTAGGGATTCGGGCACGGGATCACCGGCTGGACAACCGATGGATCGAACCCGCCGACACGCCGGAAGAGCTCGCCGATCTGCCGATGCTTCCAGCGGAGCTGTGCGGCGTAGTCGAGGTGCTGGTACTGGCAACCGCCGCATTCGCCGAAATAGGCGCACTTCGGCTCCACCCGCTCCGGCGAGGGCTTGAGGATCTTCACCAGTTCGGCACGGCCGAAGCTCTTCTTCACCTCGGTGAGCTTGGCCTCGACCACATCGCCGGGCGCGGTGAACGGGACGAAGAGGACGAAATCGCCCACCCGCCCGACCCCTTCGCCCCCGAAGGCGAGGTCGGTGATCTCCAGTCGCAGCCGTTGGCCGGCCACGGGCAGTCCGTTGGGCAGTGTTTCCACCCCGCCGAATTGCCACGAATCGGGTCCCGGACAAAAGGACGGACTTTGGCCAACGACTCTAGTCGCCGTTGGGATAGGAACCCAGGATCTTCACGAAACTGCAGTGCTGGCCGAGCATTTCGATGGCCTTGGCGACCTTGGCGTCCTCGGCATGGCCGTCGATGTCGGCGAAGAAGAAGTATTCCCAGGCCTTCCGCTTCGAGGGGCGCGACTCGATCTTGGTCATGTTGATGCGGAATCGGCGGAACGGCGCCAGGGCGCGGTGCAAGGCCCCGGCCTCGTCGCGCAGACTGAACATCAGGCTGGTGCGGTCGGCCCCGGAACTGGGACCGCACTGACGGCCCAGGACCAGGAACCGCGTGGCGTTGGCCGAGTTGTCCTGGATGTCGCGCTCGAGGATGGGGACCTTGTAGCGCTCGCCCGCCAATTCGCCGGTGATGGCCGCCGCGTGCTTCTCCTTGGCCGCCAATTCCGCCGAGCGGGCGTTGGAGCTGGTCTCGACCACCTCGGCCTGCGGCAGGCTGCGTTGGATCCAACCGCGGCATTGAGCGAGCGTCTGGGGGTGGACGTAGAGCTTGCGTATGTCCTCGCGGCGCCCCTTGGCCGCCAGGCAGTGCGAGATCTTCAGGACGATCTGGGAGACGATCTTCAGGTCGCTGTCCACGAACATGTCCAACGTGTGGGTCACCACGCCCTCGGTGGAGTTCTCCACGGGCACGACCCCGTAGTCGGCCTTCTGGCGGGACACCTCGTTGAACACGTCGGCGATGGTCCTCTGGGGCGCATAGGCCAGCGACGCCCCGAAACGACGCAGGGCCGCCTGGTGAGTGAAGGTGGCCTCGGGCCCGAGGTAGGCGATGGTCAGGCTGCGTTCCAATGAGAGGGCGCAGGACATGATCTCGCGGTAGATGGCCCGGAGCCCCTCGTGGGTGATCGGCCCCTGGTTGTGGCGAAAGACCTTCTGGAAGACGGCGCGCTCGCGGTGTGGCGCGTAAATCTCCTGGCCGTGACGGGTCTTGATCGCCCCGATCTCAAGCACGTGACGCGTGCGTTCGTTGAGCAGTCGCACGATCTCGGCGTCCAGCGCATCGATGGCTTGGCGGTGTTCCTGCAGCGACATGGCTTCCGGCACGATGCCGCAACTCGCGGGCGGGGCGAAGGAGGTTTTTTTCGCCCGATGCGGATTTTCCCGCCCGACGGTGCTCGCCCCGGACAGCGGTTCCACTTGGACTCTGCAATTGCCCGAGGGCCAGGCGGAGCGTGGGCGTGCGGCTTTCAATATGCTTTGGTGCCACGGGTGCCACGTGGCGAAGGGGTACGAGAAGGAGTTCGAGGCGCCCCACGCCCAACCGGCCGTCCCTGTCGTGCTGGGGCGGGAGAACCGGAAACCCAGCCGGATGGAACTGGTGAACTCCATCGTCAACCCCTCGCACCGCATCGAACCGGGCTTCCAACGCAACCTGGTGACCCAGGGGAAGTTCTCGCGGATGGGCGATTACAACGAAACCATGACGCTCCAGCAATTGAGCGACCTCGTGGCGTTCCTGGAGTCGCTGCAGCGCTGAACCCGAACCCGGCCGAAGGATCATCGGCCTCCAAAGGAAACGGCCCGCCGGATCGCGGAATCCGGGGGGCCGTTGTGTTCATGGGGACCGGAGCGGGGCTCCGGGAAAACCCGATGGGAGGATTTCTCAGTCGAAGGCGTGACCGGCGCAGCAGAGGACGTTGCGGAGCTTGTGGCGCACGAGTTCCTTCACGGCCTTGCGGGCGGGTCCGAGGTACTTCCGGGGGTCGAATTCCTTCGGCTTGGTGACGAGGACCTCGCGGATCGCGGCGGTCATCGCCAGGCGGAGATCGGTGTCGATGTTGACCTTGGTGCAACCCACGCGGCGGGCCACCTCGATGTCGGCCTCGGACACGCCGGCGGTCTCTTCGCCGAGGTCGCCACCGTACTTGTTGATCTTCTGGGCCAGATCTTTCGGGACCGAGGAGGCTCCGTGCAACACCAGCGGGTAGTCGCCCATGCCAGCGTCGAGCAGGGCCTTCTTGATCGCCTTGAGGCGCTCGAGGTCGAGGTGCTGCTCGCCCTTGAACTTGTAGGCGCCGTGACTATTGCCAATGGCGACGGCCAGGGAGTCCACGCCGGACTGTTTGACGAACTGGACGGCCTCTTCGGGGTGGGTGTAGGCACCACCCTTGGAGTAGCTGCCGCCCTCCTCGCCGTCGTCGTGCTGGGCTCCTACGAGCATGCCCAACTCGCCCTCGACCACACAGTTGTGCTTGTGGGCGTACTCGACGACCTTGGCGCAGATCTCGACGTTCTTCTCGAACGGATCGTGCGAGGCATCGATCATCACGCTGGTGAAGCCCTCGTCGATGCACTGCTTGCACAGCTCGAAGCTGTCACCGTGGTCCAGATGGACCGCGATGGGGATGGTGGACAGCTTGACCGCGGAGTCGATCAACCCCTTCAGGTACACCGGGTGGGCGTAATCGCGGGCGCCCTTGGAGATCTGAAGCATCACGGGGGCCTTCTCTTCCTCACAGGCCTCGATGATGGCCTGGAGCAGCTCCATGTTGTTCACATTGAAGGCTCCGAGGGCGTACTTGCCCTTCAGGGCCTTCGCGAACAGGTCGCGGGTGTGGGTCAGTGGCATAGGTCTAGGTGGATATCTCACCGGCGTTTGCCAGCCGGCTGGGAAGGGACACTAGGAAAGCGGACCGGCGCTGGAAACTGGTTTTTTACCCCCTCCGGCCCACGAGGCGACTCACCACCACAGCCCGTTGATGTCCACCTTCTGCGACATGTCCGAGGGGTCGTAGTCCTTGGGAAAGCGGAACAACGCCACATGGCCGTCGCCGTAGGCCATGTTCCAGCCGCGCTGACCACGGTTGTTGTGCCACACACTCCGGTCGCGGTTGGCCCCGGCGACCTGTCCGTCCCCGGAGTCGCGGCTGCCATGCCACGGCCAGTCGCCCTGCATGATCTTGGTCGCTGGGGCCAGGGCGATCTCCGAATTCTTGATGGGCTTGGAATCGCCCGCAACCGTGGGTGAGGCCAGGTTCCCGGTGATGTGCTTCACCCCGAACCAGTCGACGGCCCACATGACCAGATAGCTGTTGCCCCAGGCAGGGTAACACCCCTTCTTGGACTCCGCCGCCCAGTAGCTGTCGCCCTTGTCGGAGGGGCAACGGAAGGCCTCGGCGGCCGACACATAGGCGTTGAGGGGACGATTGGTCTCCCAGGCGTTGCTGTCGTGGACGATGCTGACCTTGGTCTTGCCCGGTGCGGCCCTCAGGGGGACTCCCGGGGTTCCCGACCAGATCTCGCCCCCGACGGTGGCCCAATCGCCGTGCGCCGGCATGAGGTCCTGGTTGTCGGCGGAGTACATCGCATAGCCCAGGTACTGCTGCTTCTGGTTGCTCACGCAGCGGGTGGCGTTGGCCTTGACCTTCGCCTTGGCGAGGGCGGGCAGGAGCATCCCCGCCAAGATGGCGATGATGGCGATGACCACTAGCAGTTCGATGAGGGTGAATGCTCTTCGAGAGGGGTTGGGCTTCATGAGAACACTCCAAGGTGGGAGTCGCTGGGAATTCAACGGTTTGCTACCCCCTTCCCCAGGGCCGCGCCAGCAACATTTTGCACCGTCCCCGAGTCCAGAGCGGACTCAAGCAATGAGCTTGTCGACCACCTCGCCGAAGACGTCGGTCAGGCGGAAATCGCGGCCCTGGAACCGGTAGGTGAGCTTCTCGTGGTCGAAACCCAGCAGTCGCAGGATCGTGGCATGCAGGTCGTGGACATGGACCTTGTCGACCGCGGCATTGAAGCCGAAGTCGTCAGAGGCGCCCACGGTAATGCCCGGACGGACCCCCCCGCCGGCCAGCCACATGGAAAAACAGTTCGGGTGATGGTCACGCCCGTCGTCGCCGCCCTGCACCATGGGCGTGCGGCCGAACTCCCCACCCCAGATCACCAGGGTGTCGTCGAGCAACCCCCGGGCCTTGAGATCCTGGATCAACGCAGCGTTGGCCCGGTCGGTGTCGGCGCAGTTGCGCTTGAGGTCGCCAGCCAGGTTGCCGTGCTGGTCCCAAGCCTCGTGGAAGATCTGCACGAACCGCGTGCCGCGCTCCACGAGCCGGCGCGCCAGGAGGCAGGCCGTGCCATAGGTCGTCTTGCCGGGGGTAGCCCCATAGAGGTCCAAGATATGCTGGGGCTCGCTTCGGATGTCCATGAGCTCGGGCGCGCTGGATTGCATCCGGTAGGCCATCTCGAACGAATTGATGCGGGTGGCGATCTCGGGGTCCCCCACCCGTCCCAGGCGCTGCCGGTTGAGTTCCTGGATGGCGTCCAGGGTCTGCCGTTGGGCGGTGCCATCCACCCCCTTCGGATTGGAGAGGTAGAGCACCGGATCGCCCCCACTTCGGAACAGCACTCCATTGTGCACGCTGGGGAGGAAACCCGCCCCCCAATTGGAGGCGCCGCCGCTGGTGCCCTTGCTGCCGGTGGAGAACACCACGTAGGCGGGCAGGTTGCTGCTCTCGCTGCCGAGACCGTAGGTTGTCCAGGCGCCGAGGCTCGGCCGACCGAACTGCTGGGACCCGGTGTTCATGAAAATCTGCGCCGGGGCATGATTGAAGGCGTCGGTGTGCATCGATCTCACGATGGCGATGTCGTCGGCCACGCTCGCCAGGTGCGGCATGAGTTCCGAGATCTCCTGACCAGAACGGCCATGCCGAGCGAACTTGAACTTGGGGCCCAGCAGCTTGGAATTCGGGCTGATGAAGGCGGCCCGGTATCCCTTCAGCAACTCGGCCGGCGGCAGCTTGCCGCTCCACTTGGCCAGCTCCGGCTTGTGGTCGAAGAGTTCCAGGTGACTGGGGGCCCCGGCTTGGAACAGGTAGATGACCCTCTTGGCCTTGGCCGGGAACGGGGACGGCTTGGCGGACAAGTGCCCGGCGGCGGAGACCGGCGAACGGCCGGTGGCCGCCTGGGCCGAATCGCCGAGCAGCGCGTGCAGGGCGGCCATCCCGAGACCCACCCCGCAGTCCCGAAAGAACCAACGCCGAGTCAGGTGGGCCCGATGCTCCGAAAGGGCGTGCTGGAGAACGGAGATGCGATTCATAGGGTTCACTCCTTGGTGATGGTCTCGTCGAGGTTCAAGAGGGCCCGGGCCACGGCGGCATGGGCGGCCAGGGTGGCCGGGGTGACTCCCGGAGGCAGGTCTCCCACCGGGCCCGTACCGCCGGTGGCGAGTTCCGAGGCATTCAACCAACCCTCGGCGATCCGGGTCCGCTGTTGGAGCAGGAGATGACCAAGCACCTTCAGTTCCTCCGGGCGGGGCGACCGGCCCAAGACCTGCCGGAAGGCGAAGGTGATCCGCTGCTCGTCGGTCTTGCCGCCCTCGTTCACCGATTTGAGCGCCAGCGCCCGCGCGGCCTCCACGAACTGGGGCTCGTTGAGCGAGGTCAGGGCCTGCAATGGCGTGTTGGACCTCAGACGCCGGACACACGAGGCGTCGCCGTTCGGTGTGTCGAAGGCCTGGAGGACCGGATAGGGAATGCTGCGGAAACGGAACGCGTACAACGACCGTCGGTACCGGTCGGGCCCCTTCTCCTCGATCCAGGTCTTCGGCCCGTAGCTGGCGGGCGGCTGGAACAGGAACTCCGGAGCCGGCGGATAGACCGCACGCCCACCTAGGGCTGGATTCAGAAGCCCGGACACCGACAGCGCGATGTCACGAACGATTTCGCCCTCGACCCGGAACCGCGGCCCGCGGGCCAGAAGACGGTTGTCGGGGTCCCGCTCCCGCAGGGCTTCATTGAAGCGACTGGACTGACGATACACGGCCGAACCGGTGATGAGCCGGTGCAGATGCCTCAAGGACCACGGGGGCACCCCGGGCTGGGAGGGCTCCATGAACTCGACGGCCAACCAGTCGAGCAGTTCGCGATGCGAGGCCGGCGGGGACTGCGTCCCCAGGTCTTCCACGGTCTCCACCAGACCGACCCCGAAGTACTGTTGCCAGACCCGATTGACCGCCACGCGCGCGGTCGTGGGTGAACGGCGATCGGTGAGCCAGCGGGCCAATGTGAGTCGGGAATCGTCGGCGCCCGGCGGCAGCGGATGCAGGAATGACGGGGTCGCGTGGCCGACCTCGCGGTCCGGCTTGAGCCAGTCACCCCGGCGGAAAACCCGGGTCGCCATCCGAGCCTCGCCGGGCCCCTCTCCGCGACGGGCCGCGAACACCAGCGCGGGCGAGCCTTCGGGCCATTGCTTCCAGAGCGCCTCGATCCGGGCATTGGCTTCCGCGAATTCCGGGCGGGTGGTGCGCCAGTGGGAGAACACGGCCGCGGTCTGGCCAGCGGTGCGACGCTCGGCCGGGACCATCACCACGATCTCGCGCACGGCCGCCGGCAGCGGGTCGGCCACGGCATGGGTGGCGGCGGTGACCGAGATCCGGAAACGACCGAGGTTGTGGGTCTGGAGGTCGTCGGAATTCCACCCGCCATGCTCCTGGTGGAGTTCGATCTCCAGGATGGCTCCCTTCGGGAAGGCCACGGGTTTCTCGGCGACGAACACGGCCTTGCGGGACTGGTTCCGCCGTCCCGGCCCGGCGTCGATGCCCCAGGCGGTGTCCATCTTGCCGTCAATGGCGTGGGACACCGGACCATAGGTACGCTTCTTGCCCGAGCGGTCGTCGAACTCCGCCTCCAGGGGTTTCTCCTCGTTGGAGAAATCGGCGGTCGCGCGGACGAATTTCACCGAGGTCTTGTTGGTCGGATTCTGTCGGTCCCAGGCGGTGACCTTGAACTCGCTCAGGGCCGCCATGCCGCGGATGGATCGGCCAGGGCCCTGGCAGGGCAGGTTCGGGTCGGTGAGCTGCTCGAGGCGGAAAGCCGCGATCGAGGGAAGATCATTGGTGCCCCGGAAGTGCGCGGCCCATTGGGTGGGCGCATAGCTGGCCGCTCGGATGGATCCGTCTTCGTACTGGTAGAAGCGTTCACCGTTGTCGCCGACATGCTCGCAGCGGACCACGGACCATTCGGGCTGCTCACCCCGCACCGAGGCCTCCCAGGCGGCCATGCGGGTTTCCCAGTCGGGCGTGGTGTGGCGGAGCCCCTCCTCCTCTTCACGGATCTGCCGGGCCAACTGGTCGCGAAGGCGTTGCTCGGTGGGACTGTAGGCGACCATCGAGGATTCGTGGTCGTTGTTCAGGAAGGCGAAGAGCCGGTAGTACTCCTCCTGCGAGATCGGGTCGTACTTGTGGTCATGGCATTGGGCGCACTGGATCGTGATGCCCAGCACCGCCTTGCCGATGCAGTCCATGCGGTCGATCAGGCCGTCGATGCGGAACTGCTCGGGATCGGCCCCGCCCTCTTCGTTGAGCATGGCATTGCGCAGGAACCCGGTGGCCACACGCTGGGAATCGGTGGCCCCTGGCAATTGATCACCGGCGATCTGCTCCACAAGGAACCGGTCGTAAGGAAGGTCGCGGTTGAGAGCGTCGACCACCCAGTCGCGGTAGGCCCAGACGAAGCGGGGCTTGTCCTTCTCGAAACCGTCGGAATCGGCGTACCGGGCCGCATCCAGCCAATGCCGTGCCCAGCGCTCGCCATGATGGGGCGAGGCCAGCAGGGCCGAAACCGCCCGATCCCAGGCCTGCGGGGACTTGTCGGTCACGAAACGATCGACCTCGGCCGGCGAGGGCGGCAGTCCAGTGAGATCGAGGTGCAGGCGACGCAACAGGGTGACCCGGTCGGCCTCGGGAGAGGGCTTGAGACCCTCCGCCTCAAGGCGGGCCAGAATGAACCGGTCGATGGGATTGCGGACCCATTCCACTCGGCGCACGGGGGGCAACCCAGGGCGGACCGGAACCTTCCAGGCCCAGTGGTCGCGGCGCACGGCATTCGTCGGCGAGGCTCCCCAGCCCGCTACGCCCATGCAGAACCACCCCAGGAGCGCGAACCGGACGCCCCAGCGTGCAGGGATGGAGGAAAAGGCGAGGGTGTTCACAACCCCAGCATCCTGCCCCCGGCATTCCCGGCGGTCCAATCGGATTTCAGGATCCCGCCTCGCAATGGGGACAGGCCCCGCCCGACGAAGGACTCAAGTAGGGGATCCCCAGGGACAGACCCCGGAGGATCAACAAAACCCCGACACCGGACACCACCCAGGGCACGGCCTTTTGAAGGCGGGCCCGCGAGGCGAAGCCCAATCGCTGACCCACACCGTCGACGACCAGGAGCAACGGCAGGGTTCCGAGGCCGAAAACGGCCATCGAGAGGGCCCC
>CAIOKD010000063.1 GCA_903858835.1 uncultured Verrucomicrobiota bacterium
CGGGGCCGCTTCGGTCCCAGACGGCGAAGTGGAGCACGACCGATTCGGGCCGTGCCTCTGCCTGGGCTCATGGCTCTGCGTGACCTCCGTGTCGATGTGGTGGGATAGGGTGCGTATGGATTGTCAGTCTTGGCCGCAACCTCGTCCCATCAACACCTTGTAGCGGTTCTCTGCGCAGTAAGAGCCGTGCCCAGCCCTAGATGGCGAGTGAGGATGTAGACCCCTGGATACACCGGGGCTCACGGGCTTTTGAGCCTTCCTTCGAAAGGAGCCCTGGGCGACTGGGTTGGCCCTCCGGGCCATTCCCCGCCTCTTGAGCCGCGTCGGTCTCAGCGACGCCGGGAGGGTCCGAAGTAATACCCCTTGCCGATGCGTGCCCCCATCGGTTTGCGGCCCGAGGCCGGACCGAGTTTGTCTTCGTCGAACAACGCCGTGTAGGTGTAGTTGAAATCCGGAAGCTTCACGCGCTCCACCTTCTTGCCGATGTACCGCTCGATCGAAGCCACTTGGGCCGCCTCGCCGGCGCAGAACAGGGTCAATGCATCACCGGTGGTCATCGCCCTGCCGGTGCGGCCGATGCGATGGACGTAGTCTTCCGGATGCTCGGGCACGTTGTAATTGATGACGTGGGAGACATCCGCGATGTCGAGACCCCGGGCGGCGATGTCGGTCGCGACGAGCACCTCGTGACGCCCCTGCTTGAAACCCTCCAGCGCTTGTTCGCGTTCTTTCTGGGAACGGTCCGAATGGATGACGGCAGCCTTGTGTCGATTGCGCAGGAGCAGTGCCTCGACCGAGTCTGCATCACGACGGGTCCGACAAAAAACGATCGCGCTTTCCCATTGGATCTTCTCAAGCAACGAGACCAAGAGGGCTGGCTTCTGAAGTTCAGCCACTGGATACAGGACGTGCTTGACGGTGTCGGCCACCGAGCGGCGGGCGCCGATCTCGATGGTGACCGGATCGCGCATGGCCCAGGTGATGAGGGTTTCGATCGCAGGCGGAATGGTCGCCGAGAACAGCGAGGTCTGACGTTCCTTGCCGCACTTGAGGACGATACGGCGGACATCCGGGAGAAAACCCATGTCGAGCATGCGGTCAGCCTCATCCAGCACCAGAAATTTCACCCCGTCGAGACGGATGGCTCCTTCGCCAAGGTGATCCAGCAGACGCCCAGGGGTCGCCACCACGACGTCGAGGCCCCGCTTGAGGTCGTCCCGCTGTTTCCCATAACCGACACCGCCATAGATCAGTCCGATGCGCAGGTCCGTGAATTTGGCGAACTTCTCGAAATTCTCGTAGGTCTGAACGGCCAATTCTCGGGTGGGTTCCAACACCAGGCACCTTGGACCCCGGGCGTGCGCGCCCAGTTGGCCAAGGATCGGCAGGGCGAAGGCCGCGGTCTTGCCGGTGCCCGTCTGGGCCGAACCGATGACGTCGCGACCCTCGAGGATGCGGGGTATCGCGCCCGCTTGGATCGGCGTGGGTTCCTTGTAACCGAGTTCCGCGACGGCATCGATCATCGCCGCCGACAGACCCAGTTCGGAAAATAGCATCTGAGAGAAATACCGCCCCCTGGTTAAAGACGAAAGCCGGAACTTGATGGCAAAACGGTCCAGAGCAGCGCCGTGGGAGTCAACGGAGTGAGGAAGAGGGCTTGAAAATACCTAAAACAAACAATAAAAAAGAAATGAAATTACCCCCATGTCGCAATCCATTGAGGAGTCATCGTTATTCGCTACGCGGCAAAGTCTGCTGTTGCGATTGAAGGATCACGGGGATCAGGAGGGGTGGCACGAGTTCTTCGAAACCTACTGGCGCCTCATTTATTCGTTTTGTCTCAAGGCGCGGCTTTCCGAACAGGCCGCCGAGGAAGTCGTTCAGGAAACGATGATTTCCGTAGCCAAGCAGATGCCCGAGTTTCGGTACGATCGGTCGAAAGGCAGCTTCCGTTCGTGGTTGTTGACCGTCGTGCGCCGACGGATCACCGATCGACACCGGCAGGAGGTTCGGTGGAGCAGGGGAATCGAGCCCCAGTCGGAGCCGGAGTCCGGTGCGCCCCCGGCGATTGAGGAACACGCCGATCCACGGCGTCCAGACCTCGATGTGTTGTGGGCCTCGGAGTGGGAAGGCCACCTCATCCGGCAGGCACTCGACCGGGTGCGCACACAGGTGTCGGAGAAGCAGTACCTGATCTACGAGATGCACGTGCTCCGGGAGGTTCCCATTTCAACCGTTGTTGCGAACCTCCGGACCTCGGTCGCGGCCGTCTACGTGGCCAAACACCGGGTGGGCCGGTTGCTTCGTGCCCAGTTGACTCGACTGAAGCAGGACGATCCGCACGAGTAAGCCACCATGTCACCGAGCGATCCAAAGGACATTGATTCGCAGGAAGGGATCCCGGTGGTCCCGGATCATCGACTGGTCGAGGTGATCGGTTCCGGGGCCTATGGCGACGTCTGGTTGGGGCGCACTGTCCTGGGTACCGACCGCGCCATCAAGGTGATCCTCCGGTCATCCTTTGAGAGCGAGCAGCCGTTTCTCCGCGAATTCGAGGGTATCCGGCGTTACGAACCGGTTTCACGGAGATGCCCCTCTCTCGTGCCCATCCTGCAGGTGGGTCGCGACGAGGCCGCGGGTTGCTTCTACTCGGTGATGGAGTTGGCCGACCCGGTACCTGGCCCCGCGCCTGGAGGCGGCCCCAGGTACCGGGCCCGAACCCTCCGGACCGACCTGACGCAGCGGGGGCGTCTTCCGATCGCCGAATGCGTCGAGGTGGGGCTGGCGATGGCCGATGCCTTGGAGACGCTCCACGGGGCCGGCCTCGTCCACCGCGACATCAAACCCTCCAACATCATCTTCCTGCGAGGCCGCGCCTGCCTCGCCGACGTGGGCCTGGTGAGCGAGGCACGCGAGGGATCGAGCTGCGTGGGCACCGCCGGGTACATCGCCCCGGAAGGGCCAGGTCTTCCACCCGCCGATCTGTACAGTCTCGGGATGGTTCTCTACGAGATCTCCACGGGCCGCCGATTGGCCGACTGGCCATCGACCCCACCGGAGTGGTTGGAACCCGGGCACACGGTCGAATGGGAGTTCCATGAGATCGTGCTGCGCTTGGCTGCCCGTGATCCGTCCCGGCGCCACCGCGATGCCCGTGACCTGCGTGACGAGTTGATGCTGCTGCGCGGAGGGCGATCCGTGCGGCAACTCCGTGCGCGGGAGCGTCGGAACCTCCTGTTGACGCGCCTGGCGATCCTCGTCTCGGTGATGGGATTGCTCGGATGGGTCGTGACGGCCGTCTGGCAGTCGCGTGCTCGCGAGAATTTTGCGCGTCGGCGGGAATCGGAATCGCAACGGGCCACCTTGTTGCTCACCCAAGCTCGTGACGTCCTCAATGACGATGGTCCGGCCAAGAGATCCCGGGCTCTGGCAATCCTGCGTGAGGCCCGGGGTCTCGATCCGGCACGGCCCGAATTGCGGGAACTGGTGGCCGCTGCACTGCTGGTCCCGGAACTGGTCCCCGAAAAGACCCCATGGCGCCCGCCTGCCACGCTCGTTGGAGATCGGCCGCGTCGTTGGCCGGTGGGCTCGCTCTCGCATACCGTGGGCCTGTTCGATCCGGAGTTGCTCCACCTGTTCCGGGGCGGGGCCGATGGATGGATCGAGTCGATTCCGATCCGCGACGGGGGCCTTCGTCGGTTCGTGCCACCGCCGGCGCCAGGGCTGAATCTGGAGTTCATCAGTTCCATCAGCCCCGACGGCCGGTGGCTTCTGCTTCGCGACTCCGGCGAACGCCTCCACGTGGTCTCGCGTGCCGATGGGCGCTCGGTCCTGCAGGTGCGCCTCGATCCGAAATACCTCGGTCGCGAGTTCACCCCGGACGGACGATGGTTGCTGGCCGGGCGGGCCGACGATGCCTTCGACCTGTTGCCGATCGGGCACCCGGGGCCGGCGCACAGGATTCCGGTGGGCGTGCCCCCGCACGACCTGGTCGTCAGTCCGGACGGTCGATGGGTGGCGGCCATCAACGCCACCAATCCCGTTGTGCGCTTCGCCAGCATCGATCGCGGCCGGGTGGAACGGCAACTGGCGCTTCCCGACGGCGAGTCGGTGCAGGTGTTGGCCTGGAATCCTGAGGGAGACCTCCTGCTGACCTGCTCCGAGATGCAGGTGTTCATCGGGCGATTCGACGCGCCGGGATCGCCGGTGAAGCGCCTCGTGAAAGAGGATCACCCGATCCTTGGACTGGCTTTTTCGCCGGATTCGGCCTGGATCCTCTCGAGCGGATACAACGGTCGCTCACGGATCTGGGACTGGTCGAGCGAGACCCCGCTGGCCGAATACGCCGGTTCTGGCGGTGTGATCCAATGGTCGCCGGACGGCCGGTGGATCGCTTGGAGAGACGAGTCCCAGTGGGAGTTGCTGCGCTTCGATCCGCCGATCGGTTGGTCCCGGATCCCGGAAGTCCCGCCGGCGAACCCCTCCGAGGCGACGGCCGGTCCCGCCGTCGTCCGCTTCCATCCCGCCGGCGACCGGTGGGCCAGTGGTTCCTACGACGGGGTGAGGCTCTATTCCGCGACCGGCCGTCGGGATGCGGCCCACTGGGCCTGCGACGACGGCATGATCCAGCACCTGTCGTTCTCGCCGGCTGGCGACCGCCTGTGGGCCTTGAGCTTCAGCAACCGGTTCTCGCTGGCTGTCGAGGGTGATGGCGCCCATCCGAGGCTACGGTTGATCGACCGCGTTCCATTGCCCCGTTGGGGCCGGGGCGCGGTTGGCCCTTCGGGCCAGACATGGCTGGTGTCCACCAACGGGTCGTCGTGGTGCGATGCTGCAGGGCGCTGGCGACCGGTGCCCGTGCCTTCCCGCAGCGTCATCGGTTCAACCCATCCGAGCGGCAGGTTTCTGGGGAGCTGGGGGCTCGATACCCGTCCCGCCCTCGTGTTGCCCGACGACGATTTCCGCCTGAGGCCGCTCGAATTCCCCGACGACCTGACCGACCTCGGCGAAGCGGGGGAACTGGTTTTCTGCCCGGTGTCGCGCAGGGTCTTCGGTGCGATGACCCACGGAATCGCGGCCTGGCACCTCGATTCGGGACGGCTCCTCTGGAAGCGCCCCCTCGATCCTGACGGCGTCTATGGCCGGGCGGCGGTCACTCCCGACGGTCGTCGCGTGGCCGTCGCGCTGGGCACCCGGTCGCTCGACCTGCTCGATGCCGAGAACGGAGCCACGGTCTCGCGGCTTCGCATGCCCGAAAAACTGCGCATCACCTCGCTGGGATGGGACCCGCGCGGACGCCGCCTGCTGGCGGCCAGTGTCGTGCACGCCACGTATCTCTGGGATCTCGACGTGCTGCAGTCGGCATTGGCCACCGAGGGCATCGAGGCGCCGGACCCGGCTCGACCGACCGGGCGGGCTGCCGGTCGATGAATGGCGGCCTCCAAGGAGGTGCTCCGGAGGAAACCCTCTTCGCCCCGCTCAGCAGCGATCACTCCCCTGCGAACAGATGAAGGACGCCGTCGAGCCCGCTGAAGTTGAGGGCATGCGTGGCCTGTTGCCGCACCACGGGCTTGGCCCGGTAGGCGATGCCCATCCCGGCGGCTCCCATCATCTTCAGGTCATTGGCCCCGTCGCCGATGGCGATGGCCCGGGAGGCATCCACGCCGATCCGCACCGCCAGGTTTCGAAGTTCCAGGGCCTTACGTTCGGCGTCGACGATGTCTCCGAGCACGCGGCCGGTCAGTCGGCCCGACCGGGTCTCCAGGGTGTTGGCCACCGAGTGGTCGAGGCCGAGCCGGTCTTGCAATCGCCGGGTGAAGAAGGTGAATCCGCCCGAGACCAGCAGGGTCTTCCAACCGGAATCGCGGGCCGCCTGTAATAGGATCTCCGCACCGGGCGAGAGCCTCAGCCGCTCCTCGTACACGGCCTCAAGCGCGGATTCCTCGAGCCCTTCGAGCAGCGCGACCCTTCGTTGCAGGGCACCTGCGAAGTCGAGTTCGCCACGCATGGCCGCCTCGGTGATGGCTGCGACCTGGGGCTTCACGCCGATGCGGTCGGCGATTTCGTCGATGCACTCGATGGTGATGAGGGTGGAATCCATGTCCATCACCAGCAGTCGAAAGTCGGCGCGCCGCCGACGTTCGGGCACGAAGGCGATGTCCACCCGGAGCGATTCGGCGAGGGGTTGGAGTTCCGGGTCCGCAGCCACTTCCCGCCAACGGGCCGATTGCCCGCCGACGACGTCCGGTGTGCGGCCCAACCGTTCGCCGAAGGCAACGATGGCGGCTTCGGGCAGGGTCGTGGAATGGATGACAAGCTCGGTCATGTTGCGCGACAGAGACTGGGATCCGGGGCGGCGGTCTGTCATGCCGTTTTCAAGGGTTGTTTCCACGGTTGATCCCGTTTGAAAACCCGTCACGGTGTCGGAGCCGATGGGCGTCGTCGGGGTCGGGTTGGCGGAGCAGGGTTCCAGCGGCGATCCCTGTCCAGACTCACGGCATTCGTCCAAAAATATTGAGAGAAACATGCCCCTGTACGAATACGAACTCTGTGACGGCGATTGCGCCGCCTGCGGTGGCAGTTTCACGCTGCGACGCCCGATCTCGGCGCCCGAGTTGACGGCCTGTCCGGCCTGCCGGAAACCGGTCCGGAAGGTCATCTCCGGCTTCAGCACCCCCCATCACCTCAAGCCCCTTTCCACGACCGATGCCAAGAAGGCGGGCTTCACGGTCTTCAAGCGGGTCAACAAGGGCGAGTACGAGCGGCAGTGATTCGCTGCCGTCTTGCCTGATTCTGCGGGATTGCCGCTCTTCGAGCCTGCCCGTTAGCCTCCCGGGTCTGTGAGCAAGACGCCGACCGCGCCGAAGACCTCCACCCCCCGTCCCCGCCGCGTGGGACTCATTTCGCTGGGGTGTGCCAAGAACCTGGTGGACGCCGAGATCATGCTCGGATCGCTCCTCAAGGACGGCATCGAGATCGTCAACGACGCATCCCAGGCCGATGCGGTCATCGTCAACACCTGCTCCTTCATCGACGCCGCGCAGGAGGAGTCGGTCGACACCATCCTCGAGCACAACGCCCTGCGCGAGGCCTCGCACCGCGGGCAGGCGCTCATCGTGTCGGGCTGCATGCCGCAGCGCTACCGCGACGAGTTGCCCAAGCTGATGCCCGAGGTCGATGTGTTCATGGGCATCGACCAGGTGGAGCGCGTGGGAGTGTTGGTCGACGAGGCCATCGCCAAGCGGGCCTCGCGAGTCGGAGCCGAGGGGACGACCCCGAAGGCCGCCGAGGGAGCCCGCGTCAAGGGACGTCTCAAGGAACTCGAAAAACAGGCCCCGGCCCATGACCACGCCGACGAAACCGCACTCCGCGGCACCGATCGTTTCGGCAAGAGCCGCATCGCGCTGACTGCCGCCTCGCAGCCGGCGGCCCCGTCGGTCGACGTCACGATGCGTCCCAATTACATCCCGCAGTTCGAGACCCCGCGTTTCCGCCTCACGCCGAAGCATTTCGCCTATGTGAAGATTGCCGAGGGCTGCAACCATCCCTGCAGCTTTTGCATCATCCCGCGGATGCGCGGGTCGCACCGCAGCCGATCCCAGGCCGACATCGTGGCAGAGGCCAGGGCGTTGATCGCCGACGGGGTGCGCGAATTGAACCTCATCTCGCAGGATTCCACCTACTACGGGCTCGACCTGCGCCCGAACCACAGCCGGGCCATCTCGTCGCCGGAGCGCTTCAAGGCCGCCACGCGGGCCCTTCCGGCCGATGCGACCACCCTCTGCACGCTGTTGCGTGAGTTGAATGCGCTGAAGGGCGATTTCTGGATCCGCTTGCTGTACACGCACCCGGCCCATTGGACCGGCGAGCTGATCCAGACCATCGCCGAATGCCCCAAGGTGGCGCGGTATGTCGACATGCCCCTCCAGCACATCGACGACGACATGCTGGCAAGGATGCGCCGAGAGACCTCGGGGCAGTACATCCGCGACCTGATCGCCCGGATCCGGAAAGGCATTCCCGGCATCGCCCTGCGGACGACGTTCATCGTCGGTTTCCCGGGCGAGAGCGCCTCCCACTTCAAGACGTTGATCGAGTTCATCGAGGAGACCCGCTTCGAGCGCCTGGGCATCTTCGCCTACTCCCGCGAGGACGGCACGGTGGCGGGCAAGATGGAGAAGCAGGTCGCGCCCAAGACCCGCCAGAAGCGCCGAGAACAGGCCATGGCCGCCCAACACCGCATCGCGGCCGAGGTGGCCCAGGGCTTTGTCGGCCGCACGCTGCGGGTGCTCACGGAAGGCGAGGCGTCGGCGAAGGAGCTGGCCAAGGCCAACATCAGTTCGTGGGAGCATGGGCTCATCCGCGGTGAGGATGCCGGAGCCCTGACACTCAAGGGCCGCTACACGATCGCCCGGGGCGAGGCCGATGCTCCGGACATCGATGGTCGGGTGTACATCCGGGGCAAGGTGCCGATCGGCAACTTCTGCAAGGTCCGCATCATCGGCCACACCGATTACGACCTGATCGCGGAACCGGCCTGATTTCCGGGGAGTCATCCCCGGGTCCATGGGACACCTGGGTGCGCGCAATCTGTTGGAAGAATCTGTTGCCCCCGGTGGGCACTTTCTGGATTCTTTCCCCGCTCCTTGGAGCACCTGGTCGGGGCGTAGCGTAGCTTGGTAGCGCGTCTGAATGGGGTTCAGAAGGTCGTGAGTTCAAATCTCACCGCCCCGACCATCTTGATTTTACGGGCCTTCCGCAACGGGAGGCCGAAAGTTACAACACCCAGTTACAACAACGTCGCCGAAGTCACGGGCGTTTGTTGGTGTCACGAGTCAAGAATTCTCACCCCCAGACACAGGTTCCAAACGGCTCGGGCGCGGATCTTACCTGCTGTCCGTCTCGAAGCGTTCTGACAGGTCAGATCGGTGGACGCGATTCAGGAGAGGATTGGCGGCGTCCGGCGCGCGTGTGATCACAGGAAACAGGCTGCCTGCCAGGCCCTTCACTGACCCCATGACGTTCAGCCCTCACAAGGGATCCCTTTTCTGCGGCCAGCCCGTCCCCACGGGGTAGGGAGGGGAGGGGGCTTTTCCGGACGACCATTGCCTGCGGGGCCCATGTGTGTGGTTCTATCTCAATCGCTCAGCCAGGAACTGGTATCCCTCATGTTTTGAAACGCGACCATCACCTTAAACGCTCCGCTGTGCTTCTTCCGCGTCCGCTTCGGTTTGGTCTTCCTCTTCATTGTTCTGATCATTTCTTGGTCGACCAGACCCGCGAAACCATAACTTAGCCGGTGGTCCGAAAAATGGGGACCACTTCAGACCACTTCACACTTCACTACATCCGGAAAAGACTCGGATCATGGATGCGACTTCACGCGGTGGTTTCGAGTTCCTCGGATGGCACTTCGAACGCGGCTTCAAATGGCCTCGTGACAAGAGCCTCCGCCGATTGCGGGACAGCATCCGCGAAGAGACCTGTCGCAGCAATGGAACCTCCATGGA
>CAIOKD010000064.1 GCA_903858835.1 uncultured Verrucomicrobiota bacterium
GCCGGTGATCTGCACCGGAGGCGGATCGACCGACGACTTCGCCACGGACGAGTTCGTGCACCGCATTCCCGCGGCCCGGGAGTTCATCGGAAACGAAGTCAGCGGCATGAAGCTCGACCACCGCGGATGGTGGCTGAGCCCGGATCCCGAGGCTCTGAAGCGGGCCATGCTTGAAGCCGTGGAACAGGCCCCACGATGGCGGGAACGGGCTCGGCTCGGGGCCGAACACGTCGCCACCCAGTGGACCTGGAAGCATGCCGCCCATACCGCCGCCCGGCTGGCCCGGAATCTCACGGCGCGATTGGAGGCCAAGGCCCTCGAGGCCGAGCAGGCGCGGAAGCAGGGCTCCCGGGCACTAGCCCTGCCCGAGGTCGCCTTCCAAGGCGACCTGCTGGCGGCCCGCAAAGCGCTGCAGGCCGGCGAACCGGCCGAGGCTTGGCGGCTCGGGTGCGTCGCCATCGAGGAACGGCCGTTCCATCCCGAGGCCTGGGTGTTCTTGAGCGAGGTGGCCAAAACCGCCGGCCACCGTTCCCTCGCCCGACGCTGCGCCCAGAAGGCCGTGGCCCTCACCCCGAACTGGAAGCCCGCCAGGCGGGCCCTCTCCGGCATCGGGAACGGCCCGGACAAGCCGACGATCGACCTGCCTGAACCGCCCTTCCGGGAAGGGCGACCACCGCGCCTGTCGGTCTGCCTCATCGCCAAGAACGAGGAGCACTTTCTCGACGGGTGCCTTTCATCGATCCGCGGCCTCGCCGACCAGATCGTTCTGGTCGATACCGGATCGACCGACCGGACCGTCGAGATCGCCCGGGCACACGGGGCCGAGGTCCACTTCCGGGCCTGGGACAACGACTTCAGCGCCGCCCGCAACGCCGGCCTGATGCACGCCCGGGGCGACTGGATCCTCATCCTCGACGCCGATGAGGAGGTGTCCCGGGATCACCACGATGCGATGAGGGCCCTGCTCCTCCAGACCGAAGCCATCGCCTACCGCCTGCCGCTGGTCGATGTCGGTCGCGAGGGCGAGGGTGTCAGCCAGGTGCCCCGGCTGTTCCGGAACGCCCCCCGGCAGTTCTACGTGAGCCGAGTCCATGAGCAGGTGTACGCCAGCCTCGAGATCAACCGCGAGCAGTGGTCGATGGAGAACCGATTCGGCGACGCCCGCCTGATCCATCACGGTTACCAGGCCGAGGTCGTCCGGGACCGGAACAAGGTGGTCCGCAATCTCCGGCTCCTGGAACAGGCCAACGAGGAGCATCCGAACGATGTCAACCTGCTCATGAACCTGGGCCTCGAACTCTGGCGTTCGGGCCAGCAGGGGCCGGGGCTGGACTATTATCTCCAGTCTTACCAAGCCCTGCTGCAGCACCCCTACGCGCAGACACCGCCCGAACTGAGGGAGGTGTTGCTCACGCAGCTCGCCTCGCACCTCATGACCCTGCAGCGGCACGACGAGGTCGTCGCCCTGTTCCAGGACCGGGCCATCCTGCCAAAGGACCGCACGGCTTCGCATCACTTCATGATCGGGCTCGCGCATTCGGCGTTGAAGCAGTGGGAGCCCTGTGTGACCCACCTGCGGCATTGCCTGGATCTACGGGATCGGCCCGCACTGACTCCCATCCATCCGGACATCCGCCGGGGAACCCCGGCCCACTGCATGGCCCACGCCCTGCGAAAGCTCGGGCGCAAGGCCGAGGCCTTGGCCGGCTACGAGCAGGCCCTGCGGGACGACCCGGCAAACGAGGCGGCCCGGGTGGAGTTCGCACAGTTCCTCGCCGAGGAGGGCCAGGTCATCCCGGCGCTCACGGTGCTGAACGAGGGCATCCAGAACAACCCAGCCCAGGCCAGGGTCTGGGA
>CAIOKD010000065.1 GCA_903858835.1 uncultured Verrucomicrobiota bacterium
CGAAGCTCAAGGCCTCGTGGGAGCCCGAGGGCCGGGTGCAGATCCAGTGGACGGCCCTGGCGGGGCTGCGCTACCGGCTGGAGGCCTCGGAGGATCTCCAGAAGCCCTTCGAGCCGATCGAGGAATTCCCGGCCCGCTCCGAGGACGGCGATTTCGGTGCGCGCGTGGTGTCCAATGCCGGGGCCCGATTCTTCCGCCTGCGGGGCCTGGATTGATCTCGGGTGGCCTGTTGGCGACCAAAGCGCTGCCGGCCGAAGCGTTCCCGGGCGTCGGGATTCCTTTTTTCCTGCCGCAAGGGCTCCGGGCATCGTATCCTGTCTGGCGTTTCGGATATGCTGAAGAATCCCGCCACCAAGTATCGCCCCGCCCCGGCGGTGGACCTGCGCGACCGTCGATGGCCGTCGCGCACGCTCACCGCACCCCCGATCTGGTGCAGCGTGGACCTTCGTGATGGCAACCAGGCGCTGGCGGTGCCGATGAACGTGGCCCAGAAGCTCGAACTCTTCCAGACGCTGGTGGCCTGCGGTTTCAAGGAGATCGAGGTGGGCTTTCCGTCGGCCTCCAATACCGAGTTCGCCTTCAATCGCCGATTGATCGAGGAGCACCGCATCCCGGACGACGTGACCATCCAGGTGCTGGTCCAAGCCCGCGAAGACCTCATCGAGCGCACCATCGAATCGTTGGTGGGCGCCAAGCGGGTCATCATCCATCTCTACAATTCCACCTCGCCGGCCCAGCGCCGGGTGGTCTTCGGCAAGAGCCGGGAGGAGATCAAGGCCATCGCCGTGCAGGGCGCCCGATGGATCCGCGACCGGTTGCATCGGCTCCAGGGCACGGACGTCCGCCTGCAGTATTCCCCGGAGAGCTTCAGCGCCACCGAACTCGACTTTGCCCTCGAGATCTCGGAGGCGGTGATGGCGGTGTGGCAGCCCACGCCGGAGCGGAAGATGATCCTGAACCTCCCGTGCACCGTGGAGGTCGCCACGCCGAACGTGTACGCCGACCAGATCGAGTGGATGTGCCGCAACATCCGCGACCGGGACAGCCTCATCATCAGCCTGCACACCCACAACGACCGTTGCACCGGCGTGGCGGCGACCGAGTTGGGGTTGTTGGCCGGGGCCGACCGCGTGGAAGGCACCCTGTTCGGCAATGGCGAGCGCACGGGCAACCTGGATGTCATCGCCGTGGCGCTGAACCTGTACATGCTGGGGATCCATCCGAACCTCGACTTCTCCAATCTGGGACAGATCCGCGAGGTGTACGAGCGGTGTACCGGACTGACCGTGCCGCCGCGCCAGCCCTATGCGGGCGAACTGGTCTTCACGGCGTTCAGCGGTTCGCATCAGGACGCCATCAAGAAGGGCCTGGCCGAATGGGCCGGTGGAACCCGCAGCCATTGGGATGTGCCGTACCTCACCCTCGATCCGGCAGACATCGGCCGCGAGTACCGCGAGGTCATCCGGGTGAACAGCCAGTCGGGCAAGGGGGGCGTGGCCTACCTGCTGGAGACCGAGTACGGCATCGAGTTGCCCAAGGATCTGCAGCGGGAGTTCGGTCCCATCGCCAACGATCAGGTCGATGCGTTGGGCAGGGAGGTCCGCGGCGAAGAACTCAAGGCGATGTTCTGGAAGGAATATGTCCAGCGCAATGCCCCCTGGTCGCTGATCCATTTCCATGCCGATGGCGTCGACGGCCTTTTCGAGTGCCGGGCGTCGATGACGCGCTCGGGTAACGAATTGGCGGTGCGAGGCCGCGGCAACGGCCCGATCGCCGCCTTCGTGCATGCGCTGGCCGAGGCGGGCGTCCCGCGCTTCGAGGTCACCCAGTTCAAGCAGCATTCCCTGTCCGAGGGCGAGGCGGCCAGTGCCATCGCCTACATCCAGATCCGGACCGCCGACGGCGCGACCCGGTGGGGTGCCGGCGTGAACACCAACATCGAGTTGGCCTCCATCCAGGCCGTGATCAGCGCGCTGAACCGTCTGTGAGGGTCTGGCCGGGGTTCGTTGACCGCACCGGGCGTCGCAGGAACCACAGCGCGATCCCGACGGTGGCGATCCACAGGCTGGTGGCCTGTCCCGGAGTGAACACGCCGGCGGTCGGGGCGCTCTGCACCCCGTAGTCTCCGCGAAAATACTCGGTGAAGGAACGGATGGCGGCGTAGGCCATCAGGTAGAGAGCGAAGATCTGCCCCCGGCCGTGCGGTCGTCGGGCCTGCCAGGCGATCAGTCCGCCGCAGAGCAGCAGGTTCAGTCCGGCCTCGTAGAGTTGGCTGGGATGGACCGGCGCGCCCGCGCTGGCGTGATCGGCCGGGAACCGGATGCCCCAGGGCAGGGTGCAGGCCCGCCCGTAGCAGCATCCGTTGAACAGGCAGGCCAGCCGCCCGAAGACGTGCCCGAGGGCCACCCCGATCGAGAGACAGTCGGCCGTGGCCCAGAGGGGCAATCCCTTGCGTCGGATCCCGATCACCCCGGCGAGGGTGGCACCGATGAGTCCGCCGTAGAAAACCAGGCCGCCTTTCCAGATGGCCAGGATCTCGGTCAGGGGCTGCCCGGCGAAATCCCGCTGCCAATAGCTGATCACATACAGGATGCGGGCCCCGACCAGGCCTCCCACCAGGAGCCATGGGAACACGATGTCCTGAAGGGCCTGGGGATCCAGGCCCATGGCCTTGCCCCGACGGCCGGCGATCCAGGAACCGGCGAGGAACCCGAGGGCCACGAGCAGTCCGAACGAGTGGAGACGGAAGGCCCCGAGTTC
>CAIOKD010000066.1 GCA_903858835.1 uncultured Verrucomicrobiota bacterium
CACCCCCGCACCGGCCCCCAGGTGCATCAGGTGCTCCTCCACCTTTTCCAGGCTCCGGGCCATCTGCGAGGTCAGTTTCCACGCCACCGATGCCGGCAGCGGCACTCCCACGCTCTCCTGCAACCGCGCCAATCGGTACGCCGGCATCCCGGTTCCATAACGCAACAAGCCGGCCATCACCCCCACACTGGCGTCGAACTTCGGTCCTTGGGCCTCCGGGGGCAGCGGCGCGGTGTACACAACGCCACAAGTGTCACACCGCAGTCGATCCATCTCGTACACCACGGCCCCCACCGGCGGCTGGGCGCTCAACTGCACCGTGGTGGACGATTGCTTCTGCAGGCGGAGTTTCCCCCGCCGGCAGCCCGGGCATGGGCCACCGGGTTGCTGTTCCGCGTGCCGGACCCGCCGACGGCGGGCCCCGGTGTATTGCCGGTGCGAACGTCGACCATGGCCCGGGCGAGGGCCCGGGGCCGGCGACTTCGGATCCGGGTGGGGGAGGCCACCGCACACCGCAAGCCCCTTCTCGGTCTTGGGCCCGAAGAGCAAACGCCTCAGGCGGCCGGCAGAGATCTTTTGCTGCTCCACCAGTTCCAACAGCTTCCCAGTCCCTTCCAACAGCTGGCGGAGCCGCTCGAAGACCGCCGGGGACACCCCCGGCCGTACTTCCTCGAGCAGTGCTTGCCGGGCCTCGGCCGACAACAACGCCCCCAGTTCGGCCAAAAGCTCGGGCGTCTTCATGGGGCCAGCAGCTTGGCGCGGAAGTCCCTGGCCACCGGGTACACCCACAGCTCCTTGATGGAGGTGCGGGCGCCGCTCTTGGACTTGGTGCCTCGGCCTTCCGAGCGGCCGACGCACCGCCAGTTGGCCGCCTTGTAGCAGGTTCCGGCGAAGCGCTCGGTGTCGACAAAGCTCTCCAGCAACACCACCGGATGTCCGTAAAGATCCTGCCAATCACGGGCGATCCGCCGAGCCACCCTGGCCAAGAGATGACTGGCCAGATGGGGCACCCGTACCCAGGGCAGTATCAGGTAGCGGCTGTTGTAGGCGATGCTGTGCAGGTGGTGGCGATAGGCTTCCTTGGGCGCTCCGACAAAGCGGTCGCGCAGATCGAGCTTCAGGGGAGCCGAACTCCAGCCGAGGCAGGCCACCGGCCGGGAGCCGGCCAGCACGAGGTACTTGAGATGTTCGCCCACCGGGCGGCTGTAGCCCAGGTAGTGGTGATCGCGCAGCAGTTGGGCGAAGAGATCCTCTCCCTCGGCCCGACGCACCAGCCGAATCTCCAGCGGCAGGAGCGCTTGGAGAGGGCCCTCGATCGGGGTCGTGTCCACCGTGCTTTCCGAACGGACGTGCCGGTGTCGGATGGCGTTGTTGACCGCTTTGATCCTCGGGGCGGGCAGCTCGATATGCCCCTCCCGGTGCAACCGCAGCATGAGGCTGCGGCAGATCTGATCGCGCAACTGGCCGTTGGGCTGGGTCCAGTTCCACGCCTGGCATACCCGGACCGAGAGAGCACAACGGCTCAGGTCGGGATGATCAGCGATGAGTTGTCGCAGGAAGGCGACTTCGGCCGCCCGGATCTCGCGGCCACGGAAGCTCAGAATGATGTCCGACATGCCCCTTGAAGATACCGGGGGGCAATTCGAACGCTAGCTTTTTATTGGGGAAACAGAGGATAATCTTCAGGTGCTGGCCCCGCTTCCATTCACCGGCCGCCAGACCGGGGCGGTGTCGGTGCGGGACGGATCGCCATTCCAGAGCAGGGTGAGGAGTTGATGGGCACTCAGAGCCTGACGTCGACTGCATCCATCCCCGCCTGGCCAGGCCTTGAAGTGCCCGCTGGAGAGGCGCTTCTGACACAGCCAGAAGCCCTGGGAGTCGTAGACCAGACACTTGATGGCCCGACGGTTGCGGGCCCCGAAGACGAAGACCGCTCCGTCCATGGGGTCGGCCTGCAGTTGATACCGGCAAAGTGCGGCTAATCCGTCGATGCCCTTGCGGAAGTCCACCGGATCCACGGCCACCCAAATCCGCATCTGGGGCGTGATCTGGATCATCGGCCATGCCTCCAGAAGGAATCCGACAAGGCTCGCCAGGCCTCGGGATCCCGGCCGACGCGCAGGCGCAGAACGCGCCCGGAGCCGTCCCGGAGTTCGGCCCACCCGACCTCCGGGGGCGCGGTGTCCACCGGCGGGCTGCACTTCAACTCGATGAAGCGGGCCGGAGTTGTGTTCGCGGCGTGCTGGCCGCTGGTCGCGCTACGGCGCATCCACGACAGCAGCCCGGGGTAGCTCAACCCGAGGATGCGGGCGACCCGGGAGGCGCCCTGCGCGTGGCCCAGCGCAGCGGCGGCCTCCCAGACCGCGGAGGGAATCCGAGGCCGGCCGGACTGCCGGCTGCGCCAGTCCTCCAGTTGTCGTTGCAAGACCAGCAGATCGGCTGAGGAAAACTCCGCAAACGTTGTCGTCATCAACCCTCAACTTGCTCCATCACACTCACCCCGTCCCGCACGCTTGCCGAAGGGACACGAAGCACCAAGCGCGAATGCGCTCCTGTTGATGAGCCAGACTGACACCCTCGTCTTTTTGCCCTGTGGTGCTGACCCTTGCGTATCCGTATGCCTTCATTGTGTATCCCAGAAGATACACTTTGTAGCGGGAAGCAACACCAAACCGGCTACTTCCCAAGATACACTCCGCCTAGAAATGAACAAGAGGGGTCGGTTATGTTTGGGCCCTGAAGTGGTCCCCAACCGTAGGACCAATTTCCGGTCGGATTAAGTTATGCTTTGGGGTCTGGAAAAGTCTCTCAAAGCCACCCGTTCCTGCACTGCACAGACGCTCCCACAGGCCCGCAGGCGCGTCCAGCTCGTAGGGAGCCCCGGAGGGGCGACCGGAGGGCTGGACGCGCCTGGCGCCCAATTCTTGTGGTCGCGTTTTCATCGCCGGTTCGGCCTCGCTCCGTGCGCCGCCGCATCGCGGTACAATTCCGCCGGACACGCGTTGCCCAGAGACTGGTGTGGTCGCAGTTCCCCGTACTCCTTGAACCAGCGGCTCAGCCCACGCCCGAGCTCCGTGCCGTCGGCGTAGTCCCGCAGGTAGATGTCCTCGTACTTCACGCTCCGCCACAACCGCTCGATCATGCGGTTGTCCATCCACCGCCCCCGGCCGTCCATGCTCACCTGCGTGCCCGCCGTTTCCACCGCGTCCAAAAATACGTCGCTGGTGAACTGCGCTCCTTGGTCGGTGTTCGAGATGTCCGGCACCCGGTTCCCGGCCGCGAGCGCCCGCTCCCACGCCCGCACGCAGAACTCGGTGTCCATCGTGTTTGAGATCTCCCACGCCAACACGTGCCGGCTCCACCAATCCATCACCGCCACCAGATACATGAAGCCGGTCTGCAGGGGGATGTAGGTGATGTCGGCACACCAAACCTGATCCGGACCGCTGATTTCCAGGCCTTTGAGCAGGTACGGATAGATCCGATGTCCGGATCCGCTCTCGCTCGTCCGTGCCTTCGGATAGATCGCCTCAATTCCCATGATCTGCAGCAAACGCATCACCCGTTTGCGGTTCACCCGCAGCCCTTCACGCTCCAAGAGCCACGTCAAACGGCGGCTCCCATACACCGGGTGGCTCAGATGCAATTCGTCCAGACGCCGCATGATCCTCAAGTTCTCCGGTGTCTCGGGCTGGCATTGGTGGTAGAGGCCGCTGCGCGAGATTCCGAGCAACTCGCATTGATTGCGCACGCTCATCCTCTCGGCCGTATCCACCAGACCCCGGCGCTCGGTCACAGTCCCAACTGCTTCGACTTTTTTTTGATGTAGTCCAGATCCACCGTGAGTTCGCCGATCTTCCGGTGCAGGTCGGCGATCAATTTCTCGGTGTCTTCGGCCTGCTTGCCGCCCGCCTCGAAGAGATCGGGCATTCCCTCCCGGAGCACCGTTTTCCACTGGCTCACCTGCACGGGATGAACCGAGTGCTCCCGTGCGATTTGCGCCGTCGTCTTGACTCCAAGCATCGCCTCCATGGCGACCATCGCCTTGAACGCTCCGCTGTGCTTCTTCCGCTTTGGTTTGGTCTTCATTGGTCTGATCATTTCTTGGTCGACCAGACCCGCGAAACCATAACTTAGCCGGTGGTCCGAAAAACGGGGACCACTTCACCTTTCGGAGACGGCAACGGGCGGGTCATCCGTCTCCATTCCCAGGCCCTGATGATTCACCATGGTTTGGATGGCAACGGGTTGTGGACCCTCTCCCGCGGCCTGGCCCGGCAACGGCAGCGATATTACGAAGAATTGCAATCCGCCGACCTCGGGCGACGCAACGACCTGGATGGACGAGGAAACCTTTCAGACGCCGGACTGGCATCCTTCTGTCGGTTCTTCCTCGAAACCATGCTCGACCAGATCCGGTTCATGAGCAGCCTGCTGGGCCTGCCCGCCTTGCGGACCCGGGTGGAGCGTTACTTCCAGTTCGAAGCCCTCCACCTGAAACTCCATCGGGAGGCACTGATGCGTGTCGTTCGGACCCTGATGGACGAGGGTGAGATTCCCCGGACGCGCGTACAGGAGATCACCGGCAAGGGGGCCACGGTCTCGGCCGAGATCATCAAGCTCGGGCTGCGGGAGGGCCTCATCGAATCGCCCAGCCCCAAAGGGCCCCTGCAGCCAGGCTTCCCCGAAAAAATCCTCGATTTCTATTTCCCACAGTTGTTCGTCGATCTTCAGGCCGACGAGTCGGACCGGGTGGGGCGGTGAGGGCGTTCCCGATGATCGCATATCGCGCGCAAAAGCATACACGGGGTCAGGGAACGATTTCCGATTTTCTACGGTCCCATAGGAATTCCTTCACCCACCAGGATTCCTGGCGGAAGCGAACTTCAGCGACGAACCTAAGAACGGTGTCGGAATCGAGCTAGGTGAAGGTCTATCGAGGGCATGAACCGTGACGTGTCACAAACGAGACGTTCCAATCAATATCGTTTCATTTCTGAAACTGTTTTTGGATTCAACAACGCTCCAGGAATGGCACCAAGAACCACCGCTGCGACCGTTTGAAGTGACGCCGCTGCCAACCCGGTTGCCGCACTGGAGGGTGGATGCGTGGGCGTGAGCGGTGCTCAGCGTGCGGATCCGAGGCGGTTCGTGCAGGCAGTGCAGGTAGTGGTTGGCTACTCGAAGACCGGCACTCAGGCCGAGGTCATCGCCTCACCCCTGGCATCGCCTTGGTATCACCCATCCATCCGCTCGTCGAAGGACGGTAGGAATCGCGGGGTGCGGCGGGCCTGGGCTGCCGTTTCGAAGGCGTGGGCCAGACCGATCAAGCGGCCCTCGCTCCAGGCACGACCGAAGAACGAGAGGCCGACCGGCAAGCCCAAGATCATGCCGGCGGGCACGGTGATCGATGGATAGCCGGCCACCGCGGCATGGGTGGAACTGCCGCCGAGGCCACCGTCGCCTTCGAGCAGTTCGATCGCAGGAGCCGGACCGGCCGTCGGAGCCACCAGGGCGTCGAGGCGGTCCCGCTCCATCACCCGGTCGATGCCGTCCTGCCGAGACCACTTGCGGCATCGCTCCAGCGCTTCGAGGTACCGGGGCTCGGTCAGCGGTCCTTTGGCCTGGGCTTCGATCAGGGTCTCCTGTCCGAAGAACTTCAGCTCCCGGTCCGCATGCCGCTCATTGAAGGCGATCACCTCCTCGAGCGACTTCACCGGAGCGCGGGCACCGAGCGAGGCGAGGTAAGCGTTCAGGCCGGCTTTGAACTCGTGGAGCATCACCTCGTACTCGGCGTCTCCGAGCTTCGAATGCCCGGGCAGGTCGGTGACGTCGAGCAACTCGGCTCCCTGAGCGCGGAGAATCCCGAGGGTCTTCTCCATCACCGCATCGATCCGAGGGTGCCATTTGAAGAAGTTCCGGGCGACCCCGAGACGCGCTCCCTGGAGGGCACCGGGATCCAGGAAGCGGGTGAAGTCCTGCCCGGCCAACGTCCGGTTCGATGAGGCCGAGGCGGGATCGGAGGGATCGATGCCGGTCATCGCGCTGAGCAAGGCCGCGGCATCGGCCACGCTGCGGGCCATGGGCCCGGCGGTGTCCTGACTGGCGGAGATCGGGATGATGCCCGAGCGGCTGAGCAGGCCCACGGTGGGCTTCAGGCCGACGATGCCGCACGACGATGCGGGCGAGACAATGGAGCCATCGGTCTCGGTGCCGATGGCCACGGTGCACAGGTCGGCCGCCACCGCGGCGCCGGAGCCGGAGCTGGAGCCCGAGGCGCTGCGGTCGAGCATGTGGGGATTGCGCGTGAGTCCGCCGCGCCCGCTCCAGCCCGAGATGGATCGGTGGCCCCTGAAGTTGGCCCATTCGCTGAGGTTGGCCTTGCCCAGCACCACGGCCCCGGCCGCACGGAGACGGGCCACGATGAAGGCGTCGCGCGGCGCGATGGAGCCCGCCAGGGCCAGCGACCCCGCCGTGGTCTGCATGCGATCGCCGGTGTCGATGTTGTCCTTGATGAGCACCGGCACTCCATGGAGCGGGCCCCGCGGCCCCTTCGTGCGTCGCTCCTCATCGAGGGCTCGGGAGAGCGCCACGGCCTCGGGATTAACCTCGAGCACGGCATTCAGGCGCAGCCCCTGCCGGTCGATGCGATCGATCCGTCGGAGGCAATGGCGGGTCAGTCGCTCGGCGGTGAGCAATCCGTCGTCCATCCGTCGCTGGATCTCGGCCACCGACAGCTCCGACAAGGAGGCCGAAACTCCGACCGCTTCGGAACGGCAGCCAGCCCAGATCCCGAGGGAACCGGCCGCGACGGAAGCTCCACCGAGGTTTTGAAGAAAGTGTCTGCGGTTCATGAGGTCGAGGGATGGGCGCATCCCAAGGATGGCACTGGGTACTGCCTATCCCGCCCTTCGCAAGGGCCAAGAACGGTGTGGCCAACAACGGGGTTCGGCGGAAGGAACAGGCACAGGCACTCCTCAGTAGCCCTCCCAGGGGAATCAGAGACCCAGGCGTGCTTTGAGTTCACGGGCGACCGTCCGTTCGGGGCGGACCTGCGTGAGGCGATCCAGGATGCGGCGCGCGCCCTCGGGATCGGACTTCGCCCGCAGCGATGCCCGGGTGATCAGTTGGGCGTATCCCGGGGTAAAGTCGGCGCTCAGGGTCACGCTCTGCAGGAATCCCCGCTCCGCCTCCTCGGGTCGGCCTTCGGATTCGGCGATGAGGGCCTGCAGGTGGGCGTCGCGGGCGTCGAGGTAAGCCTTGAACCGGTCACACTCTCCCGCCGACCGACCCGCGCACAGGTGCTCGGGCAACGGACGACGGAGCGCCAACAAGTCCGACAGCCGGGCCTGTCCCTCAGGAGAGGCTCCCTGTGTGGGCATGGGGCCGAGGGTTTGGGGCGTCAGGAAGAGCAGGAACGGGTGGTCGTCGGTGTTGATGTCGGCGCACAGGGTATAGTCCCTCAGGGTCTTGGCGTCGGCGAACCAGGTGCCCATCACCGGCAGCACCTCGGCCAGGGCCAGGGGACGCAGGGCCTGGGCGAGACCGGGTTGACGGAGGCGCGATGCCAGGGAATCCGCCCAGCCGGGATCGATCGCCGTCCGGAGGCGCCCCGACCGATCCACCGGGCCCAGGGCATCCGTCCGGTCCCTCGGACCACGAGCCCTACCGATAAGCCCGATCACCGGGGTGTCGGCATTGAGGCGGAGCAGCAGGGCCGAGGCGTCGGGATAAACCCGGAGAAAGGTGGCGATGATGACCCGCAGGCTGGACCCATCGAGCTGGAAGAGCGGCAACCACTGGCAGAAGAGCCCTCCCTCGGCCAAGCGGTCGTGGATGGCCTCGAAGTGTTCCCGGGTGTACAGGCCGGCCGCGCCATCCCGCGCCGGGTGGAACAGGTCGGCGATCACCACGTCGTAGCGCTGGGTTGTGGCGCGCACGAAACGCCGGGCGTCAGCCACCCGCACGGTCAACCGGTCTCCATGGGCGTTGAAGGGCGCGAACTCCGGCATCACTTGAGCGACCTCGGGCACTAGTTCCACCCCCTCGGCCACCAGGCCGGGATGGGCCTCGAGCGCCGCGAACGAGATGCCCGTGCCGACGCCCAAAAAGAGCGCCCGTCGCGGGTCGGGATGCAGCAGGAGCGGCAGATGCCCGTGTCGGCGTTCGGCCAGCGCCGAGGCGGTCCCGCCCATGGTGAAGCGTTGGTTGATCCGCAGAGTCCGTTGGTTGTCGGCCTGAACCACCGTGGTGACGGTGTCGGTGGGGCCTTCGCGGAGGGTCACGATGCGGGCGCCGGGCGGGGGAGCCTGCAGGTGGAGATCCTGGGGCAACGATCCCAAGGCCAACACGGCGACGGCCATGCCCAACACGCGACGCCACGGCAGGCGACGCCATTCCGGCATCAGGGCCAGGTATCCCAGGCCCAGCAAGCACCAGCTCCAACGGCTTCCGATGGCGGGCACCAGACCGAGGGCCACCACGGCCGGACCGAGGGCCGAACCCAGCAGGTTCCACGACACGGCCGCTCCGAGAAATCGCGGATGCCGGGCAGCCTCGGCGGCCAGCGAGGCGAAGAGCATTCCCATGGCCGTCGCCGGAAGGGCCACCACGGCGCTGGCGACCAAGCATTCGACGGCGAACGCAGAGGATCCCCAAACCGGTGCCCAGTCACGTCCCAGAACCCCACGGAGGACCGGCACCCACGTGGGTGTCTGGCGCAGGATCCAGCCAGCGACCGCCAGGCCCAGGGCCACGCCCGGGAGCAACCACCCCAGCGCCCTTCGGGCGTTCGGCGCGAACCGGTTCTGCAGGAATCCTCCCAAGGCGGTGAACCCGAGGAACGCGGCCAGGATCGCCGCATAGGTGAAGACGGTGTTTTCGAATACCTGCGACAGCAGTCGGGTGGCCAGTACCTCGAAGCCGATCCCCAGCAGGCCACTGACTCCCAGCATCACCCGGAGTCGGGAGGCCCCGAGTTCCGCCCCGCCCTGCCCCGCGTTGGCCGTGGGCGCCACCTCCGAACGTACTCGGCGTCCCGCCCCTAGGAACAGGACCGCGCAGAGGCCCTGAAGCCCGGCGAACCGGATCACCGATCCGGGCAGTCCCCACCGGTACTGCACCCAGATCACCGAGGCCAAGACTCCGACGACCGCCCCCAGCGTATGCCATCCGTACAAGGGGCCCACGCGGGCCCCATCAGACCGGAAGCCCGAGAGCAACCGCTCCATCGCCGGCATCATGGCTCCCAAGCTCAGGGTGGCCGGAAGCAGCACCAGGAAGGGCGACAGCAGGCTCGCCACCCAATGAAGTCCCACCCCGGGGGTCGGCCCAAGCCAGTGCCACGAGGCCTCGGTGACCCAGGGCAGAAACACCAAGGTCACCAACGCCCAGAGGGCTGTCAGCGCCTCCAGCAGTGCACAGCGGGTCGCAGGCGATGGCAGACGTTCCAGCCACCGGCCGCCCCAACGGGAACCCACCGCCAGCCCGCCGAAATAAGCCGTCAGAACCCCCAGCGTGGACGGAAGTTCCTGCCCCAGGCCCAGCGAGAACAGGCGCATCCAACTCATCTGCAACCCCAGCGACGCGGCCCCCGAGGCCACCACGGCCACGGTCAGTGCGATCGGGATCCTTGGCGTCGGTCGGGCTGCTGGGCTCGTGGCCATGGGTGCGGAGGGTTTCGGGACTGCGGACGCCGATCCCGGGAGACCATAGGCGATGATCCCAGGTCGGCCGGCGACTCAGCAGGTGGGCCGCGGGAGATCGGTCATGATCGTGGTGCGGGTCCGCAGCGAGATCAGATGGGCCAACGGCGTGGTTCCTCCGTCGCGCAGCGACTCGGCCAAGGCCTGCTCCTTGCCAGCTCCCGAGGCGAGCACCCAAACCTCCTTGGCAGCAGCCAGGACGCGGAAGGTGACGCTGAGCCGCTGCGGAGGCGGCTTCGGCCCGATGACGGGAATCAACCAGCGCTCGGAGGCGACCACGGATTCGGGAGCCCCCGGGAACAAGGACGCCACATGGCCGTCTTCACCCATGCCCAGGAACACCAGGTCGAGGACGGGCACGCTGCCGGATGCGGTACCGGTGACCCGGGCCAACTCCTGCTCGGCGAGGCGGGCGGCCTCGTCGGGCGGCAGTTCCCCGCGGAGGCGGTGCCGGCGTTCAACGGCGATCCCCGCCGGATCCAGCAGGGCCGTCTGGGCCAGCTTGTAATTGCTCTCGGCGTGATCCGGCGGCACGCACCGCTCGTCGCCCCAGTGGCAGTGGACCCCGCTCCAACGGGTCTGGCGGGCCGCTCCCAGCGTCTGGGCCGCAGCCATGAATCGACCGGCGACACGCCCTCCCGACAGGGCCACATGGAAGGGCCTGCCCGCCGCGGCGGCGGCATCGACCGCATCGAGCCAGCGTGCGGCCACCTGCTGGACCAGGGTTTCGGTGTCGGGGAACAGGATCAGGTCGGCGCGATTCATGGGCATCCGGGCAACGGTGTGTCTAGGGTTTGGAAGGCGTCGGAGGATTGGGGGTTTCGGGATTCGGTCGGCGTTCCTCGGGCAAGAGATCCTTGAGGGTGCCGAATGGTCGGAATGGGAAGAGCAGCAGGGTCGGCACATGGGCCGGCCCCGTGACCGGTTCGTCCAGCGTCCCTGTCAGGCGGTACTCGAAGAGCTTTTCCAGCGGGGACAAGGCGATGGAGGCCACCGGCCCCAGCAACGGCACGCGGCGAAACATCGATCCCTGCACCACCATGTCGATCTTGCGATCGAAGGTCACCGATCCGGAGTAGCCCAGCGACATCGTGGGTGACTTCATTTGGAGGTCGCGGGTATGCACGGCGCCCTGGGCCAGCGCGAAGGTCGCCGTGCCTTCGGTGAACCGCGCCTGGCCAAGGCCGGACGACATGCCATTGAGGATCGACGAGAACACACCGAACAAGGGGAATCCCCAGAGGAACCCGTTGCGCAGGGTGGCCCGTCCCCCGCCCTTCCAACTGGCCGGATCGGAGGTGAGTCCGTCATCGACCCGGAACACCCCGGACAGGCGTCCCTCCAACCGGTTGGTCCGCTCGGACAAATCGGCCACCATCGCGCCCAGCTCCACATCGCTCAACTCGGTATCGATGCGGACACGGTTGGCCTCTTCTTTGCCGAGCTCGAACTCGAGCTTCCCGCGCAGGCGCCCTCCGTGGAACCCGGCGTTGATGTTGGTGACGTACAATTGGCTTCCGATCGACAGCACGCTCGCCGAGACCCCCTTGGCACGCAGTTTCCACCAACGGAAACGGCCCTCGGATTCGGCATCGAAGCGGATGTTGTTCCGCGACATGTCGCCGCGGACGCCGATCACCCCGTTCACATGGACCAGCGGTGGCTCGATGAACTCGTAGGGGGTCATCGTTCGGTGGACGAAGGGCCCGATCGCCCGGGTGATCCGCCAGGGAGCGAAGATGCTGACCGCGTTGGTGAAGGAGATCAGGCCCGCGTTGGCATCGTAGGCGAACCCATCGACATTCACCCATTGCGAACCGTCGCGCACGCGGGCGTCGCCCACCGACAGGAAGCCGGCGCCATAGCCCAACCGCGCCTGAGCCGAATCGACGTGTTCGCCCCGGTAAGTGACATTGGTGGCGGCGACAGCCACCTGAACGGTCGTCAATTCGGGCGAGAACCACCGTCCACGAATCTCCCCGGTGATGCGGGGCGGTTGTCCGAACTTCAGGTCATCGAACACCCGCTGGGCCTTCGGCTCGGGGATGAGCGGTTTGACGATCATCGGATCGATGGCGGAGTCGATGCGGAAACGGTAGTCTTGGGTGACCTCGTGCCCCTCGTACTCGAACGAAACGCGCCCCTCGGGTCGGACCACGGTCATCCCCGGGATCCGCCAGACCCGGTTGGTGTAGGTGAAGCGGCCCTGGGCGGAATCGCCGGTGATGCCCCGGAAACCAAAGGCGCCACCGGTGGCCGAGCCCGCGATGGTGACCGTCGGCAGCACGGTGCCACGCCAATCGGGGTTGCGCTCGGTCCAGGGCGGCAACACCAGCCCCAGTTCGGCTTGGATCCGCGGAGCCTGGTTGGTCGGCCAGAAAAACTGCCCCAGCCACCGCTGGCCTGCCGGCGTCAGCACCGGGATGACTCCCGAGGGATGGGCCGAGGAGGTGGCCTTCAATCGCAACCGGCGGGTATCGAGCGGGCATTCGACCTCGCCGGCCACCGTGCCCCCTAAAAGATCGATCCTCACATCTTCCAGGCGGACCCTGTCTGCGTCGGATCGCCACCGGGTCTTCAGATGGTCCAACCGGAGGAGCGGGTGTTGCACCGCCGCGGCATCCAGGTCGCCTTCGATCTGCAGCGGGCGGATCCACCGCCAGAACGAGGGGTCGACGATGGTCGGGGACGGATCGCCCGGACGGGCGCTGACCGAGAGGTTCAGGGCACCGCAGTCCAGCCAGGGGCTTCTGAATCCAGGGGCCTGGAGTTCCAGGCGTACCCGGTGCCACCCGGAGAGATCATGTTCGAGAGTCGCCTTCATCGAAGCCTCCTGGAGGCGCACATCCGGGCCCAGCGTCTTGAACTCCTCGAGGTGCACCTTCAGAGACGACTGGAACTGCGGCGCAGGAGATTCCGGCGACCGGGTCTCCCTCGCGGGGTCCCATGGGCGGACCGGAATGGCGTTGGACGCCGATCTCTCGGACACACCTTCCACCCGCGCCCCGGCCAGGACGAACCGGGGTGTCTCGACCGTCTCGGCCCCAAGGGTCCAATCCACCCGAGCAGGCATTACCGCATCGATCGGCTGGGTCAGGTCGAGTCGACCCCGGAGGCCGAGGATGGACGCCTCTTGGGCGACGACGCCATCCAACCGCCACTCGGCGTGCAGGGCCAATTGCCCGGGCTTGGAGGCATCGGGACTCACGCGGGCCTCGAAGTCGAGCCGCTGGAGGGACCGGCCCGCCCAGGCCACGCGCCCTGCGGAAAGGGACAATTCGGCCGAGGAGGCCGCAGGTGTGGCGAGGTCGGATTGGAACTGGAGTCGGACCTCGGCCGGAGTCTGGAACTGAATCTCCTCCAGGGTGCGCTGGACCCTGAGGAGGGTGGAACGCCAAGCGGGCGAACCCGACGATGCCGGCGTTCCCGGCGGCGGCCTCAACGCGGTGGGATGCTCTAGCCGGCCCGAGGCCCGGAACGAGCCTGCCGGGATGGCAGCCCGCAGATCCTCGATGAGCCACCGCTCCGGTCCCTCCAACCGGACGGTCGCCTGGACTCCTCGGAGTTCGAAGCGCGAGGCGACCCGATTGCTCTCGACCAGAGGAATCGCCACGGTGGCTCCTCGTATCCTCAGACCGGTCACCTCGGGCTTGAGGCGCAGCACCTGCCTCCAATCCAGCCCCAATTGCACCTCCTGTGCCGAGAATTGCTCGCCGCCCAGATCGCCGGATCTTCCGAGACGGACCTGCTCGGCCACGATGCCCCGGGTGGCCCGGAAGCGGATCCGCTCGAACTCCATCGTCACCCCGCGCTGCCGAAGGGTCTCGAGCAACCGGTCCTTGAGGCTCGCGGGAATGCCCACCTGGTTCAGGTAGAGGGCACCCCCCAACACCACCAAACACAGGAGATAGACACCCCAACGACCGATCCGAAAGAGGCGACGAGGCCAAGCCTGCCGGTGCCAAATCGATCGTCGTTCGGGCCGACTCCCGGTCTCCGTGCCGTCGGCGGGTTTCACGGCTGCCGCTCGTTGGGGGTGGTCGGCGGGGCGCTGAACCAGGGACCGATGTATTCCTGGTACAGGCCGAGGGGGAACTGGGTCAGGATCGCCGGTTCTCCGGAATCAAATGCGGCCCAGACGAACTGGTTGACCGCGTTCCGGCCACCGAAGCGCAGTTGCAACGTCCGGAAATTCCCACCCTCTGCCTGGGTCAGCGTCACCGCATGGTCGAGCTGATCGAAGGCGAATTGCTTGAGCGCGGCCTCGTTCGGCACCGGGAAGCGGCCGATCGGTGCCAGGCCGATGCGGTGAAGCCCCTCGTCGATCGCGGGGTCGGCCAACACGCCCTGGGCCGCGGCCACGCCTTCCCACCTTCCGACGGCGTTTCGCTTGAGCACGCGCACCCGGCCCTGCTGGCGGATCTCGATCTGCACGATGTTGCTCGGGTTGAGATTCCAGTCACGGAACTGCGACGCCGATACCGGCAGAGTCTGGAGGTCACCGGCGGCGATACCGTAGATGCCGGGTTCATCGGAACGGCGGACCGAAAGGCGCCGACCGTCTCCAAGGGGAGCCCCCAGGCTGAGCCGGGTCAGCAGCACCGGAGCAGTGTTTGATCCGCCGACATGGAAGGCGTATTCGCGGGCCGGCGGGGCAAGGCCATACCGGGCGGGATCGGTACCGAGGTCGTCGAGAAAATCCTCGATGCGCAACCGCATGAATCGCTGGAAGGTCTCGCGCACCCAGGAGCCGTCGGCCGGAAACCGGCGCGGGGCGACCACCCACCAGTTGGTGCCCTGCTTCTCGAGGGTGAAGGAGTCACCGCCGGCCTTCACTTCGAGGCGCTGCAACCCGGCGATCGAGGGCATGAGGCGGCGGTCGCGGTAGGCGGCCAACGGTCGTTTCAGCGATTCCAGGATCGAGTTGGTGATGCGGACGACGTTCCCGAAGTCGGACCGGCGCACGGCGATCTGGCCATGGGAGTTGGTCGATTCGCGGCCGAACTGGAGGCGTAGGACCTCCTGCCCCCCCCATTTCAGGACCATCTGGGCGGTGGGCTGGTTCAGACCATGGTCATCGGCCGACACCGTGAGGGTGTCGCTGATGAACGCGAGGACCCGCGTGTCGGCGGCATCGGTCAGCAACCGGCGGATCTGGTCGTCGTTGGCCCGCGCCACCAGCGGGCGGATGAGGCTCCAGGTACCGTTGGTGGTGAGCGCGGCCTCGAACTCGGTGTCGCCCAGGACCTCGACGCGATCGAAGGCCAGCGAGTCGGCGTCGAAGAGGCGACGGTCGCGCCAGTCTTCCGGCGAGGCTGGCAACGCCTCGAGCAGGGACGCATCGGCCGTGAAGACCCCGTCCTGGCCCACCTGCTGGAAATAAACCTGACTCCCCAGCGGCGTCCGGCCGCCCAGGCGCAGGATGTTCATGCCCTCGCGCGTGCGGATGGTCAGCACATCGGGGCGCTCCAACCCGAAGGCCGCCAAGGCCCCGCGCTGGGCGTTCACCTCGGCGCCCGAAAGATGGGAACGCGGCACCAGGCCACCCAGCACCTCCAGGAGACGTTCGACCCCGGTCGATTGCACCGGGTAATGGATCGGAGCCCGTAGGAACCAGGCCGAGTTGGTTCGTTCGAGGCGGATCGCCACGTTGGAACGGAGGATCTCGACCGAGACGACCTCCCGGGGATCGAGCCTCCGGAAACGCACCGACCCATCGGTGCCCGCCACGCGGACCTCATCGCGCCGCTCGGTCATGACCAGCCATCCCCCGAGGAGGAGGGCCAGCGAAACCAGCGCCCATGTGGTTCTTCGATTCATCGAGAAAATCGCGTCATCCGCGCCTCCGGGCCCATACCATGAATCCGAGGATCAACACCCCTCCGGGCAACGCCCCGAGGAGCACCCCGTTGAGGAGTCGCAACTGGGAACCCGTCAGGTTCAACCGGTATTCCGAGATGGCCCTCGGCCCGATGGCCATCGATTGCTGCCGGTCGAGCAGCCAATTGACGCAGAGGGCGGCGAAGTCGCGGTTGCCAAGGCTTTGGAGAGGGCCATTGGCCCACAGGGCGGCATCCCCGACGACGATCAGGCGGGCCGTTCCCCGGCCTGCACTCAATCCGCTGACCCCGCCCTTTTCGGAGGCCACCGCCAAGGGGATCTCGCCCCGGCGATCCTTGCCCTCCACGAAGGAGAATTCCCGCCCGTCGAAATCGGAGAGCGTCCGCCCCTCGGGGCCGGTCAGGACCAGCGCCGTGGTCTTCGGCGCATCGGCCGGCAGTCGATTGGCCGGGATGGGCACGACCACCCGGGGGGCCTGGAAGTGGACCTTGGCCCCCGCCCGGGTCAGCGGCGAGGTCACCGGATGCGACCCGAAGGATTGGGCCACGATGTCGAAGCCCCGGACCGAGGCCTTCTCGTCGTTGGCCAATTGGGACGGCAGGAACACACCCCACTCCTCGAGGAGACCCTCGAGCGATCCCTGACGGCGCAACGTCTCGAGCGACAAGGTCACCAGGACCCGCCCCCCGCGATCCAGGTACTTGGAGATGGCGGCCGCCTCGGAGGTCAACAGGGGCTGCAACGGCCCCGCCACCACCAGCAGGCTGCAGTCTTCGGGCACACCCGACAGCAGGTTGGTGAAGGCCCGAGCCTCGACGTTCTTCTCGGCCAGCAGACGCACCCACCGCGAGTAGCCGAGCCGCTCGTCGTCGGAGGCGGGATCGTTCTCGCCATGCCCCCGGAGGAAGTAGGCCCGATGGCCCGAGGATTCCGACAATCCAGCCAACGCCGCGGTGAACAGCGACTCGCCCCGGAAGGCGATGCGCCGGATCTCCTGGTTCTTGCCGGCCATCATGCCCTTCACATCGGCGTCGTAGGTCGACATCTCGGAATCATCGACCGTGCGGAATCGTCCCCCGCCCGCATCGAAGACGACAAGGTCGCCGGTGTTGGCCCCGAGGCCGTAGCGACCCTTGATCGCGGTGGCCAGGGTGGCATCCCGCACATAATCGACGAGCTGGATGGAGATGCGCGGCGATTGCAGGGCGTACTCCCGGAGCAGGCCCTTGACGTGCCGATAGAGATCGGAAGCGGGGTCGAAGAGGACAATGGCCTTCACCTCGTTGGTGAGCCCGCCCAGCGTGGCCACGGTGAGCGGCGACAGCTTCGGGCGCTGGGCCGAAGCCCAGTCGTAGCGCCATTGCATCCGCGTGGCGGCCAGGTAATTGACCATGACCACGAGGGCCAGAAGGGCCAGCGCGCCGACCAGCACGTTGAAGCCGGCACTCCAGCGGCGGCCGGGCTCGTAGCTGGGACGCAGGACGGAGTCGCCGCCCCTGGGATCGCTCATCGGGTCGCCGCTCATTTCCACCTCCGCGACTCGATCACCCGCTGGGTGAGGAACAGAAAGAACAGGGTGGCGCTCGCATGGAACACCAGGGCCCGACCATCGATGACACCCCGAGCGAAATCCTGCATGTGCCGGGTCACCGACAGGTGATCCATCAGGCGCCCCAGGCGGTCTCCGCTCGTGTCGGCCTGGGAGAATCGCAGGCTGAGAGTCCAAAGGCCGATGCCGATGAGCAGCGAGGTCATCGCCGCGATGATCTGGCTCCGGGTCAGCGACGAGGCGAACACGCCGATCGACAGGAAGGTGGAACCGATGCAGGCGATGCCCGTGAGCACCCCACACATGGCCCAAGGGTCCAGCAACTGGGGCTGGTGGGTCGCCTGCCTGAGGACCACCAGCACGCCAATCAATGGGCTCCAACTCAACAGATAGAAGAGGAGCGATCCGGTGAACTTGGCCAAGACCACCTGCCACTCCCCAACCGGGGTGGTCATCAGCGCCTCATAGGTACCCAGGGCCCGTTCGGAGGCGAAGGTCCGCATGGTGATCACGGGCGTGGTGAGGATGAGGATCAGCCAGAACACGATGCCGTCGGCGAAGAAGATCTCAGGGATCGGCGACGGGGTCCGGTCGGAGTTCAGGCGCTCCACGATGTCCATGAGGCCGAAGCCCGCCAGGAGCAACGTGATGGCCACGACCACGTAGCCGGTCAACGCATTGAAGGCCGCACCCAATTCGCGGCGCACCAGGGTCAGGAAGACGCCCATGTCAGGAGACGCCCCCCTTCTTCTTCTGGGTCAACTGGATGAAGATGTCCTCGAGCGACAGCCGCGGCCGCGTGAGTTCCCGCAGCTTCCAGTCGTGCTGCCGAACCTGTTCGAACACCAGGGGCCGGAGGTCTTCTCCGCCCGTGGGCGTGAAGGCCACCCGCTGGAAGGCACCCGCGGCGGCCTGGACCTCGAGTGCGGACACCTCGGGGAAGTCGCGGAACGCCTCGCGGATCGCCTCGGGCGAGGCCTCGATCTCGGCGACGACCCGTCCGTCTTGGCTGAAACGGCTCTCGAGGTCTTCCACCCGGTCGGCCGCGAGGATGCGCCCCTGATTCAGAATCAGCACCCGCGAACAGGTCATCTCGACCTCGCTGAGGATGTGGGTCGACAGCAGCACCGTATGGGCACGCCCCAGCTCCTTGATCAGGGCACGCACCGATCGCAACTGGTGGGGATCGAGACCGATGGTGGGCTCGTCGAGGATGATCAGGTCGGGCTCGTGCACCAGGGCATCGGCGAGGCCCACGCGCTGACGGTAGCCCTTGGAGAGTTGCCCGATGATGCGCTTCTCGACGTCCTTGAGACCGCATTGCTCGATCACGCGGTCGACCCGCTGACGGCTCCGACCGATGCCCAGGCCCTTGAGTCGGGCACGAAACTTCAGGTAATCGCGGACCCGCATGTCGATGTGCAGCGGGTTGTTCTCCGGCATGTAGCCGATGCGCCGACGCACCTCGTCGGGTTGGTGGAACACATCGAAGCCCGCGATGCGCACCGTCCCGCTGGTCGCCGGCATGAACGACGACAGGATGCGCATGGTCGTCGATTTGCCCGCGCCGTTGGGGCCCAAGAACCCCACCACCTCACCACGCCCCACGGTGAAGGAGATGCCGTCCACCGCGGTTCGCCCGGGGTAGCGCTTCGTGAGGTCCGCGACCTCGATCATGGGTGTGGAGTCCGACATCCAACTTTGAGCTCAGGAATCTATCCCGGGAGGCCCTGCGCAGGCACGACAAAACCCCGGAGATTCCTGGGACCGAAAAACGAATGGAGAACCACGACACTCCAGGGCCTGCACCGCGGCCTTCCCTCAAGGAACTCACCGCAGCTTGAGGCTGGCGATCCCCGCCTGGCGGTACACCCCCAGCGCGGTGCGTTGATCCACCAGGACGCCGACCTCCACGGTCTCTCCCTTGGGCCTGCTGAACAGGTATCGGGCCAACGCCACGACATCGGGGAACTCGGTCCGGTCGAGGCCGCGGATCAGGTGCCCGCGCTTGAGGCCGGCCGCGGCCGCCGGCCCGTTGGCATCGACGCTCTGAATCACGAATCCCCCACCCCGAACCGGGGCCACCTTGAAGCCGGCCCGGGCCGACAGGTACTCGTTGTTGAAGAAATCAGCCTCCTCCACCAGGCGCAGGCGCAGTTCCTTGAGACTGCCGCCCCGACGGACGGTGAGCGGAATGTCCCGAGCATCACCGACCTTCACCAGGGCTCGGTTGAACTCGATGATGCCGCTCGGGGGATCACCCTGGATGGCCGAGATGATGTCGCCCGCCTTGAGGCCGGCCTTTTCGGCGGGACTGCCAGGCTGCACGGCCTGGATGGTGAGGGGCCGCGTCGCCGCCTTGAGCCGAGCCCCGAACCAGAACCGTCCGACCGATTCACCGCTCAACACCTCGGCGAGGGCCTGGTTCACCCGCTTGATGGGAATGGCGAAGCCGATGCCCTGGGCACCCATCTGGGGCCGGAGGGTGGCGACATTGATGCCGATGAGGTCACCGCGAAGGTTGATCAACGGACCTCCGGAATTACCCGGATTGATCGCGGCGTCGGTTTGGATCCAGTCGAGCGTGTCGAGTTCGCCCCGGGAACGATCCTCGTTGGGACCCCGGCGGGCTCGTGAACTGAGGATGCCCCGGCTCACCGACCCGGCGTATCCGAAGGGATTGCCCAGCGCGATGACGGTCTCTCCCAGAAGCAGGTCGTCGTCCTTGGCGAACTTCACGGCCTTGAATCTGCGACCGGGAGCCTTGAGCCGCAGGAGGGCCACGTCCTTGCCCGCGTTGAGTGCCAACCGTTCAGCCTCGATGGGCTCCGAGCCATCGTTGAATTTCACGAAGACCCGCTTCACGCCGTCGACCACGTGGACATTGGTCAGCACGTAGCCCTCTTCGTCGATGACCACGCCGGAACCACGACTGACCACCGCCTCCTGAACCTGCTGGAGCCGCCATCCGAAGAACTCGGCCATGAATCGATCATCGGCACTGTTCGGATCGACATCGGCGGAACCCTCGACGTTGACGACGCTGGGCATCACCCGCTCGATGGCCTCGACG